>CAYFXZ010000028.1:0-25215 GCA_964347245.1 uncultured Candidatus Bathyarchaeia archaeon | reverse complement strand
TG
This sequence comes from uncultured Candidatus Bathyarchaeia archaeon, assembly GCA_964347245.1. Classification (GTDB taxonomy): domain Archaea; phylum Thermoproteota; class Bathyarchaeia; order Bathyarchaeales; family Bathycorpusculaceae; genus SG8-32-3. Next base: position 25,213 of record CAYFXZ010000028.1, on the reverse strand, counting down.
AAGTCGCAGACATATAGCGCACACTCAAATGTGATCGATGAAAAAAGTCGCAATAGTCTTGATCTCATTCGTGTTCCGATTGGTAAAATCCGCTTTTTTAGGAATTCTCAATTTTTGCGAAGCCTTATTTGTGATGAAAACCGACCCTCCCATTAATAGGTGATCTCTAACTTCTAAAAAGTCCACTTCTTTAGCCTCTTTCACCTCAACCAAATCTTCTTCGTGTAGTAGAAGCACTTGAAAAAGCTCCGATTTGTCTCCATCTATTTCGAATTCTTCCTCCATCAAGTTAACGATTTTCCTTTCCATTTTTATCTCCCATTCATGTGTTTGTCATTAGCGACAGTGCGTGATAGTTAGCTGAAGCTGTGTGAGATCGGCGGTTACATCGAATACATGCCCCATGTCGTTTTCATTAATTCCCCAAGTATAGTGCGCCTCTATTTTGGCATCATCAAAAGTTAGGGTGTCCAACTGATGAGTAACATACTCTCCCTTAACATAGGTGAAAGAGGCTCCCACGATCAGCTCTGCTTCTTTCTCAGTCAAGCCATCACTTATGTTGACTGCTACAAAGACATCTAAGCTCGTCATCCCGTTGACGACAGTAGTGAATTTAGTGACTTCCAAAGGTGATGATTGTATTGTGAAATTCAACGTGGAGGTTTCTTCACCTCTAACTATGACACTCTCAAGACAGATTCGGTTTCCCTCTCTATCGTGGACAGCTACCTCAAAGGTTCCCCGTGGGACACTTCCAATCTGATAGTAACCTTCCTCATTAGTTTCTGCAGCGATCTCTGGAAAGTAATTGGTTCCGCTGACTATACCTACTCTCATTCCAGCAAGAGGAGTACCTTCATAATTGGTAACAATACCTTCTATGCCACCGAGTTGTATGTTATCCCCCGTATAGGTGGCCACAACTTTGGCGAAAACGAAGGCTTGTCCGATATCTAGCCAATAGTCCAGATTTTCGCTTATGTATTCAATTGTTGCCTGTAATCCCTCGGCTGTGACTTCTGCGACACAAACGCTTTCCGATTTAAAACGAAAGCCCCATCTGTAATATTTGTCAGGTTGAATATTGATGAATTCTTCTATCGACCCTCCGATCCACATCATTTCCCCAGTATTGAATAAATCAACAAGTTTGCTCCAGACTTCATCGCCAATGGGTTCAACGCCTATTTGATTGCCATCCTTATCTTCAATAACTGCCAATCTGTTGGCTGCAGATCCTTGAGCAAGGGTGTAAAAATACCCCCAACTTGCTACTGCCAACACTGCAACTAAAACAACTCCAGATGAAAGCAACGCTTTTTTCTTCATATTCTTTTCAACTCGACATTTGACAACCCATATTGAACCTTACTAGTTGATAGTTCTATTTTTTAGGAAGCTTGTTCTAAAAACTGGACACTCAACCTTGAAGCGTAATCCACTATTAGTTGTGCTATTAATTGCGGTTATGTCCAAAATTCTTAAGTGTAAATTAAAACAATTCATCGTGAGATATCTGAGGGGTAATAATGGAGGATCTCAAGTCAAAGCTGAAGGGGACGACACTTCGGGTTTATTGGCATCTTTTAAAAACTCAGAAACCCACTACCCTCAGGCGTCTTCAAAAGGATTTGGGATTTTCGAGTCCAAGTGTGGCCTCATATCATCTTGAGAAACTGATAGACATGGGTCTCGTTGAGAAGGTTAGGGGAGACTACGAACTGAAGAAAACTGTAAGCTTGGAAGTCACGAGTTCCTTTGTGAGGTTCAGCCGTTTGATGATTCCGCGGTACATTTTCTATACAACTTTTTTCCTCGCTCTACTAATCGTTTTTATTATCGGATATTCTCGTCCGCTATCTCTGCAAGGTGTTTTCGCTTTGGTTTTTGGTCTGAGTGGAGTTCTAATTGCGACTTATGAGACTTGGAGGCAGTGGAGGCTGAAGCCTGTTTGACTGTTGTTCTAAAGAGTAGAACTATAGCCATGGGAAACTACATTTGAGGAGAGGATGAATATACAAACCAAACTATTACACGCGATTCTATCTGGGATAATAATCGCCACAGTACTGGGTCTAGTTTTGATTCCATCTTCATGGCAAGCACTTAGTCAAGAAGCTAGCGGGTACGGACCTCCTCGAGAATTAGGTAGTTCCACAACAATCATCGGAATAGTCGCATCAATTGCTGTTATAGCATTAACTCTGCTCTCATTCAAACTGATTAGAAGAGTAGAAGAGTGAAATTATCTAGATCTTTCTGATTATTGAACAAATCGATTTTAAGGTGTTAAAGGCGGAATTGAAGGCACATTGGAGACGCTGTTCGCAAACAGCACTATATGCAGTCAAGAGGAACTGGAGACCTTCAAAACGTACAGGTATTTGCTGAAGCAACTAATATGGGAACCATGAGTGTGTAGTGACAGGATGGTCAGAAAAGAATGAGTAAAGTTTATGGAAGTTAATTATCTATTTTTTACCATCTTTATTTCTAAGCAACTGCAGGTTAGTTGAATGGACATTTACCTTTATTTAAAGGTAAAAAGGGGAAGTTTATGCGGGAGATATCGCCACTCCAGAGCAGAAATAAACCTTTCCAATGATATTTCAAACATTTTCTAGCGCTTAATTAGGTTTCTAAATAGCTTGTAGCTGGTCCAGTCGCTTGTTAACTCAAAGTGAGATTCAAGTTTTCTTGCTACGTAGACCGTTTGAGCAACTTCTAATTTAGCAATATATCAAGAAAAGAGAACATATTGTTCTCAGAATAACTACTTTATTAGGATATTGTAGCGTTGATTTAGGGAAAGACGTTGAGAAGGTTTTGGAACACAAAAGACCAAGCCGCAAAAAGATGGCGTTCCAAGGCCTGGCTAATTGACCCCAAAGTAACTAAAATATCGATAATCAATAGCTCATCAAGAACAAATGCTACAGAGGAAAAGACGGAGCTTATGGACTTAAATTTAGAAGAACTAGTTTCAAATCTCCTTTTCCCCATAAAAAGACCTGTACAATTGGTTGAAAAATGTAATCGAGGTACGAAAGCTTTGCTCGATATGGAACCTACCCAACTAAGCTCTAATAAATTGAAAAGATTTGGAGATTGTGAAGCATTCTACTTTTACGATTCACTTGGCAGTTACACCGGGCAACAGGCAAATTCACTAGAGGAATTTGCCCAAAAAATGGTTGAGATAAACTCAAGATCTTTGGAATTTCACCTTTATCGAGGGGATTTTGAAAAATGGGTCAGACACTCTCTGAAAGAAGAGTCGCTAGCGGAGAAGATTGAAATTCTGAGAAAAAAGAATACAAGCAGAGACAATCTAAGAAGTCAACTCTATGAAGCTATTATGCAACACATAGTCTCTCTAAGGAAAATGGGAATAAACCTGAATAATTAAAGCCTATAGTAAATGAAAAGAGTAAACAAGAGCAAATCACCCATTAGAGTAAAAAAATTTTGTTGTGTTTGAAAAAAGGACGCTTCAAGTGGAGATACTTCCACTTCAAATGAGTCTGAGCTACCTCGGCTACTTTCTAGAACAAATGAAAAGGGGAAAGATATTTTGCTGGTGACATCGCCACTTCATTCCCGAAATAAACTCTCCCAAAGCTCTTTGAGCAAAATCTTTCTTTTATATAGAGCAACTAGTTCTTAAAAGTGAGTAAAAAAGCTTCAATTTTTTTTGAGGTTATTGATAGATAAAACTTTTATATATGATGGGTTTCGCATATGCATATATTGACCAATGGAACACGGTGTTATAATGGAACCGAGCAAAAAGCCGTTGAATGTCCTCATCAAACAGATGCACGGAAACATCGGAGTCGTCCTAAAAAACGGTTGCGAATACAAAGGAAAAATGATCAAGTGCGATGGACATATGAATATACTCCTAGAAGGAGCAACTGAATGCAAAAATGAACAGCTGCTAACAAACTACGGAAACGTTCTGCTCCGCGGAAACAATATCCTTTACATAGTATTAGACCCAACTAAACACTAAAGCATTGGCCTAATAGCTTTTCCAATCACGTAAATTTAATTATATTAAAACTTTAATTTTCACATCTTTGCTCTGCAAGCAAGAGCCTTTTTACACTTTGAGTTTTGGCTTTTTATGGATACTTTTTTTAAGAAAATTCTTTCCATAAGTGCCTATTGGAGACATTGCTTGTTTTTCTGAGTTGCCAGGCTATGCTTTTTCTAAAAATTTTATTTATCAGCAAGCGTATAGGCTTTGTGGGGTTTGTTATGAGCGAGAAGGAACTAAGAGTGTCGAAAATTAAGGATGGCACTGTTATTGATCATATAAGTGGGGGTTATGCGTTAGATGTTGTTAAAATTTTAGGGATAACGGGGCGCGAAAAAAGAGTGATGACCATTGCCATTAATGTTCCGAGCCGGCGTTTCAAGGTGAAAGATATTGTGAAAATTGAGGGTCGTGCGCTTAGCGCTCGAGAAGTTAACAAGATTGCATTGGTAGCGCCTCATGCATCTATTAACATTATCCGTGATTATAATGTGGTGGAAAAGTTAGAGGTAAAATTACCGAAAATTATTGAGGCTATAATAAATTGTGTGAATCCTGCTTGCATTAGCAACAGTAATGAGCCCACAGTTTCAAGGTTTTATGTTGAGATTGAGGAGCCATTGCTGTTGAAATGTCATTATTGTGGCTATATTTTGGAGAAAGCAGATGTCTTGCAGCAGCTTTAGTGGTTCAAGTATTGTTTTTTGGCTTTAAAATAAAAATAGATCTTATATCGTAGCTAGTAATATGTCATGTTTTATAATATATCAAAGAATGGATTATCAGTCATCTTCTTCCGCTTGAGTTCACTATCCGTTTGTATTTAGCGCGTGCCAGCCGGAACATTTTTCGAAAATAGCTCTCATTCAACACTTGACCCTTGTTTATGCCTGGGCACTCTTGCGTGAAAAGAAACTTGTATTTTCCGTTGCGCGAAATAAGTTCAAATGGGTAAAACCTGCAGATCAAAGGTCTAATTGAGTAAATGGTGCAACGATTATTTTCCAAAAAAACACATTTTCCATCTTCCACTTTCTTTTTCATCTCGAACGCATAAGGTTCTTGACCCTCAATTTTCACTGCGAATTGTGGGATCAGCTGTACAGTTGCCTTTGAAATCTGTTGAGCCTCTGATGTCAAAAGAAGAATTCGCCTAGAGTTTTCTTTGGTGTCGCCGCAACATATTCCGCATTTCATGCAGCGAAAACGCACTGAAACCGGATAATCAAACTTCACTTTTAGCTTCAACTATTCAATAATCTGTTAAACTTCCATAAAAACTTCTCAGAACTTAAACATTTATCAGTCTAATATAAAAAAACAATTGCTGGTTTTTGGCTTTGGTCTTCCCGAATATTTCGTTTTCAGAATATGGTTCTTATTTGTTCGTGTTAGTTTTGAATTGAGAAAGGAGATCTAAAATTATGAAATGTCCAGTTTGCAGTGGCAGATTAGATTTCAATTTGAGACAGAAGACAGCTCGATGCCATACTTGTGGTTGGAACAGGTTTTTCCGTAAAAAATAGCAGTTTTTTTCAAAATCCCCTGAAATATGGTTACCTATTTCTGTGACCTTCACCATAGCGGAAGGGTCGACTGTGATTCTTCTTTAATTTCTTCTCAAACGCAGCGTCCATATTAACAGAGGGACATGCCAAACGGCTTGCATCCAAAAGGTAAAAAATCACATCAATTAATTCTTCAGCGATTTTCGCTTCTGGTGCACCTTTCTTCCAAGCATCACTCGCTTCACCCAACTCAATAAAAGCAAAAAGAAGCTTCTTAGGAAGATCTTCAGGCTTGTTATAGAAACCTTTCTCCAAAACGAGAGATTGAATTTCCTTCTTCATCTCTTCTAAATGCATGTCGTTCTCTCCTACGCACTTCCGATTGTTCAATATGTTCAGAAACTTTACCTCTCCCTTCTATATAACTTGATTTTTCGGTCAATGTTTATGAAGCACCATCCGCACAGACTCAGCCTGGTTTCTAAACTTAACGATTATTAGCAATAAAATATGGCAAGTGCGAGGATTGCTAAGCTTCGAAAGATTGTTGTCATGTGTGCATGGAAGGTTTATCTAGTTTTATGGGAAGGAAGTTTTATTTGAGCGGTTATATGGTTTTAGCGTTGTGAGATGCTTGCTAAAGGATGCTTGGACTGTTGCCATTGAAGCCTTGAGCTGGATGGAATTACAGAAACTTAGCGAACGTTTGGCTCTGGCGAAAACCGTGAAACAATTGGAGGTGAGGAACTCCAACGCTGTTAGGTACGCTTACGGCTTGGTTGTTGAAACTGTCCGGTGCAAGAACCTGATAGACAAGATTGTCAACAGAGTACTGACAACTAAAGAAATTGGCGAGTTAAACTTAGGCGTTCAATCTTTCCTCCGATTGTACGTATACCAAACCCGAATCGCAAAGCATTGGGGTGAATTCGACCTGAAAGAAGCGGCACGCATTGCCAAGATTGGCAGAGCGATTTTAGGTTGGAAAACGCTCAGGGAAGTTGAGCCTTTTCTGGGTTTTCTGCTCACCCTAGAGTTGGACTCAGTTCTGAAAAAGGCAGGCGAGGAGGAAAGAATAGGTCTTCGAACGTTCCATCCTACTTGGTTTGTCAAGTACTGTATTAACCTTCTCGGGCGTCCTGAAGCCGTAGCTTTTCTAGAAGGTGACGTTAATCCGCCCCCGACCTGCATTAGGGTGAACACGCTTAAAGCCCCTGAAGAGGAAATTCTGGAAATGCTAGCGATGGAAGGCATTAAACTGGAAAAAATTGAATCCCTAAAACATGTTTACAAGGTTGTGTCGACAAAACGGTCTTTTACTGATTCAGCGGGTTTCCACGAAGGTTTTTTTTACATTCAAGACAAGTCTAGCTGTTTCGCTGCAGAAGCTGCCAACCCCCAACCTGAAATGATGGTGTTAGATGTCTGTGCGGCTCCCGGAGCTAAAACCACGTACTTGGGGCAACTCATGAAGAACCATGGCATAATCTGTTCGGTGGATTATTCTGTAAGGAGGGTGCAGACGTGGAAAAGAGAAGTGTCTCGTATGGGAGTGAAGAATGCGGTGCCAGTCCTTTCTGATGCTTGTGTTTCTTTGCCGTTTAAGTTGGAGGCAGACCTGATAGTTTTGGATCCGCCTTGCACTAGCACCGGAGTATTTGCAAAGCAACCTTCAGCAAAGTGGCGGCTTAGCCCACGGTCGATCGAGAAAATGGCAGATATTCAGTGGCGAATGATAAATAACTGCGCTGAACACGTGAAATCCGGCGGCGTCTTAACATATTCTACCTGTAGCATAACAATTGAAGAAAACGAGATTATAATTGAAAGGTTCATGAAACGCCATCCGGATTTCTCATTAAAGAAAATAACCCCGAATATAGGCTTGCCAGGGTTTAGGGGGCTAAAAAAATGCAGGAGACTTTACCCTCATGTTCACGAGAGTAACGGTTTCTTTATCGCAAAACTGCTGAAAAAATAGTGAAAAAACAAACACTACAATTCTATAGTTACTTATTTGCCAGTTAACCTGGTAATGAACCTCACGAAAATAATTGGAGTTAAAATAAGATCCTTAAACAAGACGGTACATCCTGTTCCAAGCGCGTCAGGGTTTAAACGCTATTGCCTGAAGGTGTCCTGCTAATGCCAACGCGTCTGATTTTTCGCACAAAGCAAGTTCAAATTGGAGTATTTTATTGAATAATTCTTCAGTATGGGTTTTTTCCATGAAGAACTCCTGTCTAACACGTAAAGGCATAGTCACTGTTTTGCCAATTATCTTTTCCACTCGCAAACCGCTCCGTATCAACATCTCTCGGAACTCCTGTGGTGTCCAAGTATGAATTTTGATTCTTCCTTCTTTAGTCATACACTCATGCTCTTGGTTGACCAAGATTTTGAACGCTCTCTCTACATTATCCACTCTCGGTTTGCCTGCAAGTGAAGATAATGATTGAACGTAGCGGTTCTGGACAGAAATTATCAAAGCGACATTTTTCTTTAGAACACGCGTCAACTCTCTTATCGCAACGGCAGGTTCCTTAAAAGGAAAAAGCGCCTGCTCTAAAAGAGCCATGTCAAAGGTTTCATCAGGGTAACCTGTTTCCAAAAAATCACCTTTCTTCAAGGTTACTTTGTGCTGAAAACCTTTCGCTTTTAGTTTTTCGGCAGCAGCGGCTAAGATTTTTTCGGAAGAATCCATTAAAACCACATTGCAGCCCTTTTCTGCCATTCGAATTGCCCAGCGTGCAGTCCCGCCTCCAGCATCAAGAACCACAGAATCAGGTTCTTTTGGAACATACGGTTCTAGATATTTCCACGTTACTGCATCGTAAACTCTGAAGTACAAAGAGTCAAAGACCGCGTCAATGCCTTCCGATTTCTTGTTGTAGTATGCTTCTATTTCTCCCATTGTGTTTGTCCTTTGCGTGCTTTTTCTAAATGGCAAAGCATTTGGAAAACAACTTTGGCTGCGGCAATCGCTGAGATGCCCTGGTCGTAATTAGGTGTAACTTCCAAAACGTCGAATCCGACAACATTGCGGTCACACAGGCTGGAAAGGATATCAATGAGTGTGTGAGTGTCTAATCCTTCTGGCTCTGGATTCTGAACTGAAGGAGCAAAAGCAGGATCAAGAACGTCCATGTCAATCGTCAGGTAAATGTTCTCATATGGAACAAGTTCTTCCTTGAGCTTATGGATGATCTGCGCTGATCCTTCCTCACGGATCTGCTGAGAAGTGAAAAAGATTATTCCAGACTCTTCAGCGTAAATCAGTTCCTCTTTGCAAACGGCTCTTGTCCCCACTTCAATAATCCTCGCGGGTTTCACTTCCTCATTTATCCGCCGCATAAAAGTGGTATGCGAAAGCGTTAAACCCATGAACTCCTTCCGCAAGTCAAGGTGCGCATCAAAACTTACAACCGCAGTTTTCTTAGCTTTACCACCAAGCCCTTTAATTACGCCCAAAGTTATGGTATGTTCTCCACCTATAGTTACAGGCATTTTCTTAGCGGCTAAGATGTCTGCAACCACGAGCTTTAACATGTCGACTGTTCGTTTAGGACTCGCCGAAGCGTGCAAGTCGCCTAAATCATGAATCGCAAGGTCTTCAACGTCTACGCCGGTTCGAAAACTATATGTTTCTATATTCAAAGAAGCTTGACGAATCGCATTAGGCCCAAACCTTGCGCCGGTTCTGTAGGTACTTGTAACATCAAAGGGAACGCCAAAAATTACGTACTTAGCCTTTTCAAAAGGACATTGCACACCACCGAAAAAATTTGACTGCGAAACAAAAAGTTCCCGATCACTCATTCCAGTTTCCTCTCCTTTTTAACTGCATACCTCTGGGTTGTCTTAAACTTTTTCGCTTTTCTTCATCTTTTTCAGAATAAATAGCTGAAACTCACTCAATATTCACAGTTGAAGTGACAATTTCTCCAGCTTAACTCCTTTTTGTGAATGGGCAGGTATCTAATTCTAAAACAATTTTCGTTAATGTCCCTCAAATCAAAAACAAGGCAACATTTTAAAAAGCAAAACTGGAGGAAAACATGAAAAAACATTGTATGATGCGCTTCTTTCTTGGGTTTATTCGATTCAAACAACACCTTATTGGGCTTTCCTATACAACTGATTCCTAATAGTGCATTGAAAAAAACTTATTAATTCAGCACTAGTGCATAAGGTGTAAAGGCGGTTAAAATTGTCATTCGCGTTAAAACTTAAAACTGCTGATTTACGGGAGTTAGCGCCAGTTATCTTTTACGCGGTTGTTGGAGCATTGCTAATATTTTTGTTACCATTCGCCAATTTTCCACCGCATATAGGCTTAACAGGGGCACTTAGCATTGTAACCGCCTATGGCATTCTCAAAAAAAGGTTTTGGGCTTTTTGGCTTGTTGTCGCATTGTTCGCTGTTGCTACAACAATCTCCTTGTACACTCTCGCCTTGGTCGCATTCACTAATTGGATTGTAGCAACAAGTATGATTGCTTATGCTGTTCTAACGTGGATTTTCACGCTTGATATCGCATTAAGAAGAAAAACGGTCAAAGCCTAACTCACTATGCTCCTTTCAAAATCGTTACCACAACTTCTTCACCTGCATCAATGAACTGATGGTTCTCAGGGATTTCAACAAACCCGTCAGCCTTTGCAAGAGTTGTAATAGCCCCTGAAGCCCCAGTTTCAACGGGCTCAACAACCCACCGATCTGACTTGCCATGCTTTAGTTTAACCATGACAAACGTTCGTCTGCCCCTAGCTGAAAAAACGCGTCTGGACATCAAAGCTTTGATGGTCTTGACTTCTCTTGCTGGTCTACCAGACATGAGCTGAATGATTGGTCGAACGAGCAAGTAAAACAGCAACAGAGCAGAAGTCGGATGACCCGGCAAACAGACAACAGGTTTTTTTCCTATAAGGGCCATCGTTGTGGGTTTTCCAGGTTTAACGGCGATTCCGCTAATGATTACGCCTGGTTGACCCAGAGAATTCACGATTTGTGGAGTCAAGTCTTTTGGACCTACAGAAACTCCCCCCGAAGTCATCACAATATCCGCAGAAGCCAACCCACGTTTCAAAACCTTCTGCAGTTCAGTCTTATCATCTGGAACCACGCCTAAGTATACCGGTCTTCCTCCGCTTTCACGAACCGCAGTACTCAGGCTGTAAGCGTTGATATCATAAATCCTGCCAGCAGGCAATTCCTTACCAGGTTCAGTTACTTCTGCGCCTGTTGAAAGAACCGCAACCTTGGGAACCTTGAGTACTTTCACTTTGATTAACCCTAAAGCCGCTAAAACACCAATATCTGATGCAGTCAGAACTTGACCGGTTTTAAGGACTACGTCACCTTTCTTAATGTCTGTTCCACGTTTCATGACGTTTTCGTCCTGGGTTACGGCTCTAAAAACACTCAGTTCAGAATTCTCCCTGTCAGCGTCCTCAACCATTACAACGGCATCAGCGCCTTCTGGAATAGGAGCACCAGTAACGATTTCCGCAGCCTCACCTTTTTCAATGCAGATTCTCGGCTGTTCTCCAACACTAACAAGACCAACTATAGTCAGTTTTGCGGGTTGATTCTCTTCTGCGCCGAAAGTGTCCTCGGCTTTAACTGCATAACCATCAACAGTTGACCTGTTAAAAGGCGGAATATCCAACGTCGAAACAACATTTTTCCCGAGAACACGGTCATATGACTCCAACAAAGGAATTTCTTCTTCACCTAAAACGCTGGGCTTCAATTGCTCATTGATTACCTGTTTTGCCTCTTCAAACGACATCAACCGCCTAAACACTTCATTTCACTTCCTCTACTTTTCCAAACAAGCGAACAAGCATAGCTTCTCCTTCTGCGACGCCCTCCCTGTTTTCGGGAATAACTACAAATCCGTTGCCTCGCGTCATGGTCGAGATTGCGCCGGAACCCCTAGCGCTGACAGGCTCAGCCAAAAATGCGTAGTCTTTCCGGGTCACTTGGACGCGTACAAAAGTTCTTCTTCCAAGCGCCGAAGCTACTTTCCGTGTCATAATCGCATTGACTAATGGTCGCGGCTCTTCTCGGCTCATACCAAGCATCAAGCAAATTAGTGGTCTCGCCAAAACCTCGAAACCAATTACAGCGGCTACTGGATTGCCAGAAAGAATCAACACTGGTTTCCCATCCAGCACTGCTACTGCTGTTGGCATGGCTGGTCTCAACGCCAAACCATGTACGACTACACCTGGATTTCCTAGATTGTTAATTACTTCTGGAACTAGGTCTAATCCTCCAACGCTAGTTCCGCCAGTGGTGATTACAACATCACATTTATGAATTCCAATCCTAAGCTTTTCAGCTATCTCCTCCAAATTGTCTTCTGCAATACCTAAATCCACGGTTTCTGCGCCGAGTTCACGGCATAATCCTGAAAGCATGATGCTGTTAGAGTCGAAAATCTGATTTCCAGAAAGTGTATTGCCTGGTTCTGCGAGTTCGTTCCCCGTGGCTAATATGGCGACTCGGGGTTTTTTTGCAACTTTTACTTGATTTTTGCCTATAGCTGCAAGCAATGCTAAATGATAAGGTGTCAAGCGAGTTCCTGCCTTCAAGATTCTTTCAGCTTTTTTAACATCTTCGCCTTTTTTTGATACGTTTCCCCCTGTTGGTACTTGGATCCCAACCTCTAGGTCTCTATTGACAATTTTCGTATTCTCTATCATTACCACGGCGTTTGCACCTTTCGGGAGGGGGGTTCCAGTCCAGATTTGCCGCGCTTGCTTGGTGCCGACTTCAGAGTTTGTTATTTGAAATATAACGGGGTTGAATTGGGATGCGCCTATAGTATCTTTAGATTTAACCGCGTATCCGTCAACGGCTGACTTGTCAAACCTTGGAAGGTCTTCTTCAGCTGTTATGTCTGTTGCTAAAACTCGGTTTAAGGCCTTGTTTAGGGCTACTGTAACTTCTTTAGGTTTTTTTATTTGTAAAATGTTTAGCCATTTTTGGAGTGCATCATCAATAAACGTTAGTTTTTTGAACCCTTTTAATCTAGCCAAGTTGATTCCTCAACTAAGAGCATTGTGGTTTAAAGTAAAAAGCATATCTAGACAAAGATGCACTGTTTTTTGGTTGTTGTGTTCTATAGTGCGTTGAAAAGCAAAGCCTTTGCATCCATAAGTACTTACAAAAACTGGCTTATCGATGGAACAGGCACATAAAAACGAACGTAAATTGCTATCACCAAAACTCCTATAGTGATTGCCAATAGTGTAAAATCGCCCCGATGAAGCCGCAAAGCAAATAGATTGGTGCGTTTTTTAGTAGCCCCCCAGGCGCGAGACTCCATGGCTTCAGCCAACTCTAGGCTCCGGCGAATAGCACTAACAATCAACGGTATAAGAACCGGGACATAATTCCTAATTCTCTTGAGAATTCCACCTTTCTCTAGCTCCAATCCTCTAGCCTTCTGAGCATCCATAATTGTCTGCGCTTCTTCTGCTAAAACAGGAACAAAACGCACAGCTGTTGTAAAGGCGAAAGCGAATTCGTAAGGTACCCGAGTCTGCTCCAATGCTAATCCTAGATGGTCAGGAGATGTTGTTAAGAAGAAAACAGAAAACGACTCAACAAGCACCACAAAACGCAAAGTCATTGCAGCTGACTTTTCCACCGAAGACGCTGTTAACGTGTAACCTGAAGTGAAAAAGCTGGATGCTAAGTTGATCAGAAAAATGAATCCTGCTAGAAAAGCAGCGCCGCGAAGTGAACGTAACCATTCTTTTTGAACTCCTGCCAAGAAAACAAAGGGTATTGGCAGCAAAAAGAGAGCAATCAACGGAATAAGTTCATAGAAAAGGATTGCCGCTACAAAGACTGAGCAAACATACACGAATTTCATTCTTGGGTCTAGATTGTGAATCGGCGAATTGACTCTGCGGAATTTTAAGCCGTCGAAAACGCTCATTTTTACCTCTTCTCCAGCTTTTTAATTAGTATTTCCTTGGCTTCGTAAACGTCAATGACATCTTTTGGAAGTCCTAGCGGTGCTAATTTTATGAAGATCTGTGCAATCTGTGGGAGAACAATGGATGACTGAGACAAAACTTCAGGAGTAGTGAGGATTTCTCTTCCTTCACCGTCAGCGACAATAATTCCTTCTTTCATCAACAAGACACGTGGGTTGCATTCAGATACAAACTCCACGTCATGAGTAACGATTACAACTGTCTTACCCTGAGTCTGCATCTGAACAATAAACTGACGTAGCTTTTCCTTCTGCTGATAATCCTGACCTATCGTAGGTTCATCCAGTATCAGAGTTTCAGGATCCCAAGCTAGAACAGAAGCTAAAGCAACACGTTTGCGTTCGCCTCCACTGAGCAGAAAAGGGGAAGTTTTGCGATACTGGGTTAACCCAAGCAAGTTCAAAGCCCAAGTAATTCGCTTCTCTATGATTTCCTCTTCAAACCCAAAGTTTTTCAGAGCAAAAGAGATTTCTTCTTCAACGGTTTCGCTGAAAAGCTGATGGTCGGGGTTTTGGAAAACGAAGCCCGTGTTTCTCGATAATGCTGCGACACTTGTTTTTGTGGTTTCTACTCCATCCACGCGCACCGTTCCTGCAGAGGGTTTCAGCAAGCCGTTGAAATGTTTAACTAATGTTGTTTTTCCCGCGCCGTTCTGCCCCATTATGGCGACAAACTCGCCTTTTTTTATGCTGAGGGTGACGCCCTTTAGGGCTTCAACCCCGTTTGGATAGCTGAAGTGAAGGTTTTCAATTTCAATCACTTGTTTTCGAAAGCCTCCTGCAGCACTTTTGCCAATTCTTCCGAGGAAAGGGGAGTAACTTTTCCGAGGTTTACGCCCTCTTTCTTGAGTATGTGGTAGAGTAGTGTGGCTTTGGGGATGCCAACGCCGATTAGGCGGGTCTCTTCTGTACTCAGGATTTCTCGGGGATTACCGTCAAAACAGACTTTACCTTCATCCATGATTATTATATGGTCAGAATATTTCGCGGTTAAATCCAGCCGGTGTTCTACCAAGACGACGGTTATCCCGAGTTCCTTGTTAAGTTGATGGATTACTTCGAAGATTTTCTCTGCGCTTAACGGGTCAAGAAAGGATGTTGGCTCGTCCAAAACTATGATTTCGGGCTGCATGGCGAGAACAGCTGCTATTGCAACGCGTTGCTGCTGTCCGCCTGAAATCTCGTGAGGTGACCTTTCCCGCAAGTCAAGAATGTTTGTTAGTTTAAGTGCCCATTCAACTCTTTCCCTAATTTTTTCTCTGGGCATGCCTAGATTTTCTAGTCCAAAAGCTACGTCCTTTTCTATTGATAAAGCGAAAAGTTGATTTTCTGGGTTTTGAAAGACCAAGCCCACGCTTCTTGCCATTGTATGTGTTTCATGGTTGGTTGTGTTCATTCCTGCTACAGTGATTTGCCCTTTCAGCTCGCCTTGGTAAAAGTGAGGTATAAGCCCGTTGAAGCATCGGCACAGCGTTGTTTTTCCGCATCCACTTGGACCAGTTATTAGAACGAATTCTCCCTTCTGCACTTTTATGGATACGTCGTTGATTGACGGTTTTGTTCCACCAGGGTAGGTATATGTAAGGTTGTTCGTTTCTATAACGGTCATGTTTGCTGTGCCTGCCTATCTTACCCGTTGTTTCCCCATTTAAGAGTAGCTACCCATTATTGATTAGAGAGTTGCTCCTTTACTAGTCGCAGGCAACGCTTCAACCCTTTCTCCACATATCCTACACCGTTGACTCCCGCGGCTGTAGCGTGCCCCCCACCCATTCCTTGAAGGTACTCGCCCAATGGTTTGGCGATGTCCCTGCCAAGGTGAATGCCCGTTGTTTGATTGAAATCACGATTGCAGCGCATACTAATCTCAATTTTTTCGTTCTTCTGTCCAGCTACTGCTGCCATGTGTGCACCTAAATCGATCAATGCTCTTGCTGCAGAAGCCTGATAGGCGCTAACGTGCGAAAGGGCAATTATCCAGTTCCCAATTTTCATAAGCTTGGCTCTTCGACAGGCTTTCATCCTTGCGACACGTTCAGAAAAATCCATGGGCAAGGAAAGCGCGGACAACTCTTCTTGAGGGTTCACGCCGATGTCGCTAAGCTCAGATATGGTCTTGAAGGTTGAGGAACGTGCCAAAACAAAGTGGCGTGTGTCAAAAGTTATGCCAAGAAACAACGCCTTGGCTTCATTCAAACCTGGCTTAACGTTAAGCTGCTTGTAGAAATCGTAGACCATTTCACATGTTGACGAAGATGCCTCGTCGGTTATGCACAGTTTCGCTATTTCTTCTGTTTTAGGATGAGCCGCATGGTGGTCAATAACTATTATCGGCACCCTACTCTTTACAACTCTTTCAGCTAACTGCCCGAGCTGTTGAATGGTGTTGGTATCAAGTAGTACAATAACATCGCCTTTTTCCACGTTAGGTTGCAAATTAACCGTTATGGGAATATGCTTTAAAACATGTTTTGAAAGTCTGCTGATTCCATGACCTGCCCCGATTTCAATAGTAATGTTTGGTCTGCACCTAGATAGCAAGCTTTGAAAAGCGTAGGCTGAGCACACAGCGTCTGGATCTGCATTATGATGGCATAACAAAAGAACAAAATGGGCTTGTGCTTCGTCTAGAATTTTGGCTATATCTGTGAACGTCATTGCAGCTGTCTCAGGTAAATTTCGCCCGCCTCTAAAGCCGCTTGGACTGCTTTGTTTGCTAACGCTTCAGTGTCAGGATTCTTAATTTTCGGTGACAAAGTTAGGTCTATTTCAACTGTTACATTAACGGGTTTTGTTCCTTCAGCTTCCACACTTATGTTCAGTTTATCCACCATCTTCAGAGGCACTTTGGACAGAATGTATTGTCTCGCGGCTTTCTCTGCCGTTGAGCATAAAGTTTCAGTTTGCTCGGTGGTTAAGTCGGGTATTCCCAGCTTTTCCACACGTTTCACCTAGAGACTACTTCAAGGATTGCGAAATCGGCTTTAAGTCCTCTTGAAGCTTCGTTTGAGCCTCTTTAACTTGACTTCGTAACCTTTCTTCTTGACGCGCGAGAACAGTGCTTCTAGTATCCAGAAGCTCTTTCTTTTCAACAAGCTCTTCAGCTACCTTGGTTTTTTCAGCTCTTATGAGAAGCGAGCCCGCTGCCTTGTAAACTATAGCGTCGTCTGCTGTTTTTTGGAGCTCAGCAACTGTTTGTTCAACTTCAGTTTTCTCCAGATCTACTTGCTGTTTCTGCGCTAAAACGGTCTGCAATGTTTGTTGCAACTGCTGAAGCCTCAGCAAGCGTTCTTGAACTTGAGGTGGTAACTTTGAAAGTTCATCACTCATCTTATATCATTCCGTCTGCACAGCAATAAGCACAGCACTTAATTAAGCATTTTCCAACCAAAAACACAAACGCATATTATGGTGTCGGGGGCGGGATTCGAGCCCGCGACTTCTGGACACAGAGCGTTGGCCTCTGTTGTTCTCCAGATTATGAGTCTGGCGTGAACCATTCAAAAACTTTTTGTTTTGCTGAATTAAGCTTTGTTCAGCTTTTTGTTTACCATTGCTAAACCATTGTTTACCATATCTAAAGCGTCTAAGGTTGTTGGGTGCCATTCAACGATTCAAGTTTCACTTTTATAACCTCTGTAGTGTCCTATTCTGTAGCTGTTATCTCTTTTCTGTAGCGAACCCATGACCTTGCATTCAGGACATCATAGTTTTGCCATTTTATTTTTTCACTTCTTTACATTTCAAAAAAGTTCTTTCCTAATAGAACTTAGACATTTTTCGAAAGCGTTTCTTAACTGATTCAAAAGGAAATCTGACAGCATTTCTTCGCGCATTTTGAAATCAAAATGCATAGGCTCTTTTAACTGAAGAAATAATGAGAATTGGAATTTTGCGGCAAATTATTAAAAAAATTCATGGCTTTTGAAAGTAGGAAATTTCACCGAGAGGAGGGAAGTTATTTTGAGTTATCTAAATAAGATTGGAGCTTTTCAATTTTGATTGGAGCCCATTCAACAGCTTTTATAATATACTTCCTGTTCGATTTCGTGCCTTATTGTTCTCGCTGTAACTTTTTCCTCTTTCCTTGGTCTAGATGAAGGGTCATTGTTGCTTGCAGAAACTAATCGCAATAAATTTTGGGCCCTTCCAATACACTAATCGACTAGGAGATATACAGACTAAACTATCTGAAAACTTAGCACCAAGGGGAAATTCTACTTTCTGAAGAATCGGATACTTTGTTTCAAAATTTGCGTAGGCGTTCGTAAGAGTCTTGTTCTCAAGTGCAGACAGGGAATCGACCGCAAAATGGGCAACGGCGCTTCCCTGCACCATTACCCCTCTGTTGTTGAATGGATTTGTTGCATCCCTCACGTCAATTGTTAAGCAAATTTTTGGGTTTACATGAATATTCTTCATCTTTTTCGATTCGGTAGATGTAATAATGTAGAAATTGAAGGTTTGTTCGTCAAACACGAAGAATATTGGTGTGATATGCGGTTGATTTTCCGAGTCAGTTGTGCATAAATATGCAAAATGGCTAGTGGTTATTATTTCAGCAATTTCTGGAGGTATTTCGTGCTTTTCCATCTTATGCACCTAGTGGCAGCCTTATCGCGCGAGCTTCCCGCCAATATATTATGCTTTCCGCTTCTAATTTGATGGGGATTCTGCTTATGAAAATGGTTGTTCTCCAAGCGAGAGGAAGATTCTGGTTTTCTTTTCGGTATAAGTGCATATATTCTGGGTACTTTTTAAGGAAGGCTCTTCTAGCCCTCAGTAAATTTAAAAATCCCCAAATAGCCCTCAAAGGGTCATAAACTATTGCTCTGCCTATAAATAAAACAGCACGGTTGTTGTAGAGATTATTCTCATCACGAAAGTCTATCAGAAACGCAATTCTGTCATTTTCCCGAATGTTCTTGAGTTTCTTCGAAATTTTTGAAGTAATGAAGAAAAGCATGTCCCCAACGAATACAAATATGACAGGGGTCAAATGTGGCTGCATTTTCTTGTCTGAAGTCCCGACAAAACCTACTTTGCCTTCTTCCAAAAGCCAAAGAACTTCACGTGGGAGTCCTGGTATCCGTTCCATAACGACTAGCGAGGCGGCTGAAAAGCACAGAATGACTGAAGAATAGACTGTGAGAACAGTAAACAATAAAGTGTCAAAGCCAAAAAAAGGGTACAGCAATAGAGTAACTAGTCCAAAGATTAGATTTAGGGAATCAACGCGTTTGAGTGTCTTCAACTCACGATAAGCGGTGTAACGCATTTTGGTCCGCATTCCAGAAACAAGTTGAAATCGCGTTGTTCGTCTAAAGGCCATAACTGAAGACCATAGACCGACTCCTAGCCTGTATGATAAATCCCATAAAACTTGACCTACTAGAATTAAGGGAGCAGGAGAAAGTTTTCCACCCAACCAAAAACTGACTATATCATGGTTAATGAAGAAAAGGTAGAGAAGAAGAAAAACAAAAACTGCGATGCCTCCGAATAATTCGTAATGCCTTGGACTGAACAAGGATTCCTTGTACTGGTCTATAACTTCTTTTTCTAGTGAAGCTGAAGGCGGTTTAAGTCTGTGAATAGTTTTGCCTATATGATATATCAGAAAACTCCATAGTGAAATTACGAGCAAAGACAGGGAGCCTAGCAAAATTGAGATAAGAGGCAAAGCCAATAGGATGGCTAAGGTTATTCCTATCCCTTCTAATAGGAGCATTTGAGCAAGCACGTTATAGCCGCTGGGAAGTCGATTGAAGGGTGGAATGTTCTCAAGAATAATCTCGTAAATCCATTTTGTCATAGTATCATAGAGTTTTTATCGTAATAGTTGAAAAATTTTTCTCTACCACATTGAGATCGGTCAGTTTTTACAACTCAATCTAAATTGGAGAATAATGTTGTTACTTACTTGTAGCCTGCCTAAATGAAAAGCAATCCGATGCAACTTTATATTTGTTGACTAGTTGGCATCGCCCAAAATTGGGGCGTTGATTTCAATATTTACCACTTCTGTTTTTCTAAAGCAGAAGATTTTCATGTCTTTAACTTCTTTAATCCTAATGGTTCCTTCAAATACCTTGAAGAATACTTGCCTGGTTGCCTGAAAACTATTCTCTCACTTATCCTGATTTCATAGGCGAATCTTACTGGATTGATTCTTTCGGTTCCACTTTCCTTTTCCCTATGAGGTGTAGGAAATAGGTTTTTGGCGGAATTCTTCGAACGACTGTGAATCCTCTTTTTTGTTAATAACAACAATTGAATTTAATTTATATGCCAAACCAAAATTACTTGATTATATCCCTAAAAAACATCAGCTGATGACTTCTTGAGGAACTTGAATTCGGGGATTAAAATAAATCACCCAAACTGAAGATTGCTTTATGAGCGCGCATATGCTTCCACCAAGTCACTTGCTGAAATGACACCCACAAGTTTACCCTCTCTTGTGATAGGCAGTCGTCTTATGTGCTTTGCAGTCATGATGCGAGCAGCTTCTTGAACGCTTATACCTATGGTTGATGTAATTAGTGGCGAAGAGCAAGCTTTACCCACTTCCTTTTGTAGCGACTTATCCTTGGCCAAGAATTTGGTGAGCAGGTCTCTCTCGGTAAATATCCCTATCGGCTCTCCTTGGCGAGTGATGATAACGCTGCCTATGTGTTTCGCAGCCATAATCTTTGCTACACTATCTACAGATGTTTGCGCGTCAGCAGTTATTACACGTTTAGTCATGAAGTAATCAATCTCAAACCATGTTTTCATTGTTTCGCGAGCATCGGGCAAGCTCCTGATGAGATCTGAACTTGTTACAATACCCACGAGCTTTCCCAAATTGCAGACTGCAATGCGTCGAATCTTCTTCTCAATCATTATTTGAGCTGCCTTTTTTATAGAGAAATCGAGACATATCTTAATAATGGGAAAAGACATGGTTTTCTCGACTTTTATGTCATTTATGCTCGGATATCCGCCGACCCAATCTTTCTCCATATCAACTCCACGGCTCACGACATTCAGCAGATCCCTCTCTGTTATTATGCCCACAGGCGTATCATATTTTACCACCACCAAGCTCCCAATATGTTTCTCACCCATTATGCGGACAGACTCCTTCAAAGTGCTTTCAGGCCCTATTGTGACGACCTCGCGGGTCATAATTTCCTCTATCTTTTGGCGGGGCGTGCTGTTCGTTTTGCTTTCTGAATCCACAACATCGATGGTGTTTGAGACCCTTTTCACGTCTCTAGGCATCGCGATCTTAATCTCACCCTATTTTATTGTTTGAACACTCAATAAAAGCATGATGCTACGAATGGAGCAGAAAATGCACAAATTAAGTTTATCAATTCAATCTCTTATTTAATTTCATAGTCGAAAATAGGCATATTGTATCAAGCGTGTATTTATAGGAAAATTATTGGAAAGACTTACTTACGGAATGCGGTCTATTGTTATTGCCAAATCTTACCTTACGCGCCAATGCAGTTTTTAAACTAATAGATCGCACTCCTGTACTATGTTCCTGAATAGTCACAGAATCAGAGCTAAAAAGCGCGAAGAACAGAAACGAAGTGAAGAGCTTAAACCCAATTTGGTTAAGTCAATAGCAGAAACAAACGAGCTTCCAAAAGTGCCTTTTACACCACAAGAAATAGACGAATTCGGAAGAGCCAAAACTTTAGAGCAAAGCTTCTTTGAAGACAAACCAACACCAGAACCCAAAAACCTAACTTGCATTCAAATACAACACAAACTTAGAGACTACGAAGAATTAACTTTTCAACAGCAAAACAGTATCAGCAACTGTGATTCTTGCAGTTTAGTTTATGCTTCTTATCGTAATGTCTAAGAATTCCGCTATTCTCTGCTTAAGTTTCGAGTCTTCAAAATTTACTGTTGGCAAAGGTTCAATAAATTTCTTAACCATTCGCACACACTCATAAACTACTTTAGGGTTAAGCTTCTTAGTGTTTAGCAAATAATCTTCGTAATATCTCAGAAAATCTTGATAGTTATTGTGAAAGGCTTCTTTTGCCATGCGTTTTAATTGCTCTAAAGTTTTAAATTGTTTACCATTTTCAACATGGTAAATAGGGCTATTTCTGAGGTTATTTTCGGGGTATAGAGATTTTTTGGTGCCGGGGGCGGGATTCGAGCCCGCGACTTCTGGCATTGGGCGTTTAGCCCCATTTGTCTCCAGATTTCTCATCTGGCTTGTGTGCCTTGCCAGATTATGAGTCTGGCGCCCTAAGCCAGGCTAGGCTACCCCGGCAGGAGCTGTATGTTGGTTGATGCTATCTTAATCTTTAACAGCTACTACCTGAGTTTTCATTCTAATTGATAAAGATTTGGCAGATAGCCATTTGAGCTATGTTGGGAACGTGTGCGATTTTCCGTTTTGATTTTGGACGGGAGAATGTAAAAGTATTATAACCGGGCAAGTAATGGAGTAATCCAAATTAAAAACTATAGTGAAGCATGGGAGGCATATTAAAGAAATGAAATGCGCAGATTGCCACGAAGAAATCTTGCAGAAAAACCCGCAGAAATGTCCCTATTGTGGGAGTACAAATCTGCTCTCCATTGAAGATATTATTCCTAAGGCTATTTCAGAAATTGAGAAGTTGAAGAAAGCTGAAAAATATGAAGAAGCCGCTTTGAAATATGAAGAGCTGGAGATGTGGGACAAGGCTGAAGAATGTAGAAAGCTCAACATGGGAAAAGTCACCGCAGTTAGTATGAAATGCCCTCATTGTAGCATGTCTCAACAACTATCTTCAAAAAATGATGCTATAAAGTGCAAGCGCTGCGGCAAGAATTATGGTGTTCCAAAAAAGGTTCTTGACTTATTCTGAAACGGCGCCTCATGAAGTGAAGAATTCAAACGGTCTATATAAGCCGCAATACTAGTTGGGAGTGAGAGGGTATTGCTTCCATTTAAAAAAGAGGAAAAAGAGAAAAACTGCAAGTTCCTTTTGCCCACAAATGGCTTACAGTTTTTGCGATAGCATACGCTGAACGTCTATGGCTAGGAATATTAGAAAGGTGACTGTTAATTTAGCTTATAATGTCTGCTCTTCAAAAGCCATCTCCTGCTATAATAAGACGGATTTACAATGCCTTAGTTCGGAAACCACGTTCTTTGGATGAGTTGGTCAGTACAACTGGTGTTGATAAAACTCATTTGACTGCTGCTTTGGACTTTCTAAAAGGTAAGGGGATGATTGTTAGCTACAAGTTTACTAATCATTGCGGAAGGTTCAGAATGGTTCGGACTCAACCGTTGAGATATGGATGGAATTTTCCTTGGCTTGACCTCATGATGAATGAGGGTGACTGGAAAACCCCGTGGAAACGTTTTTGCAGGAAAATTGAGGAAAATGCTGAAGATAATTTGGACAAGAGCTTCGTTAAGCTACTTAAAGACTTACTTTTTGACCCTAATTTAGACCTTATAGAGGTTTTGGAAGAACTCGAAATGACAGATGTTCCACTTAAGGTTTTGAAGCTTCATAATCAAGAACCATACTGCCTTGAATGCTTAAAGAAAGAAAAGAGGTTTGTAAGGATGATTCTGTGCAAAAAAAGCGAGGAACACTGCTGTCCTAACTGTGGAATAGTTCGAGAAACACTTCTAATGAAACGCCGCTGAAATCAAGCTTGAAGCTTCTCAACTTTAGATGGTGTTGCAATGTAAGCGGTTGTTGCTAAACCAATGAAAAGTCCGGTTTCAACCACTCCTGGAATCATTTTAAGCTTCACACCAAGTTCTGCAGGATTGCCTATTATGCCGAAACGAGCATCTATGATCATATTTCCGTTGTCTGTTATCACAGGTCCAACTTTTCCTTTTCCTTCCCTCAGAATCCCGTTTCCGCCAGCTGCTTCTATTTTGCGCTTTACGGAGAAAATGGCGAAAGGCAAAACTTCAACTGGCACAGGCTGATCGTTTTCACCGAGCGCGTTTACTTTTTTGCTCTTATCAGCTACGATAACGTTAATCTTTGACGCTGAAGCTACGATTTTCTCTCGTGTTAAGGCTGCACCATTGCCTTTTATAAGGTTCAGTTTTGGGTCTATTTGGTCAACGCCGTCAATTGTTACGTCAATCACGCCGTGTTCCTCCAAAGTAGTAATTGGGATCCCATGTTTTACTGCTAACAAAAACGCCTGGTAGCTCGTTGGAACACCCAGCAAACTGAGGCTTTCATTTTTAATTTTTTTCCCCAACGCTTCTATGGCGCGTGCAGCCGTGCTTCCGCTTCCCAAACCAACGACAAAACCGTCTTTAACGTGCTTAACGGCTTCGTAAGCTGCTTTCCGCTTAAGCTCTTCAAGTTTCGCTTCAGGATTCAATTTCCATTTGCCCCAGTTTGTCTAAAACTTTCTCTACTTCGCTTCTGATTTCCTCTATGCGCTTCTCAGCTTCACTCTTCGGGCTTGGTTTTTCCGCAGGCTTCCGTCTTTTACTAATTTTCTTTTTCGCCTCTTCCTCTTCTTCCTCTGTTTCTTCTTCAATCATCGCTGTTTCCGGTATTTTCACGTGTATCTCTTTTACAGGTTGAACATCAATTTTTGACCGCAACTCTTCAACTTTTAAGCTTAAGTCTTCGAAGCGTTCGCTAAAAAGCTTCATCAAGTCTTCCCGCATGTTTTCAAGCTCGTGCAATGCCACAATGGTTTCATCTTTCGCCATTGACTCTTTAACGGCCTTCATGCGGCCCTTGTAGGAGGCTGCAAGTCTTTCTCGTTCTTGCTCGTTGATTTTGCCTTCTGCATGAGCTTCATAAAGCCGTCTTATGGAATCGCTTAAAATTTCCCTTTCCAAATCAAGAATACGGAGTTCATCCTTTGCCTGGGATGCATCACTTTTCTGTACGCTCTTCGTAACTTTAAACGGTAAACCCTCAAACTCTTGTTCCGTTTGAACCGCAGCTGCTCCTTTTTTAGGCTTTTTCTTGCTCATTCTCATGGCGTAAATGACAATAATGCATGCGATAACCACCACTAAAACAATTGCAGTAATAGTTGCGGAATCCTCGAAAGCCATGATATCCTCTTTACTTCATTGGTTTTTGTATATATATAAATTATATAGCGTGTTACCGACTTAATTCTCGCACGGATTCTAAAATGAAGAAGGCTTCTGCAAAATGTGAAAGCGTTTTTTAAAAGTCGCTCTAGTTAATAAAACAGTTCGAATGGAGCCTCGGGCGGGCTTTGATCCCGCGACCGCCGCCTTACCAAGGCGGTGCCCCACCAGGCTAGGCTACCGAGGCGTGCGGATTTCTCTCTGAACAAAACGTGCGCTATGAAATAAAGAGGTTACGGTTTATCGTCCAGCTCTTCTTTTCGGTTTGAAGCAGACAACACTATCGCGTACTAGACTAGCCATTTCTGTTTAAATGATTGACTAATACAAGCTAACCTACAAGCGGCAAAAATGGAAAAGCACATACCATCGTTAACAAAATATTAAAGGCGGAAGAAGTACTTTCAAGTTTTAAGAAGCTTGCAAGCGGGGGTCTCCAAGTCTGGTCAAAGGAGCAGGGCTTAGGACCCTGTCGCGTAGGCGTTCGTGGGTTCGAATCCCACCCCCCGCACCAAAATTAAGGCGTTTTTTG
>CAYFXZ010000027.1:25171-25457 GCA_964347245.1 uncultured Candidatus Bathyarchaeia archaeon | reverse complement strand
TATGTAAACGAATAGTACTCCCCAAAAGAGTAATCCTATACCTATAAAAGCGAGGATGGATGAATCAAAGAACATCGCCGTCAAAAGTGCTGCTGTTCCTGCCGCTATTAGAATAAAAGAGGCTAATTCAGAATTTTGCATTTGCCTAGTTTTTGTCTCAGTTCTTCTTTTCACGGATTTTGCCGTTACGACTTCCCGTGCACCAAAATGGATAAAAAAAGACGTTGTAATCATCGATATAGTTGCCAATGAAATTAGGATTAGCACCGTAATATTATATGTTAAT
>CAYFXZ010000027.1:0-25161 GCA_964347245.1 uncultured Candidatus Bathyarchaeia archaeon | reverse complement strand
AAGCTCAATTGCAAGCCGTAGCTGTAAAGCGTTCCATTAACAATATTTAATATGCCCGTCAAACTAAAAACAGAAAAAATGTTTGAGCCTATAATGGCTAATGGAATAACGTATTCAGCTAATTTCAAAGGACCCTTATTGCCTCTCAAAAAGCTTAGCATAACAACGATTGAGAGAACTATCAAAATAATGGAGAAAACAATCGAAATTAAGAAAAGAATCAAGTAGTCTTCGTACAAATTAGCCCAAGCAAGGTCAAATTGTAATCCATAATTGTATAATTCGTAATTTACTATACTGTCTATTCTGAAGATTGGAAAAAAAGTCAAAGCTTCCAGTATAATTGTTGCGAATAGAAGAATCAAGGTTACTCTCATCCTAAATGAGATAGGAGCTTTCATCTTTCTTCCTACTTATTAGTTTGTTATTCTCTTGGCAGCTATCTTTATTATGTTCACAACTGAGAATGAACGTGTTCTAACTTTTCAATATTTTGACGATTGCATCTTCTACATTTATTATAAAGCTTACTAATACTCCAATTCTTCACAGAACAGCAAATTTTTCAAGACTTAGATGCAAGCATTGGCAGATACGAGTCAGCCGGGTATTCTATATGCAACAAAAATAAAAGTGCCAAGACCGTCGCGTGCCAGTGTGAGTCTTCGGGTTCATCACTGGAAAACAACCAGCCACCATCATCCCTCTGAACGGCAAGGACACGTTCAACAAATGCATCATCGACCAAAGCGCCCTGCCCCGCCAAATAGAGAAACGCTGCAGCTTCAAGCTCCAGATCATCCACGACAGAATCTTCATTTATTAATCCCGCGTTAGCCTGATACAAAAACTCCACAAACTCTTCTGACAATGGCACTTCACAACCGTTTTCCTGAACCCAAATGCAAGCCAACAGCGCATGCGTCAACGCATAACCCCCGCTGAACGCAGCGTCCACGAGGTCCTCTCGGTAATAGTCTGGTAACCCAAATCGATCACAATAAAGCGCAGGTACAGTTAGAAGGTCGTTTTCCCAGTAAAGCGAATCAAAATCACCATCCTGCAAAACATTATCGTGATCGGCGATGCGGCGAAAAACACGCATCAAAGGCGCCTGTTCTGGACTCTCAGCTAGCACCTCATCATAACGCTGCAAAGCATCTGCGAACTCTGGGATTTCAAAGCGCCTGTGAATAACGTCGAGAAAGAGCAAAGCGTCCGGCTCACGTGACCCATCGAAGAAATCAACCGCTTTAACTATCGCGGATGAAACGTCAAGCTCAGGCTTCAAAGGCAACAACGCAACAACCAACAAACTGCAAATCACGGCTACACAGAAAGCCAGTAAAACAAGTCTCTTTCGTCCAATCATCTTCAATCTTTTCCTACATTCACCTGAACCAATCCAACTTAATTGCCGCAACTTTTATCCTTTAATAATTGAATCATCGTTATAAGCTAGGCCTCCAATTCACCCTCAAAAAACATCTAGATAAACTAATACTTCAATAATGTTGTCAACTTCTGTTTGATCATTAAAAGAAGATTTTTGCCCCAAAAAAGAGGGGGAGGATTGTATTCCTATTTTGGCTGTCGTATGCTTACTGTTTCCTGAGCATCAGGATAAGTACTAGCCCGATTGCTAGGATCGCGAGTATTGCTCCAATACCAAAGCCCATAACATAACTGTCTGTCATTGGTGCTGGTGTTGGTGTTGGTGGGGCTGTTGGTTCAGCTGCTTCTTGGATGTATATGGCTGTTTCAGCGAATGAACCATAGTATGCTCTGGAACCTAGGAAGGAAGCGATTATTGTGTATTCGCCGGGAACCAGGGGGGTAAAGACGGTGCTGTAAAAGCCGGTTGCGTCACTTGTGGCTGTGCCTACATCGTAGAAGTTGCCGTTCGGGTCAAGCACAGCTAAGACAATGTCAACGCCAACAACATCTGTTGGACGCGGGAACTGCTTGTGTACGTACTGCATCCAAATGGTCATATTCGCGTCAGATACAGCTGGAACGCCATGTGGGAATCTCGCTCTTAAACCGTATTCTTCCGTCGCAGGTGAAACATCGGTGACCATGCCTTTTACTTGGACTGGTGTTCCGAAAGGCTGGGCGGCGTCTGGTGCTTCAACTGTAGTGGCGCTTGGTCCTTTGCCGATGCCGTATACTTGTAGGTCGTAGGTGTCCATGGTTGCGATTATGCTGTCTCCGATGACGGCGCGTCCGCCCCAGTCGGTTTGACGGAATAGGCCGTCGGCTCTGAACACTTCTTCTCCGGTTTCAATGTCGACGGCGACGAATGGTCCGCCTCGCGTTAGTGGGTCTACTGGTGAGTGTTCTGTGGTGCCCATGTATAGTTTTCCGTCAGCAACGAATACCGGTCTGATGTGCCATTGATTGGCCCATAACACTTGGTTGTATGGGTCGTCCGCTTCGTAAGTCCACAGCAAATCGCCTGTTGTAGAGTTATAGCAGTATAGTATTCCGCTCATGCCCTGCGAGAAGTACCTACCCTCGGCCATAAGAGAGCGATGGCCAAGATAGTCTAGATAGTTTTGCGGTTCAGTTGGACCCCAAATGTGCTTGCCGGTTTCTGTGCTAAAACCAACACTGTTTAACAGTTCTTTATTCCAGAAAACCATTGCTCCGGACTCTATGCTAGTACTTGCAAGACTGGTAGACACATCACCATCTGCCCAAATGGAAGGCGCATTCCAAGTTTCTTGGAACAGCAGTTGTCCTTCTGATCCTGGTTCCAAGCTGATACCCCATACAGTGATTTCCGAAACACCAATTGTTCCACCAAAATACGAAGTTTCGTATTCCCAATCGTAACCGACTACTCTGTCTTCAACTTTATAGGCAGTAATACTTCCACTCACTTCTGCTGGTATTGGTACTTCCCATTGATACCCGTTTAGTCCAAGTGGAGTAGCAGGTGTAACCGGGCATGGTCCCGTAGCGTCAGTGACTTTTCCTTGTGGTCTCCAAGAACCCCACACAGGGCTGTTTGGAGTTGTGCCCCAATAAGCGTCGATGACGGCAGAGGAGTTCCACATTCTCATGGTGTCAGCGCCTAAATTGACTTGGTAGATGATGATTTCGCCGTGCGGGCCTCTGTTCCTAGTGCCTGTAGGAACGTCCGTCCACGTGAATAGGTATCGTGCTGTCAAGGGGTCGAAGAAGTGCCATTGGCTTGGTGCAAATCCAAAGAATCCTCCGGCGCTCGTGGTGCCGACTAGGTATGCGTGGGTGCCGTGTGCGTTGAACGAGTCCCAGTAGAATATCTGGCCGAAAGTTGGGTTAAGGCGAGCGTCGGTGGGGTCGTCATAAGCGTAGAGTACTTTTTCCCATAGTTTTTCTCCGGTGTGCATGTCTACGGCCACTAACCAGTTAGGAACATTGTTGCCTCCGATTGTGTCGAACTTGCGGTAGATAAGTACTCCCTGTATGATCAGTGAACTGCTGAATTTTCCTTCGTATGCGTCTCCCGTGTAGGTGCCTGCAGGACCAAGCGGGTCTCCTGCTAAGCCTCCAAGCTGTAGCGGATGCTTCCAAAGTATATGCGCAGTCTCTGGAGCATCGTCATTGCCAGGTACCTCTTCAACACCAAAGAAAGCACTAGGTTCTAACATGCCTCCTGCAACTGAAGCCCAACTTCTCAGTTGAGAGTCTATTGGACGGGTCCAGTATTCGGCTGGAAGCGGATGTTCCTGATAAACAGGTATTGGCTCTGCTTGAACCACAAGCGTCAATTCAGGACTGTCGCTTGCAAGCATTACTGTGCCCACAGGGGAGCCTACCGCCTGTTTGGTAGACGTTGTCACCTGTTCAGGGAAGTGGGTCTGCAAAATGTACTCGCCCTCTGCCTGAGGCACAAAAATATAGCCTGTTCCTCCTGTTGGATCAGTCCTGAAAGGTCCAAGCGTCTCGGTGCTACCGTCCGGGTGCACAACCGTAACCGTCAAATCATCCCATCCTTGTTGCGTCACACTTAACTGCTGCATTATGCCAACGTGCAAAAGTGTTTCTTGCCCGACTCCGACAGGATTAGGCGTAGCACCAATGTAGGCATAAGTTACTCTAGTTCCTTGTCCAGAAACAATATTTAACGGAAACAGCGCAATTGCCATAGCTACAATAAGAAATACAGAAATCGCGATTGCAGTATTCTTGTTTTTAGTCATTCTCTTTTTCTCCTTAAATTTTATAATCCCTTATTTGGCTCGTTTGCAGTTTAAATCTTGTGGCGAAAAGATTTTTTGCCAAACAAAACCTCCACAAAACAAATTATTGCGAACTCAATATTACACCGAGTTAGAGCTTAAGAAGAAAGATAATCTGATCTATGCTTACAACTAATTTGCGTTGAAATTTGATAAAGTTGCTTTTCTTATGTCAACTCAGCTATTAAGCCTTCTAAAAACACATAAAAGGAAAAGTTTACAAGATAAATAAAGAAAATGTCCAAAACGAACCTCGGCTATTTTCATGGATTCTCTAAAGGTTTGCTGATGCTCTGCACACCAATTTAAGAGAGAAAAGGTCAAAGCAGCTAACTACTATTGCTATTGATATGTCTTGTGCAAAAACCTCTCCTATTACCATCAATTTTTTATTCCAAAGAAAGAGGGGGAGATTTGTTTTGTTCTTAGCTGTATGCTTACTGTTTCCTGAGCATCAGGATAAGTACTAGCCCGATTGCTACGATTGCGACTATCGCTGCTCCACCCAAGCCTAATACGTACATGTCAGTCATCGGCGCAGGTGTTGGGTCAGGCGGAGCAGTCGGTGGTGGTGCTTGTAGTACGCCCAAAGCAGTTTCCGAGAACGATGGGTAGAATGCGTCGGAGCCGCCGAACCATGCGTAAACCGTGTATTCGCCTGGAACTAGCGGTTCGAACATTAGTCTGTAGAAGCCGCTGTCGTCGGTTGTTGTTGTGCCAATGTCGTAGAAGTTCATGTTCGCGTCAAGCACGCTTATGGTGACTTCAACGCCGACCATGTCTGCTGGCCGCTCAAACTGCTTATGCACGTACAGCATCCATCGGCTCATGTTTGCGTCAGAAACAACGGGAACTCCATCTGGGAATCTTGCTCTCAGAGCGTATTCTTCTGTGGCTGGAGATATGTCTGTTACCATGCCTTTCACCATTACGCTTTCGCC
Organism: uncultured Candidatus Bathyarchaeia archaeon; assembly: GCA_964347245.1. Lineage (GTDB taxonomy): Archaea > Thermoproteota > Bathyarchaeia > Bathyarchaeales > Bathycorpusculaceae > SG8-32-3. The sequence goes on along the minus strand of CAYFXZ010000027.1, from coordinate 19,991 downwards.
TTCTGTGATGATGTCGCTCGATATTGAAACCGTTGTTCGGCTTGGTCCTTTGCCGATGCCGTATACTTGTAGGTCGTAGGTGTCCATGGTTGCGATTATGCTGTCTCCGATGACGGCGCGTCCGCCCCAGTCGGTTTGACGGAATAGGCCGTCGGCTCTGAACACTTCTTCTCCGGTTTCAATGTCGACGGCGACGAATGGTCCGCCTCGCGTTAGTGGGTCTACTGGTGAGTGTTCTGTGGTGCCCATGTAGAATTTTCCGTCAGTGAGGAACAGTGGTCTGATGTGCCATTGATTGGCCCATAACACTTGGTTGTATGGGTCATCTGCTCTGTAAGTCCACAGCAAATCGCCTGTTGTAGCGTTGTAACAGTGTAGTATTCCGCTCATGCCCAGTGAGAAGTACCTGCCTTCACCTATCATGGTGCGATGGCCGAGGTAGTCTAGATAGAATTGCGATTCAGTTGGGCCCCAAATGTGTTTGCCTGTCTCAGTGCTGAAGCCAACGTGGTGTGCTCGCTCTTTAGCCCAGAAAACCATTAGTCCATCTTCTATGCTAGTAGCTGAGTGACTGATGGATAGGTCCTCGTCTGTCCAACTAGGTGGTGAATTCCAGGTTTCTTCGAAAAGCACGTTTCCCACGTTTCCTGGTTCCAAGCTGATACCCCATACAGTGATTGAGGATACATCAATTGTTCCACCAAACATAGACGAAGCTCCTGCATCCCAGGTGTAGCCGACTAATCTGTCATCAATTCTGTAATCAGTGATACTTCCAGATAAATCTCCGTTTATTGTTGCCTCCCATTGATACCCGTTTAGTCCAAGTGGAGTAGCAGGTGTAACCGGGCATGGTCCCGTAGCGTCAGTGACTTTTCCTTGTGGTCTCCAAGAACCCCACACAGGGCTGTTTGGAGTTGTGCCCCAATAAGCGTCGATGACGGCAGAGGAGTTCCACATTCTCATGGTGTCAGCGCCTAAATTGACTTGGTAGATGATGATTTCGCCGTGCGGGCCTCTGTTCCTAGTGCCTGTAGGAACGTCCGTCCACGTGAATAGGTATCGTGCTGTCAAGGGGTCGAAGAAGTGCCATTGGCTTGGTGCAAATCCAAAGAATCCTCCGGCGCTCGTGGTGCCGACTAGGTATGCGTGGGTGCCGTGTGCGTTGAACGAGTCCCAGTAGAATATCTGGCCGAAAGTTGGGTTAAGGCGAGCGTCGGTGGGGTCGTCATAAGCGTAGAGTACTTTTTCCCATAGTTTTTCTCCGGTGTGCATGTCTACGGCCACTAACCAGTTAGGAACATTGTTGCCTCCGATTGTGTCGAACTTGCGGTAGATAAGTACTCCCTGTATGATCAGTGAACTGCTGAATTTTCCTTCGTATGCGTCTCCCGTGTAGGTGCCTGCAGGACCAAGCGGGTCTCCTGCTAAGCCTCCAAGCTGTAGCGGATGCTTCCAAAGTATATGCGCAGTCTCAGGGGCATCGTCATTCCCATAAACCATATCCCCGCCATATCCACCAGCTTCTAACTGGCTTCCGGCAACGGGAGCCCAACTTCTCAGTTGAGCGTCTATTGGGCGTGTCCAGTACTCCATCGGAAGTGGATGTTCAGAATAAATGGGGATTGGTTCTTCAGTTACGACAAGCTCCAATACTGGGCTGTCGCTGGCAAGCATAATTGTGCCTATTGGTCTGTTTACTGCTTGTTTAGTAGATGTTGTCACTGTTTCAGGGAAGTGGGTCTGCAGCTCGTATGTACCCTGTTCTTGAGGCACAAAAATATGTCCTGTTCCTCCTGTTGGATCAGTCCTGAAAGGACCAAGTGTTTCGGTACTACCATCCGGATGTTTAACTGTAACCGTCAACCCATCCCAAAATTGCTGGGTCACGCTCAGCTGCTCCATTATGCCGATGTGCAGTAGTGTTTCTTGCCCTACTCCGACGGGGTTGGGTGTAGCACCGATGTAAGCATGACTTACACTGGTTTCTTGTCCAAAAACAGCATTTAACGGAAACAGCGCAATTGCCATAGCTACAATAAGAAATACAGAAATCGCGATTGCAGTATTCTTGTCTTTTGCCATTCTCTTTTTCTCCTAAAGTTTATGTTTGGCTCTTAGGTTGCTGAAATATTTAACATTTGCCTCCTTCATTAATGAAGAATTAATTAAGGATACAACAAACTCAAATAGCCAGTTTCCATATAAAGGAAGAAACTTGGTGCTTGAAGGCTTTGAAGTTTAATAAAAAATATTCGGCTTTGCTAGTTGCTTTTTCCATGACTTTGGCATTAGATAAGGTAATGACCGTCACAATGACTTCAATAAACACTGGTTGGACTGCTGATTTTACTCAAAGATTTCTAAACGGATGGCTAATCGGCCTTGCTGTAGCCTTTCCTGCTAGTTTAATTATGGTGCCTGTAGCTAGAAAGATAGCGGCGTTCTTGGTGTCATAATAAGCAATGAACACAATCAAATTCATATTAACAAGATTATGATGGTTTTTTAGCGCAATAGCCCAAGAGAAGTGAAAGCCTTTATATTTGGCTTCCTTGTTTTACTGCAAGGAAAAATCAAAAGGAACAAGGCACATTGATAACTCCTTACGACATTCCAGCATCTTCCTTCATCAAAAAACTAGCCAAGTACATAAGGGATAACATTGATGAAGTGCAGCCTCCAGAATGGGCAATTTTGGCTAAAACTGGCTCTCACGTTGAAAAGCAACCTCAGAATCCCGCTTGGTGGTATACGCGAAGCGCTTCGATACTTCGCAAGGTTTACGTTCATGGTCCGATAGGATTAGAAAAACTCCGCGCTGACTACGGCGGAAGAAAAGACTTCGGTACCAAACCAGAACACGCCGTAAAAGCCGCTGGAAACAACATCAGAAAAATTCTGCAACAACTAGAAGCAGCAGGTTTCGTTCAAAAAACAAGCTCCAAGGGTAGAACCATGACTCCGAAAGGTAGGAAACTTCTAAAAGAAGTAGCTGAGAACCTGCATAAAGAACTAGTTAAAGAGATCCCTGCACTCAAGAAATATCAAGGCGAATGAGATGTCAGATGAAGACCTTGAAGAGATTCGCAGAAGAAAACGTTTAGCTATGCAGCAAAGAACAACTGATGAGCAAAAACAGGCTCAATTAGAGCAGCAGTTGGAAGCTCAGAAGCAAGCTCTGCTGAGGCAGATACTTACACCTGAGGCTCGGCAAAGACTTACGAACTTAAACATGATTAAACCAGAATTCACGCAACAGTTAGAACTTCAACTGATACAGTTGGCGCAAACAGGCAAATTACCTATACCTATCTCTGATGCGCAGCTGAAACAAATATTAATCCAGCTTCAGTCTCGTAAGCGAGAAACAAAAATAAGAAGGATATAAGAAGATGGCTCGAGTTAAACCTCCAGCTAAAAAGCGTAGGTTGGCTAAAGCCAACAAGAAAAAACAGGCTGTTCCAACTTGGGTTATAGTGAGAACTGACGGAAAAGTGAGAACCACCCCCAAGAGAAGAAGAAACTGGAGAACAGGGACAACAAAAGCTTAGGAGCACTAGTTAACAATGGAGAAAGAAGACAAAGAAGAGCAAGTTTCTGAAGAAGCGCCGATCGAAGATGAAACCACAGAAGCAGAGGAAGAATTGGCGGAAAAAGAAAGCGAAGAGCAGACTACTGATGAAATTGAACAGCTCTTAGCAGAAGAAGAACCTGGAGAGGAGGCGGTTGAAGGTGAAGAGGAAGCTGAGCAGGTGGAGGAAAAAGAAGCTAGGTTTTGGCGAAGGAAGAAGAAAGAAGAGGAACAAGAGTTTGTCCAGGAAAGAATTTACACTATTCCACTGGGAAAAGCATGGGTTAGACCGCACAAGAAGAGAGCTCCTCGGGCTATGCAGATAATTAAAGATTTTATAACAAAGCACATGAAGATGGACATGCGTCCAGAGGTTGAAGAAGAACTGGGAGAAATGCCTCGACTTATGATTACGAATGATGTTAATGAGAAAGTCTGGAGCAGGAGTATTGAGAAACCTCCGCGAAAAATTCGGGTGCGCGCTGCTAAAGACAATGAAGGAAATGTTACTGTCTTCTTAGCTGAAGGCGAGTAATCCTTGGCCGTTTACTTTTCAAGCATCGTTGGAAGCGCCAGCATAGGCGTTTACTCGCTTGCCAACGACCAGTTTGTCATAATCCCAACAATGGTTCCGATGAAAAAAGCAGAAAGAACAGCTAAATGGTTGAAGGCCAAGCTTGTTCACACCTCCATAGGTGGCTCTGTACTCGCGGGTGCTCTAGCTTGTGCGAACTCAAATGGAATTCTTCTCCCCAGCTCTATTAGAGATGAAGAACTGAATACAATCAAAGCAGCTTTCAAGGGTAACATTACAATTATGGAGACGAAGAAGACCGCATACGGTAATTTAGTTTTAGCCAACGACAAAGGTGCGATTGCTGACCCGCGTTTCAAAAAGTCTGAAATGAACCAGATTGCTAGCACTTTGGGTGTTGAGACAGTTTCAGCCGAAATTGCTGGTTTACCCTATGTAGGGTCTTTGGCTGTAGCTACAAACAAAGGTGTATTGGCTCATCCGCTATTGAAAGATGAAGAAAAGAAAATCTTGGAAGACGTTTTCAAAGTTCCAGTTGACGTTGGCACGATTAACTGCGGAATACCCTACGTAAGCACGGGCTTAATAAGCAACAAGCATGCCGCTGTGGCCGGTTCTATGACAACTGGACCCGAGATGTTTATAATTGGGAATGCACTGGATGTTGTGCAGGAAGATGAATGAAATGAAAGTTTTCAGAGTAACAGGCGAGATTAACAAACCAAACTTGAAAACTGCGTTTGCAAAAGAAGTAGTAGTAGAAAAACCAGAGCATGCAGTTGAGAAAGTTTACGCGGAAATCGGTAGCAAACACCGCGTAAAAAGATTTCATATTAAAATACTTAATGTTGAAGAGATTCCAATTGAAGAGATAGAGAATCCAATTTTAAAGAAAATCGTCACCGGGGAATAAAAGATGGCAAAAACCACCGCGCAAATGACCAAAGAGGAAGAAGAACTTAACAAGCTCAGCATTGAAATGCGCCTTCTAGAGCAGACCGCTGAAACATTGCAACAACGGATCGGCATGATTAACGCAGCTATCAGAGACTTAGCTTACGCTAATATGACTCTAGAAAGCATGGAGAAAGAGGATGAAAACGCTGAACTTCTTGTTCCTATAGGTGCCAGCTCCTATATTATGGCAAAACTTGCAAGCAAAGAAAAGGTAATTGTTGGAATGGGTGCAGGCGTATCCGTTGAGAAAACATTTTCTGAGGCAAAGCAAATCGTTAAAGATCGACTGGATGAACTCGAGAAAACCATGAATTCCGTACAGCAACAATTTGTACAGGTTGCCCAGAGAATAAACACGGGCAGGAACCAACTTCAAAGTTTGCTTACTAGAGTACGCCAAGGGAAAGCTTAGCGCAATGTTTGAGAAGCTCAAGTCAGGCTTTAAGGGACTAGTAACCAAGGTTACAACAACCGAGCTGAAAGCTGAAAACATCAATCCTGTCCTTTCTGATTTCAAGATAACCCTCGCGGAAAACGATGTTGCATTTCCAGTTGCAGATCGAATCTGCGATGAACTGGAAAAAAGCTTGGCCGGTCTTCAGGTTAAGCGTATGGAAGACCGCAAGAAAATTGTTGAGGAAAATTTGAGGTATGTGCTTCTAGAGGTTATGCTTACAAACGACAAAATCAATCTAATAAAACAAATTGAAGAGAAACGCGAGAAGGCTGAACCGTTTGTTATTCTTTTCGTTGGAATAAACGGAACAGGAAAAACCACGACCATAGCAAAGATTGCACAATACCTCCGGGATAAAGGCTATTCAGCGGTGCTTGCCGCCAGTGACACTTACCGTGCCGGTTCAATCGAGCAGTTGGAAGAGCACGCGCGGCGCTTGGGCACGCGCATAATTAAGCACAAGTACGGTGGAGACCCTGCAGCTGTGGCGTACGACGCGATAAGCCACGCCAAAGCCCACGGCATAAACGTCGTTTTAATCGACACGGCAGGTAGAATGCAGACGAACCAGAACTTGATGATGGAACTCGCCAAGGTTAAACGAGTTGTCCAGCCTGACTTAACAGTCTTAACTTTGGATTCTCTGATTGGCAACGACGCGGTCATGCAAGCTGAAGAGTTTCACAAGTCCATAGGCTTAGACGCAACGATATTAACAAAAGTCGACGCCGACGTGAAAGGCGGGTCCGCTTTAAGCGTGACATACGTAACGCAGAAGCCAATACTGTTCATCGGTGTGGGGCAGACTTACAAAGACTTAGAACTTTTTAACCCAGAAAAATTCGTTAACATGATCCTAAGATAAATCTTTTCGCTTCAAAGCAATTTTTTCTCTTATCCAAGTTTTTCGTGCTTATTGAAAAGGCAATTAGATATATTTCTTGGTTATTAGATATTCAATATAAGGTGAGCAATTTTTGGTTCGCGTAAAATTGCCGAAAATGAGCAAATCCGAAATTCATCAACTACTAAGTGAGCAATTTTTATGTCGAATTGCTTTCGGAGGAAAGGATTTTCCATATATCGCTCCTTTTCAGTACGTTTTGGTAGATAGTGCCCTTTATTTTCACTTTACAGACTACGGCAAAAAAATGAGTTTGCTAAAGGAGGGCAACCCAGTTTGCGTTGAAATTGAACATTATGTGCCAGACCTCGACGAGTATAATTTTGTCGTGTTGTTTGGCAAGTTGCATATCGTCACGGATCCCCAAGAAAAAGCTAAAGCCGTCACACGAATTATTGAAGACGCTCAAACGAAGGGTTTATCCACAAATTTTCTTCCTGCCCACGGGCTTCCAAAAGAATCCAACTGGTCTTCCTTGAATACGGAAAAACCCCTTCTCATTGTTAAACTTATTGACATTACAAAAAAAATTGGGCTTAAGTCACCCTAACCTGTGCTTTTTTAGGATTGAATACACTTTAACTTCCCTCTCCACTGTCCGAAGCCGCCGTTTCTTCCCCAATCTTTTATTCATTAATATAGAATATTACCTCGGAGTTTGCGATTCTTGTCTCGCCCAGAAAAATGGTCACTCACTATGCCCTTTCCTCCTCGATTTCCCGCCCTGATTTCTAAGAGGAAACAAGGAACTCGCAAAACTCTTCTTCAAAAATGGTGAATTGCCTTGAACTTAGAAGATGTTTTTTGCGCGAAAAACCGAATGAAAATTTTGAAGTTGCTATTTCAATACGGGCAGCTAAATACTTCGGATATTGCCCGCAGACTTGGAACAAACTACGCAGCCACTTTTCGCACCCTTTCAGTGCTGCAAAAAGAAGGTATAATAGAACACAGATCCAGTGGAAAGACACGATTTTTTCGATTTGGTAACACCGCAAAAGCTAAAGCAATATTGAGATTGATAGAAGAATGGTACTAGCGGCTAAGCGCTTAAGAGTCTCAGCAATATAGCTTTTGCTGAGTACAACCTATTTTCAGCTTGTTCGTAAATCACAGAATTCTGGCTCTCAATTATATCCGCATTTATTTCGTAGCCCCTGTGAAGCGGCATATCATGCATGATGTAGGCTTTGCTGTCTTTCAGCAAGTCCCAGTTAATTTGGTATGGCATCATCTGTCTTAATCGCTCATCTTTTTCCGCCGCAAACTTAGGGTCAATGAATAATTCCATGTCAATCCAAGTATCAGTGTAAACAAAATCCGCCTCCGCAACCGCTGCCTTCACGTCTAACGTGGTTTTCCACAACCCTGTTTTTTTCCCAGCTCGCATCAACTCATCGTCAAGTGCTTGCTCGTTTACAATTGGCGTAACTGTTGTAAGCTCAACACCAGTTTTAGTGCAGCCTTCAATCAGCGAGTTACAAACGTTGTTGTGAACGCCAACGTAAACAAGCTTCACACCTTCAAGCTTGCTCTTCCGCTCTTTAATCGTAATCAAATCCGCAATAGCTTGACTAGGATGATACTTTTCGTCGCAACCATTAATCACTGGAACAAGCGAAGCAGCAGCCATTCTCCGGAAATCCATATTTCTTAGCAACCTCGCCATGATACAGTCAACGTTACGTGAAAGGTACTGCGTTTCATCATAAATATCCGCTAACGTGAAGTTTGTCGTTCTCCAATCAATGTACAAAGCGTGACCGCCAAGCTGGGTCATAGCCACTTCAAATGCAACCCTAGTGCGCGTGCTGGTCTTCTGAAAAACAAGCGCCAACGACTTTGCGTCCAAAGCTTTACTATACTTCTCAGGATCATGCTTCATTTCAATTCCCATGTCAACAAAAGCACTAAGCTGGCTACCAGATAACTCCTTGAAATTCTCCAGATGCATTTTTTATTATTCACTCCACATGAAAGGGTGAACCTTGCTTAACGATTATAAGCTTTATGGAAACGTTTTTCTCGGAAAACTCCTCTTTTAGCCAGAAGGTTAAAACCGTGATTCTGCTCGTCGCTTCGAACAAAGACCCTGCGGGATTAAACATAGTACGACAAGTAATCGACCACTACCGCTTTAAAGTAACAGATACCACTTTCCAGAAAAACCCAGTTTTCCACACTGAAGTGAACAAGAAAGAAGTCACTCTCATCATACTAAACGAAGAAACCATAAAAGCCCAAACCTTGACAGAAAATTTCACTAAACCCGAGCTAATCGTCTTCATCTCAAGGCATAGTAGCACAAGTGGTAGACCAACCCTATCCGTTCACACACCTGGCAATATTGGTTTAGCAGAACTCGGAGGAATGCCCAAACAAGTATCCATTTCCCCAGCCATAGCAATGCGAGACGCACTAAAAGCACTTGCTTTCTTCAAAGAAGGCATGCAACTTGAATATGAAGTTTCTTACGAATGCACTCATCATGGGCCCTCTCTTAACGCGCCAACCATGTTCGTAGAACTAGGTAGCTCCGATAAACAATGGCAAGACTCCAAAGCTGCAGAAGCTGTAGCGCACGCTGCTATGTCGTCAATCAGCAAATTCGAAGTTGCCGACGCTACAGCAGTTCTTGGTGTAGGTGGAACACATTATAATCAACGGTTTACCCATATGGCTCTTGATGACGAAGCGCTTTTCGGTCATATGATAGCGAAGTACGCTGTTCCTCTGGTTGACGCTAATATGATTCACCAGTGTGTCGACAAGACACTGGAAAAGGTTGAGTGTGCAATTCTTGATTGGAAGGGAATAAAAAGTGCGGATAAGCCAAAGCTGTTGAAGGCGCTGGAAGAAGCAGAGCTTCCATATAAGAAGTTGTAATGTTAATGTTACCGTTTAAACCTTAAAAATCATAGTAAGGTTTATTATTCTTTAGTGAAATGATGAGTGTCGGTAAATATGGGCTTAAGATCATGGTTATCCCAAGCAGCAAGAACCTTGAAGTTAGCTGTGAAGCCAGGAAGAAGTGAGCTTTGGCTATCGGTAAAAATTAGTGTGCTAGGCGTAGGCGTCATTGGACTTGTTGGTTTTATAATTAAGTTTTTGTCTCTTGCCGTGGGTGGAGCAACAGCCGTAACTGCCTAGAAGGAAGAAGTTTATGGAGAAGAAAGAGGAGGATCAGTTTTCCGCGAAAATTTTTGTTGTTAAAACGACAACTGGGCAAGAGCGAAATGTGGCTCGGATCGTTGCTGCAAAGGTTGAAATGGGTCATATTCCAGTTAAAGCTATTCTTGTTCCTGAAATGCTGAAAGGTTACGTTTTCATAGAAGCTGAAGGTCCACATTTTGTTGAGGAAGCCATATCTGGAGTGAGGCACGTGCGGTCTCGAATTCCTGGTTTGGTAAGTTTCTCCGAAATTGAACGTTACATTATCAGGAAACCAGTTATTGAAGACCTTAACGAGGATGACATTGTGGAGATTACTGGTGGACCGTTTAAAGGAATGCGCGCCAAGATTACCCGTATTGATCAAGGTAAAGACGAAGTTACGCTTGAACTGCTGGAAGCGACATTTACTTTGCCGATTACCGTTCATTCAGACTATGTCAAACTGGTGGAAAAAGCAAAAACTTGAAGTGAAAAATAATGGTTGAGAAGAAAATTGTAGATTTGCTCGTAAGTGGAGGTCAAGCAACAGCTGGTCCGCCGTTGGGTCCTGCACTTGGACCTTTAGGAGTTAACACAATGGCTGTTGTTACCAAGATTAACGAAGTCACAAAAGATTATGCAGGAATGAAGGTTCCTGTGAAGGTAGCTGTTGACGTTGAAGACAAAACTTTCGAGGTTACCGTTGGCACTCCCACTGCCTCTGCTCTAATTGTTAGTGAATTGAAGATTGAAAAAGGTTCAGGCACGCCTAACACTGAGAAAGTAGGCGATCTAAACATGGATCAGGTTTTACGCATAGCTAAAGTTAAACTCCCACAGCTTTTAGCGTCAACTCTTAAGGGAGCTACCAAGGAATTACTAGGTACCTGTGTTAGTATGGGCATTACAGTAGAAGGCAAAGACCCCCGAGAAGTGCAAAATGAAATTGACGAAGGCAACTACGAAGAGCTATTCGGAAACGGTGAAGAGTAAGCGAATATTTTTATAATTGGGTTCCAATCCCTCATTGGCACGAGGCTTCAAGATGCCCTTAGATAAGAAGACACTGCTAGATGCTGTAAAAGAGGCAATAGCGAAATCTGGAGAAAAAAAGTTTACCCAGTCAGTAGAGTTAATCTTGAATATTAAAGAGATTGACATGAAATCTCCAGAAGGAAAAATACAGCAAGTTATTGAGCTTCCTCACGTTACGGGGAAACCTAACAAGATTTTGGTTATAGCTACTGGCGAATTAGCGATGAACGCTAGAAAAGCTAAAGTGGACAAAGTCTTGGAGAAACCTGAGTTAGAAGGGTTGGCAGGTAAGAAGAAGGAACTACGAAGACTAGGGAACGCCTATGACGTGTTTCTTTCTGAAGCTCCGTTGATGCCCCTTGTTGGCAGAAATTTTGGTCCAGTTTTGGGTCCACGCGGGAAACTGCCTGTGCCTGTCCCCCCCAACGCTAACATAACAGGCATAGTAAAAAAACACCGCAAAACAGTTTTAGTGAGAATGCGGAACCAACCAATTATTCAATGCCCTGTTGGAACAGCAGATATGAAAGAAGAACAAATAGTTGATAACATACAAGCTGTTCTAAGAGTTCTAGAAGGAAAACTCAAAAGAGGCTTTAAAAACATCAAAGTTGCCTTCATTAAAACCTCAATGGGTACGCCTGTAAAAATTAAACTTTAACAAAAGAGTGACCAAAATGCCTTCCCAACAAGTATTGGAAGAAAAAATCAGCGAAGTTGAAGAAATAAAAGAGTTACTAAAATCATACAAGTACATAGGCATTGCAAGCCTACAGAAAGTTCGCGCTTCGCAACTTCAAGAACTCAAGAAAAGCCTAGCAGGCAAAGTGTACATGAGGGTTCTAAAGAATACGCTAACCAAACTAGCAATCGACAACATGGAAACAGACAACCTGAAAAAACTTGACGAGTTCCTAGAAGGCGCAAATTTATTCCTATTCACAGACATTAACCCGTTCAAACTAGCACTCCTTCTTGAACAAGGCAAAGTTAAAGTAATCGCCAAATCAGGCGACATCGCAGCTATGGACGTTATTATACCCGAAGGCAGCACTGGACAGCCACCTGGTCCAATCATAAGCCAGCTTAACGCTGTTGGCTTGCCCACCAGAATCGAGTCAGGAAGCGTCTGGGTAAGCAAAGACACCTTGGTAGTTAGAAAAGGCGAACACATTTCAGAGCGACTCGCCGCTCTCCTGTCAAAGCTTGGAATCAAAGCCGTTGAAGCCGGGCTTTCTATGAAAGTAGTTTTGGACGAAGGTATGATAATAAGTGGAGACCTGCTAAAAGTCGACGTTGAAGCCACGCGCAAAAGCATCGAACAAGGCAACAACGAAGCCTTCGCATTAACATTGAGCATAGTTTACCCAACATCTGAAAACATGGACATGTTGCTACAGATTGCCCACAAAGAAGCTTTTATGCTTTCGCTTGGCGCCATAGTACCCACAAAAGAAACGATAGGCGATATAATCAGAAAAGCACGTACAGAAGTTCTAAGCCTCAACAACGCAATAGAGAATGCAAAGCCAAAAGACTAAGACGGCGACTCACTACATTTTCTGCAAGTCATTTCCATTAAAATCCAAGCATTAGAATTCACGTTTGCTTTCTGCGTTTACTGACAAATTGAGAACATACTTTCAGAGAATAATCGCTTGAAAATCTACGTTAGATTAATCCATAAAAATAATAAAACGTAGAAGCAGAAAGCGAGCTTTTACTTCTGTTTTTGTCTTCCCGGTCTTAGCGACCGTACTGTTATCCCTGCTTGCCACATTTCAGAATCGCCCATTTCTTTCAGTTCTTCATCTAGTTTCTGTCTGTAATCCGACGCTGTGCTTTTTTCGAGTACTATCCTTGTTTCCTCTCCTGTAGCCACAAGCTCGTAAAGTGAATCGAACAGAGGTTTTGTGCCGTCGCGGAAGCGTTTTCTCCACCTTAAAGCGCCGATGCGGGCGGTCTCGCTGCAGTTGCAATACATCCAATCCATCCCATTCTCATCTACTAAACGGATTAGGCTTTGAGTGAGTTCTTCTACGGTTTCGTTGAAGGCTTCGCTTGGGCTGTGTCCATGCTCTCTTAGGGTATTGTACTGGGATTCCATTATACCCGCCAAAGCACCCATTAATACCCCGCGTTCACCAGTCAAGTCGCTGAAAACTTCTTTTTCGAATGTGGTGGGGAACAAATAACCTGAGCCAATCGCTATTCCTATGGCTTTAACGCGGTCTTTTGCTTTACCCGTGAAGTTTTGATGCACAGCAAAGCTGCTGTTTATGCCACTTCCATCCAAGAAGTTTCTTCTAACCGAAGTGCCTGAACCTTTCGGCGCAACCATTATAACGTCAACATTATCAGGTGGAACAACACCTGTTTGTTCTCTATAAACAATTGAGAACCCATGAGAGAAGTAAAGCGCATCGCCCTCTTTCAGAGTTCTCTTCACTACAGGCCACATTTCTCTTTGTCCTGCGTCAGTGAAAAGAAACATTTTGATTGTTCCGCGTTTTGCCGCTTCCTTCATTGAGAATAAGGTTTCGCCGGGAATCCAACCGTCTCCAACTGCCAAATCGTAGTATTTTTTATGGATGCCGATTTTTTCTTGTCCGATAATGACTTTAATTCCGTTGTCTCGCATATTCAGAGATTGTGCGCGACCTTGAATTCCGTAGCCAAGCGAGACTATAACTTCGTCTTTCAAGATTTCTTGTGCTTTTTTTACCGTAAACTCTTTTCTCGTAACGACGTTTTCTTTCACGCCACCGAAATTTAATTCTACCATAGCAAACTCCTCAAACAGTCTTATTTGAAGCACATGAGATAATTAAGAATTACCTTACAACCGCAAGTTGCAAATAATAAGTGATTATGGCTAGCAAAAATCTAAATTAAAGAATATGAAATTATTGGTTTTGAACGGCTTTGTTACAGCTTCCAATTTAGATGAATATTTTGCCACAACTTTTACTCACTTTGCTATGAAGATAGAAGAAACGATTTCTGCAGTAACTATGCAAAAGAATTTATTCCCTTTAGCAGTTTGAAACGCCAATTGATATTCTGTTCCTGACACGAAAGTGTTTGCTACTCGTAGAACGGCTGATTCTCCACTATCTATCTGGCTTGACCCAAAAATGTAGACTACTGTGGCAGGTTGAGAGTTTACTGTGACGCTATCTAACTTCACACTCTGTGTTCCATTGTTGTATAAAGTAACGTCAGCGTAAATGCAGTTTGGTCCCCATTGAAGACTTGTCGGTTGCAATTCCTCGGTGTACATAGTCGAGGTGGGTAATCCATTTATCCATGCCAAAGTAGCTGAAAAAACCGCGAATGCCATGCATATTAAAAACAGACTGATCATTGCTGAAGTAGGACCTTTCTTCGTGTTTCTTGGAAACATAACTTGATTTTAGAAGAGAAATTGGTGATATTGTTTATGAATTGAAAATCAGCATTATCCGTAAGCATAAATTATGGCTCAGTGTAGAAAGCTTAGTGGTTCTTTTTCGTTATTCCGCCGAAAAGACTTTTGTTATTTTAATGGTAAATTTGAACTACAATTGAATGACGGCCCGAAAGAATTTGTAGCTTTATATTACAAAAAACTAAATAATCTCAAAAGTAGATCCGCAAATAAATGCCATTCTGCAAGCTAGCCCAGAAGACTTAAGTTTAATCAGCGTATTGATGATTTTGCGCTCGAAGTTCGCCGTCTAGCAGTTTGGGGTCGTAGTCGAGCTTGGTCTAAGATTCACGCCCGGGGCGCGTGAGAACCTGGGTTCAAATCCCAGCGACCCCACTACGATTCCTCCAGGCCCCACTTTATAAAAGGTCATCTGGGCGAATTTACGCAGTACTGTTTGCTGAAGTAAACAAAGCTGCAAATGATTTTAAGGTCTCGTGAGCAATTATTATGATCAGATTGGACTTGGCATGGCATTCTAAAAGGGAAGAAGAGATTATTCGCGCTTTGCGGTCAAGCAAAAGAGGTCTAAGTGCAGACGAGGTGAAGTTAAAGCGAAGCGAGTTTGGCTATAATGAGCTGAAAGAGCGAAAAAAGGCGTCTCCGCTGCAGATTTTCTTGGCTCAGTTCAAAAACACCTTTGCACTCATGCTTTTTGTAGCATTGATAATATCAGTCTTGCTGGGATGGTATGAAGCCCAGGTTTTGCATGATTCTCGCATAACGATTGAAACCTTCGTTGACGGCATCGCCATCGGCGCTATACTCATACTCAATGCGATTGTTGGTTTTGCACAAGAATATCGCTCAGAAAAAGCAATGGACGCCCTAAAGAAGCTCACAACTCCTAGAGCAAGAATAGTGCGTGAGGGAAAGGAGCAGCAGATTCCAGCTAGAGAGCTCGTTCCGGGCGATATTCTCCTCCTAGAAGCAGGAGACCGAATTGCGGCCGATGGACGGCTACTCGAAGTCTTTGATCTAAGCATTGATGAATCAGTCTTAACTGGCGAATCCAATGTCGTCAGCAAAAGCATCGACATTCTGCCGATTGACAGCTCAATCGCGGACAGAAAGAACATGGTCTTCACCGGAACTTATGTCGCTAATGGAAGAGGAAAAGCGATTGTCACCTCAACTGGGATAAACACTCAGTTTGGGAGAATTTCAGAAATGGTACAAACTGTCGAAAAGGAAGAAATACCACTCAAAAGTAAGCTAGATAAATTTGCCAAAAAAATCGGCATAATAGTCACAATATCTTCATTGGTTATACTGGTTTTTTCGCTGGTCAGAAACTGGACATTGGATATCGATCTTCTTCTGACTTCTGTTGCACTAGCTGTTTCAGCAGTCCCAGAAGGATTGCCTGCCGTCGTAACGGTGACTCTTGCGCTAGGTGCCAGGGAATTGGCCAAACGAAACGCCGTTGTAAGGAGACTTGCCTCGGTGGAAACGCTTGGGTCGACCACAATCATTTGCTCGGACAAGACTGGCACGTTGACAAAAGGGGAAATGACTGTTCGGAAAATCTTTGTCGCTGAACGAACCATTGAAGTCACCGGCACGGGATACGAACCAGTTGGGGAATTCAGCTCTGATGGTGTATCTATTTCCCCGTTTGAAAACGAAGATCTTCTTCTGGCGCTGCGAATAGGCGCTCTCTGCAACAATTCTAGCATTAGTGAATCTAGTGTTCTGGGAGACCCAACTGAAGCAGCCCTACTTGTTGCTGCAGCCAAGGGCAATTTGAAAATAGATGATTTGAAAGAGCAATATCCTCGCTTGGATGAAATTCCTTTCAGTTCCGAAAGAAGGTTGATGACGACTTTTCATGAAACGCAGGGCGGGAGTCAAGTAGCATACGTGAAAGGGTCTTTCGAAAAGGTTCTGGAACTCTGTAAATATGTTCATTTGAGCGGGAAAAAGGAAGAACTTGACACGAAGCTTCGTAGCAAACTCTTCATCAAGAATGAGGAGATGGCAAATCAGGCACTTAGAGTTTTAGCTATGGCATATCGCGAGCTGCCAGATCAAATGCGCAGCTACGATGAGGAACCTGTGGAGAGAGACCTTGTCTTTGTGGGTCTTGTAGGCATGATTGATCCGCCGCGTCAAGAAGCCAAAGAGGCGGTTAAGCTGTGCGAGAAAGCTCGAATAATGGTGGTGATGATTACAGGGGACCATAAGCTAACCGCAGTTACTGTCGCTCGGGACCTCGGTATTTTGAAAACAGGGCTTGCTCTTACGGGTGAAGAGCTTGAAGCCAAGAGTGACGAAGAATTTGAGAGAATTGTTGAAACCATCCAAGTCTACGCTAGAGTTTCTCCGGAACATAAACTTCGAATTGTTAAAACTTTGAAAAAGAAAGGTCATATTGTAGCCATGACTGGGGACGGCGTTAACGATGCGCCAGCGGTGAAACAAGCAGATATTGGCTTGGCCATGGGTATTACAGGGACTGACGTTACTAAAGAAGCCTCGGATATGGTTCTTGCCGACGACAATTTTGCAACAATAGTAGACGCGGTCAAGGGCGGCAGAATAATTTATGATAACATTAGAAAGTTCATACGGTTCCTCATCGCACTAAACTTCACCGAACTAATTCTAATCGGCTCCTTTGCACTAATTGGTTTGCCAATACCACTTCTTCCGGTTATGATTCTATGGCTAAATCTGGTGACGGATGGTCCTCCGGCTATGGCATTAGGCGTGGATCCCCCAAACGATGATGTTATGCAAAGAATCCCGCGTAACCCTAAAGAAGGGGTACTGCATGGAAACTTGGCTTTCATTCTTGCCTCAATGCTCATCCAATTAGTCGTGGAAATAGTTGTATTCTGGTGGGGATACAACGTTCAGGGATCGCTCGAAAAGGCGAGAACGCTGGTGTTTGCCGTGGCTTGTTTTTTTGAGCTTGTAGTCATTTGGAATTGTCGGTCAGAAAGTCGTCACGCTTTCAGAGTGGGGTTTCTAAATAACAAAGCGTTACTTGTTGGCGTTGTCGTTTCTGTTTTGTCAACTTTAGCTGTGATTTATGTTCCCGATCTGCAGTTCCTGTTTCAAACTGTACCGTTGAATTCGAGTGATCTAGCGGTAGTTGCTGTTTTATCTCTAGCTGGCTTTCTGCTGATTCCAGAGTTGTTGTTCAAGAGAAGAAGAATGCGCTGAGCGAGTCGCCTAAAACTAGTTGGTTTTCAGACCAGTTACCTCTTTCGCTTTTGAATTCACAAAAAAAGTGGGCGGCTTGAGATGTCGCCACTGAGGGCTGGGAGCAAATCCCAGCGACCCCACCACGTAACTCACACACACCTTCCTTTTCTGAACAGAACAAGACAAAACAACAAGAACAGAAAAAAGGAACATTTATGGAACAAGAAAACGAAAAACAACAAAAACATGTAAAAAGACCATGAAGAAAGATGTTAATAATGGAAAAGAAAAACGAACAATAATGAAAAAAGAACAGAAATTATGAAAAAATGTCAGAAATAAAAAAAAACAACGTGTAAGAACATGTGAACATGGAAGTGAAAATGAAAACGAAAACAAAAAAAATCGTGAAAACAAACAGAAGAATATGCAAACAATAAACAAAAGAAAATAGTCTAATGCAAAAAGAAGAGACCCTCAACAACAAAAAAATTTGGAGATAATAAGAAAAGAATTAGAAAAAATATTCAATTTTAATATCGGTATGAGGATTGTCTGGCACTAGTCATCTTATCAAGTTCTGCTCTGGTTGGAGGAAAATCGTTGGATCCATGTCGAACATAAGCAATTCCATTTGATTTTAGCACATAAGGTTTGTTATATCCAGATTCAAATAAAATGTTGGTCTTTTGATTTTTTTCTCGCTTAAGTTTCAAGGGCAATACCTAAAAATTGACACTATACCTTTTTGGATGAAGTATTTATGGTCCTTTTTCCTACTTCGACATAATTGCCTGTGTGTCACTTGATTTTAGCAACGTATTTATCTGCGTCAAATTTTCTTTTCAATCCTTCTGAGTTCATATACCTTATTTTTCCGAAGATTTGTCTTTCTTTCCATGGGCGATCATGTTTTCCAAAGCACCATGCTACGCCAGTGTATCCATTCAAGTCCCTACCGTCGAGTTCATATTTATTATTGAGATAAACCGCTGTTTTGTAGGCACCCTCAGGAGTTTTGCTCCATTCAATTATCTTTTTACCCCAGTACATTCTCATATAGCTATGCATCTTTCCTTTTGAAGTCATTTCTCTTTGAGCTGCATTCCAGTAAGGGTCATGAGTTTCTGCATTTTCCAGATCTTTCAAGATATAAGTGTACTTCCGTCGATCTTTTTCGTGGTCTTTTAAGGTCTTTTTAGCCCACTCTGGAAGTCCATCGAACAAATCGTAATTCTTGTTATAGAAAACAAAGTTAACGCTCAATTCCCTTCTGACAATCAACTGCTCAAGGTAGGCGTCTTTTCCTGGGGTATCAGTTTCCATAACTCTTAAGGCAATATATATTGGTGAGATTTGTCCAAAATGTAAGTAGGGGCTCATATTTGAACCAGTTTCTTTTGTGGGATCGTTTCTCAGCTCTTCGTAGTATTCCAGTTTTGCTCTCAAGAAATTCTCGAGATGTTTCTTAGCTTCGGTTGTCCCGCCATGAAAATCCTTCACTTTTTTCACACTTTTGTCAATTTCTAGAGTCAAAAGTGCTTTTTCAGGATCGTTGATGTCAAACGTATCCAGATTAAGTTGAAGAGAATGAACTTTAGGATGGTTCTCTTTTAATGGGCGTAAAAAGTAATTCAGCTTCTTATGTATTTTTGGCCTGAAAGTTGCTGCGGAATATTCCTCCTTGGGTGATGCTGTCTCCACTGGAATGACTACATCGCTCTCAACCTGAACCAAGGGGCATTCAATAGAGTTTGCTACATATCTTCGCCATTTCTTCTGTGTTCTCAGGTATCCTCTATCAACTACAACGAGTGAAGCATCTCTTGATAATTCAATTGCGCCAACAGGTGGCGATGAATACCGCACAATCATTCTTATTCCCTTCTCGTCCAAAGAGGACTCTACCTCTTTAAGCCCCTCTAGCATAAAGTGGTAATGCCTTGCGTTTGCTTCAGGTAAATCATCGGTTAAGCCGAAATACACTACAACAGGCATGTTAGTTTTGTTTGCTTTTAGAATGGCATACTCAAGCGCGTGATTATATTCAGTTCTTTGCGATGCTTGCATCCAATAAAGAATGTACTGGCGCTTTCTGATCTCTTCTCTGTTTAAAACTTTTGCTCTAACCTTTTCAATCAAGGCAACCGCCCATATAAGTAATTAATGGTCATTGTTTTTAAATGGCAATTACCTAATTTGTATTCATAGAAGGTGAAATTGGTATACCACATGTAGTACTAAACGGAGATATTAGGCTGAAAGAGATCTTCGAAAAAATGAAACCCTTGACTGCAAGAGATGAACATTCAATTTTGAGAACTTTGAAAAAGTATATTGATTTTGAAGAAACGTCGATTCTAACAGAAGCCTTGGTTATTGAGGAAGGCAGAAAAATAGATTTCCTTGCCTTGCTAAGTAGCAGAGAAGATGGCGTCGTTGTGAGAATCTACCCAGGTTCAAACGTCGAAAAAACTGATGGAGTTAAGAGACTGCTCGCCGAGATAGCAAAGAATTTGCTGAACATTTTTCCAGATCTGAAGATGGGCAAAACTAACCTGCAGGACTTTTTATAAAAGAAATCGTAAAAGACAAAATGCTTCAAAGTTTGCTTTGAGTGAGAATAGGCTAGCCTATAGGGTAATCTACGAGATGTCTCTATCTCAAGGGATACCATCCGCTAGCGTTAATTCTATATTCTTTTTATAGTTTTGTAGTTGCATGTTGTTCCTCTCGATTTCCTTTTAATAAGAG
>CAYFXZ010000026.1:0-26494 GCA_964347245.1 uncultured Candidatus Bathyarchaeia archaeon | reverse complement strand
ATAAACGCTGAATCAAGGCAAGTGTCTCACTCAAACTCGGCGGTTTCATATACCTACCACAACGTGCGTGGAGACCCATTTGCATGTTAATTATTTCAGCTAACACATTTTAGGCACCCCAACTACTTTGAATAACCAAACGGCGGATGTTTATAGAAGTGACGAAGAAAGAGGAAAAGCAACAGGCTAAAACCGTAAAGTTGCCTTGCGGATGCGAGTATCAAGACAAAGGCTGGCTATTAGCCCGAGTTAACGAGTGTGAATACCACAAGCGAAAGCGAACAACAAAGCCTCCATACAGACCCAAAGCCGAATGCGTACGTCCCTAAGGATTTGAGTTTATTGCTTGTTCTTTGAAAAATTTGTTTGGTCGGGAGAGCAGGATTCGAACCTGCGACAGCTCGGTATCTGTGGCCTGTGCAGGCTAGAATGAAGCCCACCTTGGGTAGACCTCTACAGCATCTCCGCCAGCTAAGCGAATTAGCAAGCTCGAGAGCTCTGCCAGGCTGAGCTACCTCCCGACAAAAACCATTAGGATAAGACTAAAAGATTTATGTGTTTTGGAAGCTTAGATATGTTTTGACTTTGTGAACGCGCTTAGAGCGTTTCAGATAGTAACAATGATGGAGTGTTAATTGTTGAAAACTATCGGTTTAGTAACCCCGGGAGGCGATGCCCCAGGAATGAACGCAGCAATCCGAGCGGTCACGCGAATAGCCTATTCGCGAAAACTGCAAGTTTTAGGTTTTGAAAGAGGCTGGGACGGTTTGCTTACAAATAATTTTAAGCCTTTGACTCCTCGCGCAGTAGGCGGCATAATCCAGTTGGGCGGCACCATGCTTCACACGCTCAGATGCCCAAAATTTGAAGAAAAAGAAGGGGTTAAAAGAGCCGCAGAAAACTTGACTGCAAATAAGGTGGATGGGTTGGTGGTTATAGGAGGAGACGGTTCATTCAGAGGCACCCTAGAACTGAGCAAACAAAGCGGCAAGCTTATGGTTGGAATCCCAGCTACCATAGACAATGACGTTTTTGGAACAGACGAGACGATAGGTTTTGACACTGCGGTAAACACAGCTGTGAAAGCCATAGACCAAATCAGGGATACTGCAATTTCGCACGAGCGAATCTTCATTGTGGAAGTCATGGGTCGGAAAAGAGGTTTTCTAGCGTTGAATGTAGGCATAACGGTGGGTGCTGAAGTCATCCTCATTCCTGAGGATGAATGCAAAATATCTCAGGTTGTTCAAGTTTTGAGGGAGAATGCTCGCAAAGGGAAAAAAACGGGCATTATAGTTGCCGCCGAAGGTGTGGGAGATACTGCTGTTATTGCCAAGGAAATTGAAAAGCACACTGGTTCAGAAGTTCGATTATCAATTCTGGGTTACGCTCAACGGGGTGGAAGCCCGACGGCGCGCAGCCGCCTATTAGCCAGCCTTTTCGCCGAAAGAGCCGTTGACTTGCTGTGCCAAGAGCAGGGAAATAAAGTTGTTGGAATCCGGAATGGCATAATCTCCGACATAGAGCTTAAGGAATCATGTGAAAAGGTGAAGATAATTGATTCGCGTCTATTGAAGCTGGCTGAAATGTTATCTACATAGCTTTAGCCAAGTATCTTCTGCGATTCAAATTAGGGACTCGTAGATTTTGATGGTTTCTTCAGCAACTTTTTCCCATGTGAAGTATTTCAATACTCTTTTGCGTCCGTTTTCGCCCCAATTTCGGGCTTTTTCAGGGTTTTTGAGTGTCTCTCTTATTCCCCAGGCTATATCGGCAGGGTTTTCGCCGTTAATGTGCACTCCGTTCTGGTCTGGACCAGAGCTTATTACTTGCTCTTTGAAGCCTACAACGCCGCGTGCGCCTACAATCACTGGTTTCTCCAGAGCCATAGCTTCTAAGCTGACTATGCCAAAGGGTTCATAGGTAGATGGAAAAATACAGACGTCTGAGGCGGCGTAATGCAGAATTCTTTCGTTCTCAGGAATAAAATCAAAACGATAGACTATGTTTTCTTTCACCCCGAGTCTTTCAGCGGTTTCTTCAATGTCTGCTTGTTCTTCGCCTTTGCCTAAGATCACAAGTTTAGTTTTTGGATAATCCTTTAAGATGATAGGCATGGCTTGTAGCAAGTTTCTAACGCCTTTCACCCAAGTTAGTCGGCCCACGAAGAGAAGCAGGTTCCAATCTTTGGGCACCTTGTACAATTCTCGAGTTTTCTCCACGCCTTCTTGATTAACTTTGCGAGGATCATAGCGGTCAGGGTCAACACCGTTCCAAACCACACTGATTTTTGATTGCGGCCAGCCATGCCTTATCAAGTCCTGCTGCATTGTGTAGCTTACTGTTACTATTTTGTCAGCGCTTTGAGCCATGGCGCCTTCCAAGTGCGACACCACCTCGGATCCGAAGCCTCCACTTCTACCCCATTCAGTACTGTGAGTGTGGAAGACTACTGGAATGTTTGATTCGTTTTTGATAACAAGGCCAGCAATGCTGCTTAGCCAATCGTGAACGCAAACGACGTCAAAATGATAATTTTCTTTTTTTATTAACTCGTTAAGAAATTTTGTTGCGCTCAGAATGTTGTAAATGAAGATGTTATTGAAAAGCCGAATGTTTGTGCCCCACTTCTTCAAGTCGTCAACCACAAAGAAAGGGAAAACGGAGCTTGCGTCTGCAATTAATGGTCGATGAACCTCTACACCACGCAGAATTTCTCTGGTTTTCAAGTTGCCGCCGTTGAGCGTGAAAATAGAAACATCGTGCCCCAAATCGACGAATTCGTGGGTTAAGTATTTTGCATAAGTTCCCAAACCGCCGACAAGTCTAGGAGGATATTCCCAAACAAAAAAGCCAACTCGCAAAACCTACACCTCGAAGATATCCTTTATAGTTTCTTAGAAATTATTTATAGCTTCGCTCATTGTTAAAGAAGCGGATAGCGAATGTCTTTGATTTTAGATTAATTTAGTCTCATTTTTAATGTTATAGCCAGTTTCTTGATTTCATTACTGTCTTTCCAGCGACTTTCAGTGTTAACTCATCTCCGTAGGGGCACATTTCAACGCATCTCGCGCACAACGTGCATTTAGATTCTGTCACGTCGCCTCCTTTCTTCTCATACACTTGTGTGGCTTGGGTTGGACATATGCGTTTGCACATTCCGCATTTGGTGCATTTTTGCTCTTCCTTGTTAAGGCGTGTTAGGGCTATTTGTTTAAAGGGAGTAAAGGTGCTGAACAGAGCGGTCAGTCCCCCTAGAGGACAGATTCTGCACCAGAAGCGCCTATACGCAAGAGACAAAGTTGTAATAGCAATCAAGATGGCCAGATTTATTGAGGTTAGGTATGAGCCTGTAATCCAAAATGGTCCGTATGTAATTTGAGTGATATATGAGAAATCCATGGAACCCAAAGCGGATAGCACTAGTACACAAAGTGGTCGCATTGGGCAAACTAGGCAGAATGGCTTGTTGATGTTGCTTACTATTCCTGCTTCTGTTCCTAGTGGCCTCCGGGTGTTGTGCCTGGAATAAGTTGGGTGCCAAAGATGGCGTATGACCCAAAGATGACACTTAAGATTATGAAGATAGCAATTAAGATGTATCTAAATTGTCCAATTGCAGCGTTCGTTTTATCAGAAAGATTCAAGTGCCGCTTTCCAAAAGCTTTTCGGATGCTTGTCAACAGATCCATAAATAAACCAAAGGTACAGAGCCAACCGCAGAAAAACCTCCCTAAGACAATGGACATAACAGAGGTCATGCCGAATGCTATGAATAGTTTTTCCAAACCGGAGGTGGAGTAGAAAACAGCGTAACCTCTTGCATAGTCCCAAAAAGGGAAAACATAGGCTTGTATTTACCAAAGGGGGCAAGTTACCGTTCTCCCCGATGCGTAGTAACATGCAAGGATGGGAACGGAAATTCCATCTGGAAATTGATAACCCAGTAAATCTGCTCCGATTAATCGGTCTCGTGGGGCTGGACCCAAGGGTGCCCATAATGGCGTGTTGAATGGTCCTAGAAGTAGACCCATGAAAACTGCAATTATGGCAATTATTTGGATAAACAGACGAAGAGTACTCACTTTGCTGGTCTTGTCTTTTACAAGTTTCAAGATGCAGAATACTCCGATCAAAGCAATAGCAGCAAATATTGAGAGTACTAAGACGCTGGAGTTTTCCGTTATCACCTGTGCGGTTCCCTCAAGTTTGTTCGTGCCGAACGACTATTAATTGTCATATGAGCTTGTGACCAACCGTTTTGTTCGAAGCCTTTTGATTTTTTCTTCTAATTATGAATGCAAAAATTGAAGTTGCAACCAAGGTAACTATAGTGGCGATAGCTACTGAATGTTGCAGGTAAAATGGATTATTTAAATCATCAACAACAGTAAAGTCTACAGGAAAACCGAAGTACCATATTGTTGTGTTTGATTTGGCACCCGTTATAGTCAGTGTATGGTCAGGCGACACTTGCCAACCGTCACCTTTTCCCATAAAATCGTCTTCTAGAAGACCGCTCCATTCTCCTTCGGCTAAGGGAAGACCAATGTTGAAAGTTTGTTTGCCTTGATCTTCAACCCTGTAACTAAATAGTGCATCTCTGAAAGTTGCATTGAATGTACGGTATGTATTAATTGTGACATTTGAGTTTTGAGCGGCAACTTAAAGTTTCTCAAGGGGTTGTGAGTAGCTAAGATGTAAATTAGTAAATATCCAAGTATCATTTACTAAGCTTGCTTTTGTGTAGGTGCCGTTGACAGCAAAAGTGATTGTGCTATTGGAGGCTGAAATGTTAAATTCTTCTATTGCGTAAAACTGACGGCATTCTGAGCTTGGCTTACAGGTCCAGTTTGTGCAAGAGATAAAACAATTATGATAACTGTGGAAATCACATCTTATCATTATAAAACTGCTATTCGCTTTCAAAATCTCCCCACTTTACTCACGACAAGTTTATTGAATTTCTGCTGTGGCTTTTCCTTTAAATATTTCACTAATAAACGGAATCCACTAATCTATTTTGCTAGATTTTAATGTTGCTTTTCAAACTAAATATGGAAGAAAAAGGTCGAAATTTGACTAGTTACTCTTGGGATAAAGATAATTATGTATGAAGCCTTTTCTTCCTATTTCTGCTTTATTGTATTTAGAAACAAAAAAGGGAAAGTAGTTGAGTTTTTTATAGTTTTTTATCGTTTTCTGAGCATCAGGATGATTACCAACCCGATGACTACTATTGCGACTATAATGATTATGGTTCCTGGTAGAATGTAGGACAAAGCTACTGACTCTGGTTGTGGTGTAGGCGGAGGTGTTGCTTCAGGCGCGGGGTCGACTACGAAAGCGGTTTCGGCGTGTGAGCCAAAGTAGGCTTTTGAGCCTTCGAATGCAGCGTACAGATAGTACGTGCCTGGAATGTCGGGAGTCCAGGCGAAAGCGAAAGCTCCGTTCTCGGCGCTTGTTGTTGCAGTTCCAATCGGCCTAGCGTTCATGTTAGCGTCGACAACGTAGAGTTCAACGTCAACGCCAACCCATGTCTCGTGAGGCTCATATGAAAACTGTTTGTATACGTATAACATCCATTCACTCTGGTTTGCGTCAGAAACAGCGGAAACTCCACTCGGGAAACGAAGAGACAATTCTGGACTCTTTGTGCCCGGCGAAACGTCCTTGACCGTGCCCCTAATCATAACTGATGAACCGAAAGGCACACCGTTATCAGGCGCAGTAACAGTCGTTACAGTTGGTCCTTTGCCTACAGCGTATACGCGCTGGTCGTAAGTGTCCATAGTTGCATAGATGCTGTCGCCCATGACTGCGTTGCCACCCCAGCGGGTTGCACGGTACATGCCGTTTACTCTCCAGATTACTTCGCCTGTAGTGGCGTTGAGGCAAATTAATGGTCCGCCTCGCGGCAGAGGTTGCTCCGCAGAGTGCTCCAAAGTGCCCAAGTAGACTTTTCCGTCAGCAATTACTGTTATCCAGCCCCACCAACGAAGACCAGTGACAGGTTCATTGAAATCGTCAGTCATTTCGTAGGTCCATGCGGTCTGTCCCGTCTCTAAGTCATAGGCATATAGTATGCCGCCGACACCGACAGAGTAAAGGTGACCGTATGCGTTGAACCAAGTGTGCTCTACATTGCCCCATCCGTACCAGTCTAAGTAGTGCTCAGATTCTGTCGTCCATAGATAGTCACCAGTTTCCGTACTGAAACCATAATGTCTCCTGAGTTCTTTATTCCAGATTGTAAGAACGCCGTCTTCAGCTTCCTCGCTTATAGCGCCGTAGTGTAGAGTGTTATAGCCGTCTAGCCATTCAGATGGTGCATTCCACCATTTGTCGAACATTTTGTTGCCAGCAAGATTCAATGCCCATACTCTTACATGTGTTTGATTGAAGAATACAGACATCACGCGATCAGGATAAACGATCAGTATGGGACTGAAGAAGGAAGTGCTGTATGTTAAGTCAGTAGGTATTGATACGTTAAAATCGTAGCTGTACGGGTCGCTGGCATCCCATGTTTGTCCGTAAACTTGAGTGCCCCAACTGCCCCAATCAGGATTTGTATATGGGTCACTTGATGCAAGTAGGTGGGCGTGTCCAGCCTTCGATTGGTTCCATCGAGCCATCCAGCCGTTTTGGAAGTCCACGACAGTAATGAGGATTTCGCCGCTTGGTCCCCAGCTTCTAGTGCCTGAAGGAACGTTCTCGAAAGCGTACATCCATTTGCCATCATATGGGTCATAGAAGTCTATGCGTCCGCCGCCTTGATCAACAAGCCAAGTGTATACACCGTCATAGTTGTAACTGTTCCAGTAGTAGACTTGTCCATAATCGAAAATATCTTTTATCCGCCATAGTTCCTCACCAGTGTGCAAATCTATTGCAACGGTAACGTCTTCGGAATTGAGGTCAACATCATGTTCTCTGTAGTAGAGTATTCCATTCAATACTATTGAATTGGCCCATTTGCCTTCATAAGCGTCGCCTGTCTCAGATGATGCTGGAACATCGGTCCATAAACCTCCGGTTAAGCCACCTGTAGTTATTGGTTGTGCCCATAGTACGTGGGCGGTTTCTGGCGCGTCGTCATTGTAATATGCAATGGAGTTTGGGCCTCTCTCCCTCCAGTTACCTGAGATTACACTCCATATTCTGAGTTGAGGATCTATTGGACGTGTCCAATATTCTGTAGGCAGAGGTTGATCAGGATAGGGTACCCTAGGCTCTTCGGTTACAACAAGCTCAATCGTTTCACTAGTGCTTTCTAGCATCAACGTGGTATCTGGGAACATTGTACCTCTCTCGAAGTCAAAATACCCATAGGGGTTATATTGCTCAGGGAAGTGCATAGACAATTCGTATGTGCCAGCTTCGGTAGGAACCCAATCAAACGCGGTTCCTCCTGTTGCGTCGGTCCTATACCCTGGCCCGTTATTATCCAGCACTATGGTTCCGTCGGTAGGAGTAACAATGGTCACTGTTAGACCTGACCAACTTTCACTCACTCTTCCAAGTTGCTGTGAAATTCCAAAACGAATCAGTGCTTCCTCCCCCACTCCTACTGGGTTGGGAGTAACATCGATGTAGGGATAGGTTTTCAGTGTAGGTGGCATCTGGGCATTAGCAAGTGGCAAAGCAACAATTGAAATTGTCATAGCAAACATCAAGATCAAAGAAATCGTTAAAGTCGCAGTTCTGCTTCTAGATATAGCCATTTCTCTTATTCTCCTTTCATTTAGTGAGACTAGCGTTGGGAAAGGGTGTCTTAAGTAATTGCCAGAACGGGCAATTCTGACAATTATCTAGATACAAGTTATATAATGAAGTCACTCACTTCAATGTTCTGCACAAGCCACAATCAGGTTTTTTCAATTTTAAACAAAATAAGAGAGACGCAGTGTAGTAACCAGTTTTAAACGATTCTGTTTATTCAGTTACATAGATTCGAAAATAATATAAAATCTTGCACATTACCTAAACGGTTATTAAAAAGAGTCCTATTGAATTCAAAACAAGCAAAATTCGATTTGAGGCAGAATGTCTGCAGCTGTTTATCACAAAATATTTACTGAACTTCCATCTGGTTACGTGGAAAAACTTTTTGCATTCATTTACAAGCAGTACCTGCTTCCTCAGACCCAACGGTTTACAAGTTTTTCCAGAGAAACGAGACACGGCGTTCCTTTCCTTTCCTATATTGTTCTTGGCGATAAGGGAGAACAACTTCTCAAAGTAGAAGTCAAGGGAACTCAACCAATAGAAATCAAGCTAGTGCCTATAGACTTGGTGGCTACTAAAACAACCATGGAAGAAGCAAAACAAGACGTTGTCATTGCAGTGCAAATATTCGAAGAATACGCCAGAAAATCAACATTATACTTCGCTTGGAGAGAAGGCGAAGACATAGTCCCAGAAACCCTTAAAAAACAGGAAAAATCCTTCCGCCGCTTATTTCTTGAAACACAAATCCTTTTCTTCGTCGTATTCATAACCTTAGGCACACTGGTTTTTTTAGCCCTAACTTTTCTCTATCCAGAAGCCATCTGGATTGCACCAATAGTTCTCATCTTGGTGCAGTTCGTTTTCGTCTTTTACTCAGCTAACTTCATAGCACGAACAGCTGACTGGCATATAGCCAAAGCCAACCCTGCAATACACCTCCTGAAATATAATTTGCCAATCAAAGAACAGGATAATTTAAAGCAAACCATACCTAGAGACCAAGTATTGGCTATAAAAAAGCAGGTCTACGACGAAATTATAGCTAAACGCGGCGAAATTGACTGCACTGCTGCACAAAAAATTTTCAACAAACATGGCATAACATGTCAGCCAGAGAACCTTTCAGCCAAAAAGGTGAATGTGTACGAACTCGTGAAAAGAGTAGCTGACAAATTCGGTTTTTCAGTGCCTAAAATTGTTGTTTCAAACACCATGATTCCGAACGCAGCAGCTGCCGGCCCCAGTCCAAGTCGCGGCGTGGTTCTGATAACCACCGGACTGCTAGTTCAACTTGAAGAAGAAGAAGTCATCAGCGTACTAGGCCATGAGTTCGGGCACCTGAAAGGTCGAGACCCACTTCTTCTCTACGGGCTAACCTCAGCAGAGTTCCTCTTCAGATTTTACGTACTCTTTCCACTTTTCCCATTCATCTTCTCTTCTTTCCTATTCTTTGTCTACTTCTGGGCCGTAATGTCAGTAATATTTTTTATAGCTAAATTCTTCGAAGCAAGAGCAGACCTTACATCAGCCATAAAAATAGGCAAACCCGAAATCCTAGCAAGCGCTCTGGAGAAAATCGGCTTCCAAAGATTACTATATGAGAGAACCCCCTCATTCCGATTTCAAGAATGGTTGGGTTTAGACCCGCACCCACCCATATACTTCAGGGTGAACCGCCTTGAGAAACTGGAAGCCCCAGAGAAAGTGAAGCATCCCCTGATCCAATCAATCAAAGATGTCCTATCAGGATTCAGAGACACCATATAATGTAGGAGAAGTCCTTGTTTCTTGCCACCATTCTTTGAGTATAATTCTATTTTTTGTGAACAAAATCGAAGGAGTCTTTTCCTATAGAAACGTATCTTAATAACGCAAAAAAGAAATATGGCCTCTAAATAGAGTAAAACTCTGCTTGGGGAGGAACACTCCTGCGTTGAAGCTGATATATGTTGCTATCGATGGTATGGGCGATTTACCAATCACTGAGTTAGGAAATAAAACGCCATTAGAAGCAGCTGAAACACCCAACCTCGACTTTCTCGCGAAAAAGGGAAAAACAGGATTAATGTACACCGTTAAGAAGGGTGTTGCCCCCGAAAGCGATGTAGCGGTAATTTCTCTTTTAGGTTATGACCCGTTCAAATACAGCACTGGAAGAGGCATAGTCGAGGCAGTAGGAGCTGGTCTTGACGTTTCAGACGGCGACTTAGCACTACGATGTAATTTTGCTACTCTAGGCAAAGGAAAAGAAATAATCGACCGCAGAGTAAGAAGAACCTTAACAACTGAGGAAGCTAAAGAACTAAGCAACGCTGTCAACAAGAAAATAACTTTGGAATCGTGTCCAGCAACATTCGAATTTAGAAGTACACTTGGTCACCGTGCGGTTCTTGTCCTCAAGAGCAAGGCAAACTGTCTATCAGGCAAGATATCGAACAGCGACCCTGCTTATTCTTTCGTTAACGGTATAGGCATAGCCACACCCGACGCTGAGATGATCCTAAAAAAAAGTGAGCCCTTGGAGGATACTGAAGAAGCACGCAACGCAGCTAACCTAGTAAACGAGTTTATCGAAAAAACTCACTTGGTATGGGAAAACCACTTAATAAACAAGAAACGAGCTGCAGAAGGCAAATTGAAAGCGAACTGCATCCTGACACGGGATGCAAGCAGTGAGCTACCGAAGTTTTTCAACATTAATGAACGCTATAAAGTTAACTTCGCAGCTCTTGCGGATATGCAAGCGGAAAGTGGAATAGCTCATTTGGCTGGCATGCCGTCAACTTTGCTTCCACCACCTTCAGGTGACCTTGAAAGAGACTGCGAAATCAGAGTAAAAAAATTACTGGACATACTACCTAGTTATGACTGCTTCTATATTCACCTTAAAGGTCCTGACGAGCCTGCTCACGATGGCAACTGCTACCGAAAAACCGCAATAATCTCCGCCATCGATAAACACTTCTTCGGACCACTACTTCAGAAAATCGCACTCAAAGATCACATGTTTTGTGTAACTTGTGACCACGCAACACCCTGCGCTTTGAAAGTGCATAGCGATACGCCCGTTCCCTTACTTGTATCGGGCGGCAAAATAACAGACGAAAAAACGAGCAAATTCACTGAAAGAGATTGTGCAAAGGGGAGCTTGGGAATTTTAGACCGTGGCTGCGATTTAATGCCTAAACTCATAGAACTATTGAAAAAATAAGTTAAGCGGAGTCCCTCAACAATTTTCCCAATCTGCTTCAATAGACTGTAAATTAAGTTTTTCTTGGTGAAGTTTACTTCTCAATATTCACGTTATCTCTTGAGTGTATATTCACTGACGATTGCTCTAGTATTCGCAACATTAAGTTGCCTAAAAAGGAAGTTAAAAGTGCTCTCAACTTCCGCAGCGATCGCATCACGAGTTTCCTGTGGCAATTTCATAATCTCCTCCTTAAAGGGACCCAACGCTTTCTTTCGAGTCTTATAAAAGAATTGTTCCTCAGTCTCCCCTTGTTTAGCCTCCCCTATCAAATTGACTTTTAACCACTCGTAAATTCTTTTCTTCAGTTCAACCGGGAAGTCTTTTGATTCGTAAATTATGTTTTGGAACTGGGTGGCCAAATGTACTTCAGCAGTTTCGCATTCTACAAACCTATGAAACGCCTCTGGAGGTAGAGTTGATGCTCCGTGCTGCACAGCCCCAGCTAACCCATATTCTTCGCGAGCAATCTCAGAAAGAATCTTTAACGTATTGAAATCAAGTTTGATCTTGGCGATGGATCCATCAGGTAAGACAACACCGCCATGTGTAGTCCCCGTCTGAACTGAAATCTTACTAATGCCTGACAAACCCGTCCCCAGCCTCTCACTTAAGCCAGACATAAAAGCACGCATATCTCCAGGAGTAGAATTCTGGTGCCCAATCTCGCCAATCTCTCCACCCACTGAAATCGTAATCCCTTTCGGTTCAATAGCGCGGACAAATTGCGCAAGCTTTGCGCAAATCTCAAAATTAAGAAGTTGCTGTTCTTTCAAATCCGGTTGGGATATATCAACCAGCGTTGATGAGTCAATATCGATATTATAGAATCCAGAGCTAATTGCGTCCCTAATTAAACTCTTCAAACCTTCAATTTCCCTATCAGGATCCTCTTTGAACTTGGACGCTTTAACTTGAAAATGATCGCCTTGAATAAAAACTGGCCCTGAATAGTTTTCTCTTACTGCTGCTGCCAACACCATACTTGCATATTCAATTGGCAGCTGATTGGTGTAACCAATCTCTGACCTAGCAATTTCGAAAATAAAAGCGCCGCAATCAATTTTTTGTGCCACTCTAAACATCGCCCTAGACAAATCATAAGTCATGCTCCTCAAGTTTATCGCAGGGACGGTGAATCCTTTGAATTTGCCCTTTCCGCGAGCAATGTAAAACTCATGAATGCTTGAAGGATAAACTCCTTCTTCCTGCGCAGCTGTGAAAATTTTTTTTGCCAATCGCATCTTTTTCAATCTATTATTGGTCAGGACTAATTCCATTGCAATTTGCTCAATATCAATCAATTCTCTTCCCACGATATTCCTACTTCCCTACATCAACAATTAACCTAACTGTATTCAACTATCTTATTTGAATATTAGCCAATATCAGACGAGAAGAAGTGAAATCAAACATTGGTGGGATACTGACAAAACTTTTAAATGACCCTTGCTTCTTGCACCCAAGAGCTTGCTAGGGCTTTTGACTTAATCCCATAAACACTGCAACGCCGAATACGCTGATAACTACGATTAGAATAACCATAAATAGCATTTGTGGCATCCCAAAAATATAATGTTCGATCTCGTAATTCAAAGTTACAAGCTTGTTTTCTGTTTGGTCATTATTGGTAAAGTTCAAAGCGTACTTGCCTTCAAGGTCGCAAACAAAGCTTGTGTGAAAGCTACCTATCTCACCGAAATCTTTGATAGTAGCGTTTGGAAAAATTAGGGAGAATTGTATAGAACTGTTGGTAACTCCAATAACTTTGATTTGGATTAAAACGCGGTCTTCAAGGAAGAGGTCAACATGATGAGTTATCTCTTCACCCCGTTTCACTGTGAGGCTGATAACTGTGGCTCCTCCAAAGCTCACAAGGACCGCAACTAGTACTAAAATAATAAAGCATGCGTAGAACTTTCTAAGATTTAGCATAGCAATTCTTTTTATTACCTTTCAACCCATAATTCTTATGAAGTTAAAATTCAGAATCATAGTATTATTTGAAACATAATTAAGCATGCTATATCAGGATGCGGCGCAAAATTCAAGAAATAACAACCTAACTTGGATCAGGAGGATCTATTGTATGACGTGCTACTTCAGGCATCTAAAGCAAGTTTTCGAAAAAGCAGGCATAGAGATTACCCAAGCAAACAAACAGGAAATTGACAGAATTATCCATAACATTGTGAACGTAAAATACAAAAATTGTCAATCTGTCTGGAAACAAGTAAAGAATCTAATCTTGATAGACGAAGCTGACTTTGCTTCGATGTTAAGAGATGCATGGTCGAAGCGACAGAGCTAGTTACACTTCTTTTTTCTAATCTCAAAATACCACTCGCTATTGCAATTTCTCTTTGAGCTAAAGCTATGACTATTCAGCTTCGTCAAGTTTTGTGAAGGTGTGACAACAATAAAAACGAAAAAACCTATCCCGTATACTTTAATAATCCCAAAACTAACAAAAAACGAGGGAAAAACATACCTAAGCAATTGAGAATTTTCTCTGATGGAGGTGCAAGGGGAAACCCTGGACCGGCGGCCATAGGTTTTTTAATCCTCTCGGAAACTGGTCAGGTCTTAGCCTCAACTTCGCGTTACCTGGGCTCCCGGACAAACAATCAAGCTGAATACGAAGCAATAATTGAGGCTCTAGAATCTGCAGCAAAACTCGACGCTGAAGAAGTAATCTGTCACCTTGACAGCCAACTAGTCGTCAAGCAAGTCACAGGAGATTACCGCGTGAAAAATTCGGAGCTGCTGAAATTGTGGAAAAAAGTACAAGAGTTGAGCGGAAGCTTCAAGAAAACCATATTTAAAAGTGTTCCAAGAAATAACAGCCATATCCAGAAGGCGGACGCACTTGTCAATAAGGCATTAGATGAACACTCTGCTACGGCTCTAGCTAAATAAATCTTTAGGTTGTAGCTTCGCTAAGTTTAGACCATATTGAATCGTCTTGTTTATAATAATAATGCACTAATGAAATAGAAGGTGATGACAAATGTTCATTCACACAAGCATCCGAACAAGTAATATGAATCGCTCGATTGACTTTTATACAAGATTCCTTGGTCTCACTCTTCTTAGTCGACGAGAGATACCTCAGAATGATGCTGAAATCGCTTTTCTCCGAGACCCTCAAGCGAGAGGGGCTACGCTTGAGTTGACTTTGTACCGCAACCAGAAAAAGTTCAGTCAACCAGACTATGAAGACCGCGTGTTTGATCACATTGCTTTCGAAGTAAGAGACATAAGTCGGATAATCGAGGCAATGAGAAAAGGAAATGTGACCATAACTGATGAACCTTTTAAGCTTAGCGATAAGGGTTCAGTTATAGCTTTTGTGGAAGACCCGGATGGAACGCTTATTGAACTAATTGAGCAAAAAGTGTATTAGCTTCAGCTAGAAATTGCGTTGAAAGATAAGTCTGATAGTCTTAAATCAAACGCATTCAATACAAAGCATATTGGGACCTATAGCGCAACTAGAAGTAAAACTCAAAACATCCGTTTTTATTTAAATGCGAGAAATTGAAAAATGCTTTTGAGAGAATAAAGAAAATTATGATTTATTGCCGCTGTTTTTCTTTAGAGCGGTATATTTCTGCTGTCTATCAGCTCCCTAACAGTTACCATTTGTATTTCAAACCCGTAACTCATTTTAGCTCGAACTTTTCCTCTGATTGCATCAGCGCCAAAACTGAAAGCAATTAGCGTTCCATTCTTAGCGTTGTGCCGTCCCATAGAACCGGCAAATTTTTCAATTGCGGTTCTGCCGACTCCATCTTCCTGTTTTATTGAAACAGGTTGACCAGCATGCGTATACCCGTCTATTCCCATGCGAATGTCGCTTTGTGATGCTTGTTTGCCATTAATTTTTTTTAGAACCCACCCTTGAAATTCACTGGGTGACATTTTTCTGAGGTCTTCTTCCTTCATACCTCTTTTTTTTACTAGTGCAAACCCGGCTATAGCAACTCCAGCAACCACGGCAATCGCGGCTACACCATAAGTTGTTCCTCCGATATCCAGTTCTGTGTTCTGTGTGCCTTTCTCTATTCCTGAACCATGGCACTCGGGGCACTCAATAAAACCGATTCCACCACATTGAGGGCATGGTATTGTTGCTGGTACTAATCCAGTTCCATCGCAGTATGGGCATGGAACCTCGTCAGCTTCGAGTGTGATGCTGGTCGAGAATACTTGCTGTTCTTGAAGCGTGTTGTAGTCTGCAGATGATATACCGTCTATTGTTAGAGAAACTTGAGTATTTTCATTTGCTGGAAATAGAGTGCTCGATGAAGTGGATGTATAAGTGTTATCGTTGACTTCAACCTCTGCGGTAACCTTTCCATAAGTTTTAACGGGTTCTCTGTTTTCGTATGTGACTTGCACAGATATTTTTCCATCGTTCAGCCAAGCAGCCCTACTCTTTAGGAT
Organism: uncultured Candidatus Bathyarchaeia archaeon; assembly: GCA_964347245.1. GTDB lineage: Archaea > Thermoproteota > Bathyarchaeia > Bathyarchaeales > Bathycorpusculaceae > SG8-32-3. Next base: position 11,058 of record CAYFXZ010000026.1, on the reverse strand, counting down.
GATTAAAGGCTCCAGTGTTCCAGACCCCGAACAGTATTCACAGGGCGCCCCTTCTTCCACTGTTATTTCACCTTCACCATCGCAGTAGGAACAGATTATCTCTCCTTTTCCGTCGCATCTTGAACACTGCGCCATTGTTAGCGCAACGCTCAAGGTTGAGCATAGAAACATTGTAAGGAATGTAGCTATCAGTGATCTTTCTTTCATGAGTCCTCTTCTCTCGCCGTCCTATCAAATTTTGTTCCGGTTATATAGGCGTTAACTCTCAAACGCTAAGTTTCCCTAAGCTCTCTAATTCAACAAAACGATTATCTATGTTTATTGACTTAAAAAACTTCGTAAAAAAAACGTTGTATTTGGGCAGGATATATTTTTATGATCAAAGAAACAACAACTTTCTCTCAAAGGAAAAAATTGATAAATTCTTACTGGAATTTACCTGAATACACTAGATTAAAAAGCATTCATAATTCCTTTAAATAGCCTGATATTAACTGAATAATGAAAGTGTTTTGATGCAGATTTGCTGATCAATCTCTGTTGGGTTCTAATATTATCTTTAGAGATTTTCCCGCTTCTGCCATTAACCTAAAGCCTTGTTGGGCCTGCCGCAAGCTTAGTCTATGTGTTATCAGGTCCCTAACGTTAAGTTTTCCTTCAGCTAAAATCTCCAAAGATTCTGCAAGATCGTTTGGTGCTGCGCCGTAGGAAGTTTTTAGCGTGATTTCGTTTCTCCAAAACTTGTTCATAGGCACTGGAACCTTCACTGAAGGTTCTGGTACTGCAAAAAACAGGATCGTACCGCCTTTATCTACACAATCCAATGCTGTCAAAGCCGCCTTCGTTGCTCCTGTGCAAACTACTACCTTATCAGCCAACCTTCTACCATTAACTTCTTTCAATTTACGCCGCAAATCATCCGTTGCATCGACCAAGAAATCAGCTCCGAACTTTTCCGCTAACTCCAATCTATATTTGTTTATGTCAGCCACCACAATTCGCTTAACACCCCTATGCTTAGCCAACAGCACATGCAGTATCCCAGACACACCACTCCCAATTACCAGCAGTACATCATCTTTCTGAATCCTAGCCAACCGTTGACCCCGACCAACACACGCCAAAGGCTCAATAAAAGTCCCCTCTTCAAAAGACATCCCGACTGGCAACTTGTAAATGCCACTTTCAACATTCACCCGCGGTACTCGTATATACTGTGCAAAACCACCAGGAAAATAATTTGTCGTATGCAAAGTCTTGCAAGCTGTATGGTTCCCTCGCAAGCAGTATCGACACCTGTTACACGGCACATGATGCGAGATGAAAACACGGTCACCCACGCTGCAACCTACAACTTTGCTGCCTACTTGCTCAATTATTCCTGTCGCTTCATGCCCAAGAATTCTGGGAGCCTTCGGAACCCTATACCACTCCATAACGTCGCTGCCGCATATACCACTTGCCATGACCTTCACTAGGATTTCGTAATCCCCGATCTCAGGCTTAGGCATTTCCTGAATTCGTACATCTCTATTATTGTAGTATACAGCTGCGAGCAAACGGGTTCACCAGAAACGTAGCTTCAAGCAGTTCCAGCTTTAACCTGTTCAAAAAGTGTCTGCGCTTCTTCCGGTGTGTAACTATCATGAATTATAGCTCTTATAGCTCGAATCGCAGCCACCGGATGTTCAGTCTGCCAAATGTTCCTACCCAAGTTCACACCTACAGCTCCTTTCTGCAAGCCGTCATAAACGAAGTCGAATACTTCACGTTGAGTTTCAGTTTTTGGTCCTCCAGCGATAACAACAGGCACTGGACAGCCATCAACAACCTTCTCAAAGTTCTCTGCGCAGTAATAGGTTTTTACGACTCTGGCGCCAATTTCAGCTGCAACTCGGCAACACAAAGCCAGATAGCGGACTTCACGTTTTTCTAGTTCTCTGCCGACCGCGGTAACTGCCATAACAGGTATCCCATAATCCTCACACTCGTCAACTAGCCTAGCCAAGTTTGACAAGCTCTCATGTTCGTATTTACTGCCCACAAAAATAGACATGGAAACAGCGGTCGCGTTAAGCCGAATAATTTCCTCAATGGAAGTTACTAAATTTTCGTTGGCTAGGTCTTCTCCCACCACAGTTGTTGCACCTGACACCCGCATAATTATAGGTTTAGGCATTGAAGGGTCAATGCAGTTGCGGAGCACTCCTCGTGTCATCATCAACGCATCAGCGTACTTCCACAACGGCTTTATGGTTTCCCCGGGTTTCTCTAGCATATGTGTTGGTCCTTGGAAGTATCCGTGGTCTATTGGTAGAAAAAGAGACCTGCCATCACTCTGAATAAGATGGGCTAGCCGGTTTTTCATTCCCCAATCCATGTAATGTTTCACCGCGGAACCTTTAGTTCCAGAATTAAATAACCTTTTCCTGTCCGCAAATCTTCAACCGCGTTTTCGAATGGTTTATCAGTTCGATTAAATTATTCGTGAATGGAAATATGGTTATTCGAGTTGATGTGTCTTGAAGTCACAATACGGGTTAAGATGCCCTGTCTGTGGAACTCAAATAGATCCAGGTGATACGGTTACAAGAATGAAAATAACATATGATACTTTTGGAGGAAAAAAGTACTATTTCTGTAGCAAAAACTGCAGGGAGCACTTCATGGAAGATCCTAGAATCGCGTATTTCTCCATGGAAATTGGCATAACCAAAGATATTCCGACTTACAGCGGTGGACTAGGAGTTTTAGCAGGTGACATCGTCAAAGCGAGTGCAGATTTAAAGTTACAGATGGTGGCATTGACCTTAGCCAGCAGGAAGGGATATTTCAGGCAGAAGCTAACGGAACGGGGAGAACAGCAAGAGTTACCTGACGAATGGAACCCGTCTAAATCCTTATTTCTTATGCCGAAGAAAGCGAAAGTAACAATTGAAGGAAGACAAGTGCAGATTCAAGCTTGGCTGTACGAGTATCAAAGCCCCACTGGCGGAATGGTGCCTATACTTTTCTTGGATACTGATGTGGAAGGCAACGCTGAAGAAGACAGAAGAATTACAGATTGCCTTTATGGTGGTGACAAGCGTTACAGGTTTAAGCAGGAGATTGTGCTCGGAATAGGCGGCGTGAAGCTTCTTAAGGAGTTAGGTTTCAAGATTAAGAAGTATCACATGAATGAGGGACATTCTGCTCTTTTAACCTTTGAATTATTAAAAGAGAAGAGTATGGACGATGAAAAGGTTCAGACACTTTGTGTTTTTACGACTCATACTCCAATTGAGGCTGCGTTTGACCAGTTCCCCTATAATATGGTTGACGAGGTGCTCGGTAAAGAATACTTGATATTGAATGTTAAGCAGTATGCTGGGCAGGATAATTTGAACATGACCTATTTGGCTTTGAATTTGAGCAAGTATGTAAATGGAGTTTCCAAGGCTCATATGGAGTATTCAAGGAAACTGTTTCCGGGCTACTATATCAGATCTGTAACTAATGGAGTTCACTCGTACACTTGGACTTGCCCATTCTTCAGGGAGCTTTTTGACAAGTACATTCCAAGCTGGGCAAATGAGCCGGTTTTGCTAGTGAGAGCCTTGGAAATTCCAAGTCAGGAAATTTGGGATGCTCATGTTGATGCGAAAACTGCGCTTATCGATTTTGTTGAAAAAAATAGAGGCGTTAACCTGGATCCTGAAGTGTTGACGTTAGGTTTTGCTAGGCGAGCTACAGGGTACAAGAGGGCAACCTTGATTTTCTCTGACTTGCATAGGCTTCTGGACGTGAATAAGAGCGGAAAAATTCAGCTGGTTTTCGCTGGAAAGGCGCATCCAAGAGACATTGATGGTAAAAGGTTGATAAAAGAAATCCATAGTTATGCCAATAGGTTGAAAGATCAGATTCAAATCGTTTATCTTGAAAATTATGACATGGAAATTGCAGGTAAGCTAACGTCAGGAGTTGATGTTTGGCTTAACACTCCTGTTCCGCCTATGGAAGCTTCTGGAACCAGCGGGATGAAAGCAGCTCACAACGGCGTGGTGAACTTTAGCGTTCTGGATGGTTGGTGGGTTGAAGGGTGTGTTGAAGGGGTTACGGGTTGGTCGATTGGTCCACATCCGAAAGAGTTTGTTACTGAAGAGGGAAGAAAAGAGCTTGAGCTTCGTGACTTGTACAGCAAGCTTGAATACTTGATTGCACCGACTTTTTATCGGCAGAGAGATGCATGGATAGATTTGATGAAAAATTCAATTGCAAGAATAGCACATTACTTCCAGATTCAATGGGTTATGCGAAGATACATCACTGAAGCTTACATCATTTAAGCTGTTTTGCCAATATACTTTCGATCAGATTACTTCTGCTAGTGTACTTTCCGCTTTGAATTTGCTTGTCAACCCACTCGAGCAAATCCCCATCTATGGATGCGAAAAAACTGTCTTTGCCTTCTATTTTCTGGCTAGCAATTATTATGTACCCTTTTTCTATAAGCCAGTGATGAAACTGCCAAGTCGTGTAGACACAAGCGTTGCTACAGGTCTTTCTTATTTTCTCGTACTCTTCGGATTTCTCTTTTTGCTGGTTCAGTTTCATCTGCACTGGGCATTTTACGTCGTTGCAGAATTCTCTACGTTTGTACTCGGTAAAACCTTCCAGAGACATTTTCATCAACGGTTAATCCTAATCCAAAGCTAATAAGCATATAGCACTTTTTGCTGGAAATAATCACACCAAGTGCCAAACTTCACTATATCATACTTGCTGCTCAATGGTGGCTAGTTGCAAACCAGTGGAGGATGGCTACCACACTTTGTTTGTCTTATATTTTTTTAATCAATTGAATTATTGTCTCTCTCAAGTGCAACGTTGAATAAAGCTTACAAACAATTTACGAGGTATTGTAAGTCTCAAAAGAAGTCTGAACAAAACTATGGGAGTCAATGTGCAGAAAGTGGATGATCAGCCATTAATCCTTAAAATTGGAACCCATTAACTTAATATAGTTTTCATTTGACTATGTAATCCACAAACATGGAGGAAAGAAGTGTTTGCACGGCTACGCTGGAAAAGTTCTTTATGTTGATTTAAACACGGGAAAAACCCGTATTGAACCTTTAAACATGGATTACGCTAGGAAGTATGTTGGCGGTATAGGCTTGGGTATGAGGTTGTGGCTGGACAACTCTGAGGGAGGTGTTAGCCCCCTAAGCCCAGAAAACCCTCTTGTCCTAGCGATTGGTCCAATATCAGGAACAATTTTTCCCACGGCTGGTAACGGTCATGCTTTCGTTGCAAAATCTCCAGCTACATTGGGCATCGGTGAAGCAGTTGCGCATGGAACCTTCGGCTCAGAAATGAAAAGAGCTGGCTATGACGCAGTCATCCTTAATGGCAAAGCCGAGAAACCCGTTTACCTCTGGATAGACGACGATTCTGTACAGCTTCTTGATGCTGCAAATCTCTCAGGTAAATCACCCTCAGAAACTGAGGACGCCATAAAAGAAGACCTTCAAGATTATTATGTGCGCGTAGCAGCCATAGGTTTAGCTGGAGAAAAGCTTTCACGAATAGCTTGTATAATAAACGAAAAAACACGAGCCGCTGGAAGAACAGGCATGGGCGCTGTAATGGGCTCCAAAAACCTGAAAGCAATCGCTGTTCGTGGGACAAACGACATAATTCCAGCTAAATCAGACGAGTTCATGGAAATGGTTCAAGAGTTTCATGAGAGAATGAAAGGACCCGCGACACGGAAATATCGGACATTGGGAACCGCTGAAAACGTTTTAGTTCACAACTCATTATTTTGTATGCCTACACGCAACTACAACAACGCGCATTTTGAAAAAGCAGAAAAAGTAAGCGGCGAAATCCTTAACGAAAAGTTCGTAGCGAAAATAATAGGTTGCAGTTCTTGTGCCATGCGCTGTGAACACGAAGTTGTAATTCCAGAAGGCCCCTATAAGGGTACATTAACGCGAATGGAGTATGAAACACTATGGGCAATGGGACCCTACTGCGGGATAGACCGCTTAGATGCCATAATTAAAGGCATGGAATTAGCTAATTACTATGGCATGGATGCCATAAGTGCGGGAGTAACGGTTGGTTTTGCCATGGACTGCTACGAAAATGGCATCTTATCCAAAAAAGATCTAGGCGGAATTGAAGCTAATTTCGGTAATTCCGAAGCACTGATCCAGCTTCTTGAGAAAATGGGAAAGCGAGAGGGTATAGGAAATATACTCGCTGACGGTGTGAGAAGTGCAGGACAAAAAATTGGCAAAGGCGCCGAGAAACTTGCTCAGCACATTAAAGGCTTAGAAGTCACAGGTTACGACCTGAGATGCCTCAAAACTGCAGCTTTAGGTTTTGCAGTTTCCTTCCGCGGTGCAGATCACAATAGACATGGAGCTTATGCCTTCGATGTAAAAGGCAAAGTAGACCGACTGAAGGCGGAGAAAGGCAGAGGCAAGATGGTCAGGGACATGGAAAACCTCTATGCGCTAATTGATTCTTTTATAGTCTGCAAGTTCTCACGTGGAACATACTACAAGGGTCTTTCCGACATGGCCAAGCTCTACAATTTAGTAACAGGCATTGAAATGACTGATAAAGAACTTGACAAGTCAGGTGCAAGAATAAACACGCTTGCCAGACTAATCAATATCAGAGAAGGCTTGGGTAGGAAAGATGATACTTTACCTTGGAAAGTTATGAACATGCCTATACCTGACGAGGGACCAGTGAATGGCGCGGTGGTAAAACAGAAAGAACTAGACCTGCTTTTGGATGATTACTATGAATCTCGCGGATGGACTAAGGAGGGCATACCCACATCGGCGACGCTAAAAGATTTGGGTATGGAAGGCTTATCCGAAATTGTCAAAGGGAAAGGGGAGGCTTGAGGGCAGATGGTCAAGATTCATGAACGAAAATTCGTTTCTGCTGATCCAGAAAAGTGTGTAGGCTGTCAAATCTGCGAGTATATATGCTCGTGGACGAAGGAAAAAGGATTCAACCCGCTGAAATCACGCATACGTGTAGTGCGCGTTAACCAACTAGCCAACATGGCTGTTACATGCAGACGTTGCGAAGATCCACCGTGCGTTGCCGCTTGCCCACGCGACGCTTTAAAGCAGTCAGATGAAACAGGAACAATTATGTTAGATATGGACAAGTGTAACGGGTGCGGATGGTGCATTGAAGCCTGCGACTACGGCGCGATAATGCTACATTCAGAAAACAAAGTCGTGCACGTCTGTGACCTATGCAAAGATGAAGGTGAACCACAATGCATAAAGTGGTGTCCAGAAGAAGCATTGACACTAGTGACAAGTGATGTGTTGGCGCAGAAAGCAAGAATCGCCGCAGTAAAGAAACTCTTCCAAGAAGCAAAGAAAAAGAAGTGAGAAAAAGAAGTTCTTTAAAACTTCTTTTTTAGCTTGTTTTGCTTAAGATTTTTTGTAACATAACTTTAACGTTCTCAGCTATTGCTTGCAACTTCGGTGTTAAACCTTCCCCAAAATCTGTGTTTTCAGGCTCAATAAGAAATAGAGCGATTTTAGCTTTTGTCATTTTTGTAACATACTCGCAGAAAATGCGAAGGGGTAACATGTGAGTTGTGATTGCTGGAAAAGCAGCAATCTGTTCTGGAAAGACAAGCCGTATCTCACCCGGTTTCAGACCAAGAATCGCCGCATCGATGAGGAGAAGGTGGGTTGGTTTAATGTCTACTATTTCGTGCATGATGCTTTCGGGAACAGTCTCACACTCAAGTAAAATGACTTCTTCTGAAACTTTTCCAGCTAAACCTTGAACAATTTTTACGCCCACAAAATCGTCCCTCCGAATAGGGTTTCCGATACCAGCTATTACAACTCTTTCTGCGTCTTCCAACCACTTTTCTAGAATATTATGAAGGTTATACCCATTCTTGACCAAGTTGAAACGCCAACAAAAACTAGAAGTTAGAAAAAGGAAAGAAAAGGTTTACTGCCGTAGGGTTTGCAATAGGTTTTTCTGACTGTCATAAACCTTAACGGTTAGCGGCATCTGCCCTACTGCAAAGTGTGTTGCGCACGCGAAGCATGGATCGTAGGCTCTGAAAGCCATTTCCACTTTGTTAAGCACGCCTTGGTCAACCTCGCCTCATCGTAAAGTCCTGTGAGAAAAGACCTCCTTCCAATTTTGCACAGTATTTCTACTAAACTGCTAATGTGGGGCTCACTATTGAAGGTAATGAAAATCTTGTAGAAAGACAGAAACGAGTTGAACTGATCTGCTACCTGTTTTATTAAAGAAACGCTTATAGGCTAATTTTGCAGGTTAAATTTCAGCAGTGGCGTCCTTTGGGCGGGTAGATCAGTTTGGTATGATCGCCACGTTGGCATCGTGGAGGCCGCGGGTTCAAATCCCGCCCCGTCCACCAAACCCTCTTTCCGAAAAGAGGCTTTATCGAGAAAAACTGAGCTTTCTTCGGCGTTTTGAGTTTCTAGATAGTCTAAAATGCTCGATAATGCTTGTTCTGTGATTCTTGAAAGGTTTAAACGGTGATTTCTAGCTTTTTCCAACAACATCCTGCTAACATAAACGCCTACAGTTGTTTTTTGCATAGAAGATGAATGAGATTTTCCTCGAGGAATTTTACATTTTTTCCTTGAGGATAATATTTTCTTATTTTTCATTAATGAACTCCCCTTTTTCATAAATAAAAAAGAATAAATCAGTTTCAACAAAAAACGGTGGATAAATGGTATCTTCTAATATACTATCTATATTAGATATGATGCTACCAGAATCTATTACAACAGAATCATACATTACATCCATAGTTTGACGAATTGGTTTCGCTACTCCTAACATCACCAGTTTTTTTATTGCTGGTTTGTGAATAACATTAATCAGAAAAGCACCCGCCAAAATGTTTTTGACATTAATCAAATTTGCTTTTTGGAAGTTATGACTAAATTTATGTTTGACTTCATTATATACTGTCCACCAATATGGTGTTTTTTTATCATTATTAATTATGATATAGTTTTCAAAAGGAGTAATTGTTTCAGGTTTTGAAAGACGTTTAAATCCCACTTTCCTTTCTGATATGCAATATTCTTCGGCAATTGGATAGTAATCCAATATTGTTGCTTTGTTCTTTCCAATTTTTTCTATTATTTTTGGATATTTTTTTGAAAATTCAGGATATTTGCAAATCTCTTTTAGTGCTGAATCGATATGAGCACCTATAGCTAAAAGAAGATTGGCTAATCTATAGGAATATACTGTTTCATTTCCATCCAAGTAAGGCACAAAATGCAAGAAATCTATAAACTGCCGTTCTAAATCCAGATAATATTCCCAGAAATATCCTTTTTCGAACATATCTTTCTCAGTCAAAATTCATCACCTTAACAAACCTCTTTATCACTCTTTTGTTTTTCATTCAAAGCTTTTTGCATTAAATCCATAATTGCTTCTCTCCATCCTCCAGAATATTTTGGAACTACCTTATCCATAAATTCTTTTGTTAACCTCAAAGCTTTTCTAAACTCTTCGTTGCTTATTGGTTGATTATCGCGGGCAAAATCGTTCTTGAGTTTTTCTGAATCCTTCTGCAAATTGCGAATTTCCATTAAAAACCGTTCTCGCTCTTCTTTGGAATATTTTGCTTGAATGTCTTCGGTTGGATCTTCAAGTTTTGGAACCCATGGTTCCACCAACTGCTGCGTTGTTGATAGAAAATCGATAAAGAATTTTCTCAAGAATGAAACAAAGAGTTGCTGTTGAGCTAAAGAGTCTTGAATTAGTCTTTTCCTCTGTTCCAAAGAGAATGACTCCCAAAAAGCATCGAGTTTTTTATGAATAGTTACTTTTTCAATTTCTTCAATAACCTTTCTTGCGCGTTCATTAGGGATGAGATAAAATACTTGTTGATGTCCCTTTTCGTCCTTCTCCAAATCACCCTGTTTAATAAGTCCTTTTAACTTCCTGTAGAGAGTTACGCTAAAGCTATTTTTTGTTGTGTATTCATTTTTGTATTTGGAATAAAGTGTGTTGAAAATTACTTTCCATTGTAGTCTCATCACAGGGCTTGATGCCAGCATAAATTTTATGTCATATTCCATCGAATCCATTGATGATAACCTACTTGTAATTATTAACAAGTTGTTACTAAAATAATAGTTTTACTATAGCCTAAAGCAAGTTAAGGGGGTAGAAATTGCCACTAATCAGAAAAATTATTGATGTTGGCAAGACGAGCAAGGGCGTTATCCTTCCCAAATCTTGGCTAAAATTAATTGAAAGGGAACACGGCATAATCAAGACTGTCTCAATAGAAGTGAATGGCAAATTAATAATACAGCCAATTTTAAGGGTAAAGAAAATTGAGTGATAAATCAGATAGTAAGACGTTTGACGTCAGTCGCATATCAGTGCATGACGATAGGCTTACTTTGAGGATTAACAGTGAATTAAAAGAAGCGTTTGTTGGGCATTGCAAGGCAAAAGGACTCAGCGTATGCCATATTTTAGAAGGATTAATCTACGGTTATTTGAGGGGTTTCTACGACAAAATCGAGCTTGACGTCAAAAGTCCTACTATCAACCTCACCTTGGTTCGTGACGTCAAACGGATTCGCAGATATACCAAAGAAGTTGTAGAGGGAAAGGATTCCACGGTTGATAAATGCCAGTTTTGCAATAAAGCGCCAATTGACAACTTCATCTATAAACCTACAGAGAAAAAATATCCGCTTTGTGATTATCACGCTAGTGAATTTGTTTCTTCACGTGGAGACTGGAGAGTTGTTCGTGAAAACGATTCTATGGAGTCCTTGAAAAGCGAGGTTGAAAGCTGATGGTTTTGATTACCCTGATTGATGGAAAGAAAGGCCTTGGAGATATTTTGGCTTTAGTTACTGCATATAATGAACCTCTGAGTTTTGGCGAGTGGCTCTTCCTCGGAAAGTGCTACCTTGACAGCGAAAGCATGTATTATCCAGTTAGAGACGGTTTCATAGGAAAAGCCATGCTATTGAATGCCTTGAATGAGATAAG
>CAYFXZ010000025.1:0-27606 GCA_964347245.1 uncultured Candidatus Bathyarchaeia archaeon | reverse complement strand
CAACAGGACCAACAGGAGCAGATGGAGAAGATGGAGCAGATGCCCCTTCAGAAGGAGTATACGGCTCTCTTGTTATTGCGATAATTGCTTTGCTCTTAGCAATAGTGCCGTTCTTGAGGAAGAAGTAAATTCAGGGAAAACAACAAATTACCCTCTTTTTTTGATCCCAAAACACATTATTCTATTTTATTTTCAAAGTTTTAGTGAAAAAAGTGTTAACTGTCACTGCCAAAGTGGAGAAAGATTTACTATCATAACCAATTTTTATTATTTCAATTTCATCATAAAATCTGAATCAATTTACAGAATACTTGCTTAATGTTGTTGCATAGCTGCAACCACAAGTTCTTATATATTTTAGCATACAACAAAGAAAATCAGGCAAGAGCAGATCCTAACTTCAGATGAGGGTTTGACGAGTCACCACTAGAAGAGATGTAAACTCCTTTAAGTTAAAATTCCCCTCACCTTTTTAATTTACATCTCACAGTGGTTCAAGTCGTCAAAACCCTACTTTTTTAAGCCAAAAACTAAACCAAGTTTAACTTCCATACAATTTTTCACTTCACAAACATTTCAAGTTCAAGCAGGAGATATTGACAGTTGGATCATTTTATTGCTCTTTTAGCCACATTCCAGAGAACCATAAACACTATGGCAACCACAAGCGATGCAATCAAAGTAATGCTAAGCAAATGCGAGTCATAACCAATCACTTCAAAAACAACATAGAAGACAAGTTGCAGAGCAACCATCACACCAGCAGCAACAGCAGCAAGCTTAAGAACAGACTCCCAACTTAACCTAACCAACCCCAGCTAGTATTACAAAAGGGCATATTAAAAACAACTCAAACTAAGAATTAGCTTCTTAACAATCTTAGATGAAGTTTCCACCACACAAAGGACACCGCAAAGGGTAATGATGACAGTTCAAAATTAAATTCAATCCACAAATAAAACAAAGAGTAATGTTACACTTTGGACAATAATATCTCCAACCTGACTTTTTACTTCCACAAGCATCACACTGCCTAGTCAACAAACCATCAGACATATTACTCAATGTTTGATTTCGGTTTTAGATTAAAAACCAGTCTTCAGAAGTGACGGGTAGAACCTTACAGAGACAAGTTAAACTAATTTCACTTCACAAACATTCCAGATTTCTGCACTCGACAATTCACATTAAATTTTGAAATAGTTCTGGAAACTGTTTAAATAAATGAAAAACAACCAAACCAGCCCAGGAGTTAAGTGCTTGCAGTTTTTTCACTAACTTCTCCTATAGTTGGTACTGCAAGCATGAAACTCCCCATTTCCAGTTTGTTCCAAAATCTATTTAATTCTTTCACTTCACAAACATTCCAAGCTGAAGGCACTAATAATCTCAGTGTCTTTTCCAAACATTATAGGGACATTTACTCCAACAATAAGAAGTACCCTTGTAAATACAGTCTCTGCACTCAGGATTACTGAAAATACCTCTCCTACTCACAAAGACGCCAATAAACCAATATACTAATCATTGACATTTCAATTTTTTCTTGAATTGATTTTTTCATTTCACAAACAAAGAAAAGAAGAAGGTATAGTTAATTCTCATTCAACTTTGCATTCTTTCATATCTTTGAATTCCAGAAGAGACTTGTTAAGAGTTATTACGTCACCAACTTTCTTGACCACAGTCACAGGCAAACAAACTGCTAAGGAACCTAACATGGGCTTCTTGAGTCCAAGTTCTTTTGTAGTCTCCTTAGTTAAAGCCACATCCAAATGAGTTATCTGCCAAGTCTCAGTATCAGCATGAGCACCATCAACTTCTCCCAGAGTAAAAGCATCAGCAGTGATAACACTCATTCCATTCATTTTACTAACTTTCAAATCAAGAACACCAAGTACTAGACTGAACAGGTTAGTATTTGAGCTTTTCTTCTTTTTTTACAGCAGTCTTTTCACTTTACAACCATCCCATGAAAAAAGTAATTTTAGATGAAGTCTCTGCCATACAACCACAAAATCTTATAAACTATAGTACATTGCTTCTAGCACGGTGACAACTATGCATTATTTTCTTGTTCAAGTAACATACACACCAGCTTCATGGAGAAATCTTATATTAGACCCTCAAAACCGACAGGAGACTCTTACTCCAGCTATCAAAAATCTTGGAGGAAAAATAGAATGCTCCTTCCTCAGCTTTGGAGATTATGATGCAATAGGAATTCTAAGTTTCCCAGATAACATCACTGCAGCAGCCCTCTCTATGGCAGTAACATCTGGAGGAGGAGTCAAAAGTGTTAAAACAACCCCACTGGTTACTTGGAAAGAAGGCATAGAAGCAATGAAAAAAGCCAGAAAAGCTACTTACAAACCACCAGAAAGCAACCCCATGATAGATAGAGGATGAAGTAATCCTAGATGAAGTATCCACCACACATAGGACAATTAACTTTTCTTAACATTCACATTTGTTTTCATTCTTAGCCACTTCAGCAATATCACAACTTTCATGCTAAAAGAAGTTTTGAAAAGATTCCTTGACACAAAAAATATTGAGTTAGAAAAACAAATTAGAAAAGATCCCTATGAAGACCGGAACATCGGTTCCGGCATGAAAAAGAATAGAACCTAGTACACTATTTGTTCGTTGCATAATATAGCCCCAAGCAAGTCCAAGGGTGAAAGTAAAAAGTACAAGAACCCAAATAAATGGCGTATAAGCATTAAGTGCCACTCCAGCTACTGAATGGCTCAAAGAGAAAATTATCGCCTGTAAGAAATTGGATGCTTTCAATCCAAGCTTTGACTCAAATTTTTTCAAAAATAGCCCTCTGTATAGTAGTTCTTCCCTAGCTCCATTTAGGAGAACAATAGGCAATATCCAAGGCATCCAAGCAAATACTCTGTCTAGGTTCAGATTTTGACCTTGAAACAAATATTCGGCAGATGGAATAGAAGTTAATGCAAAGAAAAAAAAGCCAATAAGCCCAATTATCATGCCAAATTTGATGTTTCCTTTCCTAAGGAAAATTGAGAACAAGGTATTTCCAGATATCCGAGTTAATAGAACAATTATGCTCACAATTATCGAGGTACTCACCAACATATCTAAAAGTAGACCATTCATAGTTTCTGAGGGTATGTTTACCAGTATATCGATAAATATAGCAAAAGAAGCAATGAAAAAAGCAAAGATGACCTGCCAATAATCCTTCAAGAATTTGCTGTTGTGCAAAAAGATTGCAGACAATAAAAAGACAAATGACAATATTAACCCATACAGAAGTATCATTTCATTAGGAATTATTGAAAAAGGAAAAATTAACAAACCTGAAAGAGAAGGTAAGCTAATACCACAAACAAGCAACAGCAAGAATAGGAATATGCGATGTTTCATTTTCAAAGATCCCTTTTTATTCCAATCCGATTTGCAACTAATATAAAGCTATATGGATAAAAGAGATTTTATTTCAAAGTTCCTCAGTTCTTCCAGAATTTTGTTTTAATGGTCCCTAATTCAACTAACCCAATCTGGCGCCTCTAGCAACCTTTTCTCTTTTTCGCCTTTTTTTCTGTCAGAAAATACAAATCGGATTCTTGATGTAATCTTGATTTCGTAGTTTCTTTATTATATTTGTGTGTTTTAAGAGTGAAAATAGAGCACATTAGAGCATATTGACTTGATGAAAGGCACATGTACCTTATTCTATGAAATTATCAATTTAAAAATCAATCTCAGTCTTTTTTTCCAATTATATTAGCATAGATAGCTAATTCATGTCCTGTCCGAGCATTCCTACCTCTAGAAACTACAGAAACATCAACAAAACCAACCTTCATTAACAGTTCAAGAAAAGCTTTCTCAGTTAAAGCTCCACCAATACACCTAAACCAATCCTCAATATTCTTCCGGATTTCCTTTTGCAAAGGCTTTTTCAGAACAATCTCAGAAAGAGCAATCACACCCTTAGGTTTCAATACCCTAAAAGCTTCTCTCATAACTGCCTCCTTATTGGGAGAAAGATTATAGATTCCATTGCTTGTAACAACGTCAACAGATTCGTTTTCAAGAGGAATACTGTCTGAAGGAGCTTTCCTAATTTCAACATTTACAACATTCAATTTTTCCATGTTAATCTTCGCTTTCTTAACCATCTCATCAGAAAAATCAATTCCAATCACCCTACCTGTGGAGCCCACGATTGTTGAGGCAATATAAAGGTCAAGACCAGCACCACATCCAATATCAAGCACAATGTCTGCTTTTTTCATTACATCAAATCCTGGAGGGTAACTAACACCGCAAAAGGATTCGATAATAGACTCTGGCAAATTGGCTAGAAGTTCTTTTGGGTAACCAACTGAACTAGCAAATTCTCTTCCAATAGGAAAGTTAAAGGAACCGTTTGGATTTGTTGCCACTTCTCCATACTTGAGACAACATGCTTCTTTAATTTCCTCTTTAGTCATATCCTTAAGTTTTCTAGACACGAAATTCACCTCAAGCTTAGATGCATGATTTAACTTACTTTTTTAAACTAGAGATTTTCCCAATATTAATCATAACGATTTATATTAATGATTTCATTAGCTAAAGAACTACAGATATTTTTCTCTTAATAGCAGTTACTTCACTCTAGTAAATGACCTCAACTCTTCCATCTATTTCTGTGCTTCAGCTAAGTTTTCTCTACGCTCCAAAACTGCTAGTATAATGAAATTGCAGGTGTGAGTCAGTCAACAGAACTTCAGAGATTTATGGAGCTTCTACATATAGACTAGCCACGCAACTGAGGACTAATACATGGTAGTGTTTGTTCCTTTTGATCTAGGTCAGCACAGAAAAATCTTCATTCAACTAAATGTGGAACTAATAACTTGGATTGCAAAGCAACTTAGAGAGCACTTCCAAATCGAAGCTACTAATGAAGTTGAGCAAGAAATTTCAGAATATGTTGCAGAACATCTTCAGGATTTCACAGCCTTGAAACCACCAAATGGTGTAGTCTATTTGCTTGAAGTTGAAGGAACCATAGTTGGAATGGGAGCAATAAAGAAACTGAAATATGATATTGGAGAAATTAAAAGAATGTATATTCAACCCTCTCACAGAGGAAGAGGCTATGGAAAACAACTTCTTAATAAATTGTTGGAGAAAGGTAGAGAGTTTGGATTTTCTACTTTTAGGCTTGAGACTTCAAAGTTCATGAAAGCAGCTCAACACATCTATAGCTCCGCTGGTTTTGTTGAAAGAGAAGAATATCCAGAAGTTGAAACACCAATAACGCTAAGACAATACCAAGTATTTATGGAGAAAAGAGAGAAGTAGTCTTAGATGAATCTTCCACCACACATAGGACATTGCAAAGGATAATGATGACAGTTCAAAATTAAATTCAATCCACAAATAAAACAAAGAGTAATGTTACACTTTGGACAATAATATCTCCAACCTGACTTTTTACTTCCACAAGCATCACACTGCCTAGTCAACAAACCATCAGACATATTTGCTGTTTGGTTTTGGTTCTATAATAAAAGGCAATCTTCAGAAGTGACAAATAGAACTGCACAGAGCCCAGTTAAACTAATTTCAATTCACAAACATCCTTTCATGAACAGACTTTTGCTTGATTTCAAAAGAAGTCCTAGAAAAATATCAAATATTATTAATGATATAGAAAAATGGAAGGCTTCCAATTCATGAAATCTCAAATGTTCAAAATCATTTCAATAATAAGTATTATTGCATTTGTTTCTTTTTTTGCTTATCTTGTTCTTGGAACTGTTCCACCGGAATATCCCAATGAACAAGACATCAAACATGGCTGGACAGATTGGAGTTTGGAAACTGAAACAGCAGTTTATGGAAAAACCATATGGTCGGATTTCGCTGACAACGTAAACAATTCCATAAAAGTCTATCATTGCACATACTATGGAGGTGTTTTCCACAGTTTTGATGACATGACCTGGGAGACTGAACCAGAAGCCTTTTCCTCATCATCATTGAATTATTATGATTTAGAATCAAAATGGAATGGTTCAGTTTCAGTTTTCAAGTTCAGGTTTGAAGATGATGTTTACAAGGTCACTTTCAGTATTCCAAAAACAGAAAATGGATTAGATAAATATAGTAGTTTAATAGAAGCCTGGGAAAATGAAGAACTACATCAAATTGTAGAAAAACGGTAAATATAATCTCTCTTCCATCGCTGGTATTACTGTAATTTTTTCTTCCTTTTTCACTTCACAAACATTCCAATTCAGAAAGCCAAAAAAGCTCTTAAGGCAAACACCAAACTAACAAAGGATAATACTAGTCCAATTTCAGGAGAAAAAGTAGATAATAAAACAACTCCAGAAGCAATAAAAAAGCCACTAGTTGCCAAACTAAGTTTCGGTTTCTTACAGAACTTTTTGGATTTAAAATGTGCAATCCCCCAAAAAATATGTGTTAATCCAAAAAATATCAGATTTAGAAGGCGTACCCAGAAACGAATAGAATATATGAGAGGAGAAGGATACACCAAAATTACATAATCCGAGGTAATTACCAAAACTGCTACGGTGGAGAAAACAAAAAAAGAAGCAATAATACCAAATGCAAAACCAGCATTTCCAAATAAAAGACCAAACTTGTTCTTTATTTCTCTGTAACCAAAGCTTGCTAAAAGCATTCCTACTCCAAGAAGAAGAAAAAAGAAAAACTCAATGATCCTATAGTAAACATAGTATTCATAAGCAAAATCACCATAAGCTACTGAAAATAATGGAGTTACGTAAGGAAAAAAACTTATAATAAGAATTAGACCAATGGATACTGCACTTATCAATGAACCAACGGCTCCAAGAGTGAAAGGTTTGATTACTTATCACCATTTACTTGGATTTTTTTATTTCAGTTTCTTTCCTCATCTCTCACAATAAACAGCGTCAGCTTCAGTATGTTTTGTAGCAGTTAAAAGATTTAAGCCAAAAGTAGAGAATAAGCAAGTAAAGTGATATTATCCTTAGGTGAATATTGAATGTCCTATGTTAAACACGTTTTCAATAAAGATTCTATTAAGGA
The DNA here is from genome assembly GCA_964347245.1 of uncultured Candidatus Bathyarchaeia archaeon. Lineage (GTDB taxonomy): Archaea > Thermoproteota > Bathyarchaeia > Bathyarchaeales > Bathycorpusculaceae > SG8-32-3. Next base: position 20,532 of record CAYFXZ010000025.1, on the reverse strand, counting down.
GATAGCTTTTGACGACATTGAAAACTGTTTATAGATTATATTTGTGTGTTTTAAGAGTGAAAATAGAGCACTTTAAGGTATATTCATCAAAAATAGGTTATAAAAAGCACATACAACTTACTTTGAAATTATTTTCTTTTGATTCGGAATAGTAGCAAGCCTAAGCCAACAGCTAAAACTACTAAGCACTTTCTCTCTTTCTAAATTCTTTCTCAGAAATAAAAGGCTCAGCTATAATATCCAACAGACCCTTAGGAAGAACCCCATCCTTAACAAGACTAAAACCAACTTTCCTAAGTGCTTCAAAAACCTTATCAGCCTTATCTTTTTCTTCACTCAACAAATATGCATGAGGACGCAAAACTGAACCAACAAACTCAACACTAGCTTTCTGACATATCTCCTTAACTATCCGAGTTACAGTGCCAAAATTACCCTTCTCCCACCAACCACAAACAGAAACCAAAACAATCTTCTTAATCCTAACATCATCATGAAACTGAATCTGAGTATGACCATTTCTATATCTCAGAATAGGATTCATCAGTGGCATAAACCTATTTAGAAAATTCTGCATTGCCCCAGGCAAAGGAAGATAAACAGGAATCCCCAAAACAAGAACATCAGCTTCCTTAAGTTTGGGATAAACTGATTGCATAGCGTCATTTATATGACATTTGCCAGGATTGCCATACCAACAGGAAAAATCACCAATGCAGGGTTTAACATTCAATTGTTCCGAATATAACAAGTCTACAATTGCCCCTGCTTTTTTCATACCATTTATAAAAGGCTCTAAAACCATTGCAGTGTAACCTTTTTCCTTCCTAGCACTCCCATTAATGACCAGTACTTGCATCAGAATCTCACCACAGTATAATCAAGCTATTTTCTTTATAATTTTTTTATCAAAGTTTTCTTCACCAACCAGAATTTTGTTTTAACGGTCATTAAATAAAACCTCTGCTGGTCAAGGGTGGGATTATTTTTTTAGGAAGATAGCAAACCCAAGCAAAGATATCATTGTTAACACTATACTGTATAAAACTGATAGACTTGAACCAAAACTATTCCATAACAAACCTACAATTAGATTAGCTAATAGAAAAGAAAAACCTGAAACTAAATAGTAAAGTCCATATGCAGTACCAACCAGGTTAGGTTCCACATACTTTGGAACCATTGCTCTGGTGACTGTGTTAACAATCCCTTGATACAACCCAAACAATACAGCCACACCCAAAGCCAAAACCCAACTTGCAGGTCCAATGAAAATAGCAAAAGTTACTGCCAAAAAAACACTATATCCAACAAACAACATCCTCTCTTTCCCTATTCTGTCAGCCAACAATCCAGCAGGAATAGCAACTGCAACATGAGCAACATTAACCAAAGCAAAAAGCAGCGGGATAAATTCACTGCCAATTCCAACTTCTGAACCATAAATCAAAACAAAGGAGAAATTAAATGCTCCCAGAGAAAAAACTGAAACTATAACTAATAACCAGAGAAATTTTTCCTTTGCCACATTTTTGAATCCTTTGAGAAATGTGAATTTTGTTTCTGTTTTACAAGACTGTTCCTTCACCAGAAAAATTAGTATCATTAAAGCTGCTAATCCTGGGATGATTGAAGCCCAAAAGACTTCTCTTACGGTATAGCCAATGAATATTAGCAAACCAGAGGCTAATAGCGGACCAAGAATTGCTCCGGCTTGGTCAAGTGCTCTGTGTAATCCAAAAGCAGCGCCTCTGTTTTCTTCTGAAGTTGAATCACATATTAAAGCATCTCTAGGTGCTGTCCTGACTCCTTTCCCCATTCTATCAAGAACACGAATTGCGAAAGCTTCAAAGGCATTGTTTACAATACCAAAAAAGGGTTTAATAATATTTGAGAGCCCATATCCAACAAGAACCAGACTTTTTCTTTTTCCTAGTTTGTCTGAAAAGAATCCAGAAATTGCTCTCATGCCATAACTGAGGGCTTCAGCTACTCCTTCAATTAAACCAAGTAGTGCTGGGTTTGAACCTGGCAGATTGATTATGAATGTAGGTAGCAGACTTAGAACCATTTCACTTGATAGGTCTGTGAAGAAGCTTACAAATCCTAAAGCATAGATATTTCTTTTAGATTCATTGTTTGGCATCTTATAATTATTCATTCTATTGCTTCTGTTTTTAATTTATTCTTAAGGCTCCCTGAATTTGTTTTAATGGTCCTTTTATACAACTTCAGCTGATCAAGACCACCAACCCAGAACAAAGTGAAACACATGGTCAAATACAAATACATAATGGTTCTAATTCTATTTTCTCACCACAGCACATATATAACAGCGTTATGTTGTGCAGGGTAACGAACTCATACAGAGGAACAATTATGCTAGGTCAATATCTTATAACATTTAGAGAAGTTCTTGAAGCAGCTCTAATCACTTCAATAGTAATAGGGTACTTGGACAGAACCGGCCGAAAAACTTTAACTAAATACATTTGGTATGGAGTAATTTCAGCAACAATTACAAGCATAATTCTAGGAACATCAATTTTGATTGCTTATGGAACATTGGCTAAACCAATACAAGCACTATTTGAAGGAGTGGCAGCGCTAATTGCAGTAGCTGTATTGTCATCAATGATCTATTGGATGGCAACCAAAGGTAAAAAACTAAAATCTGAAATGGAAAAGAAAATTGAATCAATAGCTACACGTGGAGCTACTTTAGGCTTAATTTCTTTTGCATTTATTGCTGTTTTTAGAGAAGGCTTGGAAACTGTTTTGTTCCTAACTCCTTTTCTTGTAACTGATATGGTTGGTACTATAGGTGGAGCTTTGCTTGGAATAACAACAGCACTGGCTTTGGTTTATGGGCTATTTGTTTTGGGCAGAAAGATTGACATACGTAAATTCTTCTATTTCACAAGTATCATGCTGGTGCTCCTAGCCGGAGGTCTAGCTGGATATGGAATTCATGAAATTATAGAATATAGTGGCAGTGAATCATGGGGCATTTTAGGACAATCAGCTTACAATCTAAATCTGCCGAGTGATAACATATTTCATCATAAAGGGATTATTGGTTCAATATTCGCTGTTATGTTTGGTTATACCGCAAATGCTGAATGGGCAAGAGTCATTGTTCATCTATCTTACCTAGGAACAGTACTTCCAGTTGTAATTTGGCTATATCAAAGAAAGATGAAAATCTGATTTGACTATCCAATAATTCAGATGTAATGCAGAAAGTATTCAAATTAGTAGGCAATTACCTAAACAAGAATCAGAAAGACGACCTAGTAATAATCTATCTTGTTACTATTTTTAGTAAAGTTTTCTCTACACTCCAAAACTGTTACTGTGTTGGAGGCTGAACTCTCTTGACACCTGACTTCATCATGTACAAACCTATCAAAATGAAAACAATACCACCCACAATTGGAGGCAAATTACTCCTCATGAACCAGTAAAAGTTGTCACCTAAATCAAGACTATGAAATGGTATATACCAAATTGCTGAAAACAGAACCACAGAAGCAAAACTCAGAAGCAGCAAACCAGCCCAGAAAAGAACAGTTTTCTCTCCATTAAACAAAGTTGGCACCTATTTAGAAAATTTGCATGATTAGAGATTTAGTTTTTAAGAAGTCAGAATACTCATTCTCAAGTTTCCCTGGGGCTCCCTGAATTTGTTTTAATGGTCCTTTTATACAACTTCAGCTGATCAAGACCACCAACTATGGTGAAACATATGGTGCTTTCGGTCATATCCCTAAACACACTAATGTCTTGCTCGCTTATGCCCCAGTTTCCTAATATGATAATTAGTAATTCTCTTAACTCTTGGAGCCTTCTCGTAAGCAATAAGAGTTTCACTAGTTAGAATCCTAAGTTTTCTCACTTTAGCAAGGATTTCTCTTACTTCTTTCATGCTATGAGCTATAAGCTTACAATGGATATCATATTCCCCTAAAACCAGAGAAGCTTCTTCAACACCTTCAATTTCTAATAAATTCTGAAGAACCTCTTCGTCAGCACCATGCTCCACAACAAGCAACATATACGCTTCCATACCTTTCTCACCAAACATGACAAATTAGTCTTCATATAATAGTGATATGAGCACAGCTAATAAACAATACCAATTGACAAAACAACAGGTGTAGCAATGTTTTCTAGAAGCTCCAAAACTAGTTGTTGAGATGTTGTTGTTTCATAGACTGTTTAAAAAGTGTTTCAGTTCTGTTTCAGTCCTGTTTCAGCCAACCTACTTATGACATGATGAGAAAGGTATTGCTGGTGATGAAAAAATGAAAACCCTAAAAATTGCACTAGCACTTACAGCAGCCATAGCCGTTGTAACACTCACTATTGGCTTAACACTTGCTCACTACACCAACACGCCCTACGACTATAATTACACTGCTATCCCCGAAGCTAATGAAGACTGGTGGAATCAAATGCAAGAGTACATGGATGCTAGATGGCAAGGAATAGAAGATGAAGAATGGTTCGACGACATGACACAATACATAGAAGAACACTGGAATAAAGTTCAAAACCAAGCATGGCTCAACCAGATGCTACAGTACATGCAAGAACACGGTTACACACCCTATGGCTATAGCTCCTATGGCTATGGACCTTATGGCTACAACAGCTATGACAGTTACTATTATGGTCCAAGAAGCTATGGCAGAAGAGGTTTTGGTTGCATGAGCTGGTAAATCAACTCTTCTTTTTCTATATTATTTTTCTGCAAAGTTTTTTGTAAGCTCCAAATGTTAAAAGCTTGAAAGGAGCATATTTAATATCAGAAACTCACTCCTAGGAGATTCATCAACATGGTTTCAGAGAAAAAAGTTGGAGATAGAATAGTTTTTCTTTGTGACATTTGTGGTCTCGGATATGCAGATAGAAAAACTGCCCAAGAATGTGAAGATTACTGCAAAGCCCATCCTGGTTCATGTAGTGTTGAAATTGGTGAAAAAGCTATCTATACTCCAGGTGCACCAATGTTGCCAAAGAAAAAATAGTTACTTTCAGCTCCCAAAGCCATTATCTTTAAAGTATCTTTTAAAATAATAGCATAGGTTTTTCACTTCACAAACATTCCAAGCTGAAGGCTTAGTGTCTGAAATAGCAAACTCTAAGCCTGTAAGTTACTTTGCCATTAGAAAAAGAATTGTAACTCACAACCAGACTATGAGGATTAAAGAGTTGAGAAGCTACTTTGCTACTTATCTAAGGCAACATGGAATCTTAGCAGAATACATAGACTTGTTGCAGGGAAGAATTCCTAAGTCAGTTTTTGCTAGGCATTACCTTAAGATTGAATCTATCAAAGAGCTAATGTATAAAGTAAAAACTATTACTGCTTCATTAGAGAGGAGTCTACTATCCCAGTCGCTGCTTATGCTTTTGAATTAATCTCATAATTATAGTTATGTTTAAACAATTCGTCTTTCAAATGTATAACAAGTGGTTGATACTTTTGTCAGTGACTCAAGAACCTAAGAGAAAAAAACAAGGGTTGGATAGGAAACGCTACAATCGTATTGCTCCTTTCTATGACCAGTTTGAAAGTCCAATGGAGCTTCGTAACTATTCTCGCTGGAGGGAAAGAATGAGGCAATATATGCCAAAAAAAGGAACTATCATGGAGATTGGTGTTGGCACTGGCAAGAATATGCCTTACTACAAGAAAAATCAAAGATTAGTTGCTACGGATATCAGTGAGAAAATGCTCCAAAAAGCTAAGAATAAACAGTATGAAGCAGATGTTGATTTTGTGCAAATGGATGTCGAATTGCTTGGTTTTATAGATAATGTTTTTGATGCTATTGTCTCTACGTATGTTTTTTGTTCAGTAGAGAATCCTGTTAGAGGTTTGAGGGAGCTTAAGAGGGTTTTGAAGAAGGAGGGTGTTGTTGTATTTCTTGAGCATATGCGAAGCGAAATAGCACTTGTGGGCAGGGTTATGGATGTTTTGAATCCTCTTGTTGTTGAGAATTTTGGTCCAAATATTAATAGGAGAACAGCAGAAAACATCCGAAGGGCAGGTTTCAAAATATTGAGAGAAGAGTATTTGCTCTCCACAGTCTTTAGGTTGATAATAGCAAAACCAACAAATTGAAAACAATTAATATAAGGAGATGCCCCCATCCCAATCTACTAGTAAAATGTTGTTTTTAAGATAAGAAAGTGGCAATGCGAGGTAACTTTGTTGGTTCAGGTATTGTTTCAATGCAAACTGTGATCTTTATCTGCTTTTTCACTTGACAAACATTCCAAGCTGAAGGCACTAATAATCTCAGTGTCTTTTCCAAACATTATAGGGACATTTACTCCAACAATAAGAAGTACCCTTGTAAATACAGTCTCTGCACTCAGGATTACTGAAAATACCTCTCCTACTCACAAAGACGCCAATAAACCAATATACTAATCACAAACATTTCAAGTTTTAGCTGATTGAAAAAGTAATCTTAGATAAAGTCTCCACCACACATAAGACACTCTACCGAAAATTCACAAATCAAAAATCCAGTGAGGTTCCTAGTTTTTTTCAAGCTTTTTATGCATCTGCAGATACCTTAATCCTTTCTCAGTTGTCAAATAAGTTTTCCTTCTATGATGGAATTTAACCATGTTCTGTTTCATCAACTGCCTAAGGCAAAACTGGAGCTTCTTCATTGTTACCCCTGTTTCACTAATTAGCTGAGTCCTAGCTTTAGGCTCCTTGCATGCATCGAGAATTTCTTGAAGAATCTGCAAATGATTTCGTTGAATACCCTGAAACTGCAAGAGCTTTACCTACTACAATTGAGTAAAAAAAATTGGACTTTATATGGTTTTGTTGTTCCAATCATAAAAACTCATCAAACATAATGCCATCAATTTCTTAACATTCACATTTGTTTTCATGCCTAGCCACTTCAGCAATATCCCAACTTTCAAAACCACAATTCCAACTGCAAATCCACTTACCATCCAAAGACTTCCCATAAGCCAAACACACAACCACAGATCTCTTTTGTTTGCTTAAGTGAATAAAAGTCAATCTTCAGAAGTGACAGATAGAACCCCCACAGAGCCCAGTTAAAATGCTATTTGCATGTCTTATTATCTATTGATATCATAAAAAACCCAATAGGCTTCTTTCTGAATCCCATCAACTGTCAATAACCCAAAATGACCCTCTGGATCATTGGGAAGATTTAGGTTGTCCTTCAGCTCATAAATGAAAATCTTGCTGACTAATGGATAAAAAGTGTAACAAACCAAACTCAGATATTCTGCCTGTCCTTTTTCATCATTATCCATTGATGGCTTTCCAGTTTCAGTCAACCAAACTGGTTTACTTGTGAGACCCTCAACAAACTGCAATCTATCCAAGTTTGTTTCCATATCATCATAAAAATGAATACCCATGTAATCAAAGTAGTCTTCCGTGTCACCATAAGCAAAGACTGTATTCAAATAGTCTTGCCAACCAGTAATATTTGGTGAAACTCCAGCAAAAACAACAGGAATCTCGGTGTAATTCTTAATGATTACATAGCCACTCTTCAACATTTCATAATAGGTTTCAGGTGGAATGTAAGCACCAGCATTTGGTTCATTCCATATTTCAACAGCATCTATGTTGTTGAAGCCTTCAGAAGTTACTATCTCTGTTAAGTTTCTTTTCCATTCTTCTAGTGTAGGAGTCGTTTGATTAAATGTGTTAATATCTATGATGGCCAAAAGATTGATATTGTTGTCTTGAAGATTTTGCGAGTAAACACTCATTGAGTTGTCAGGGGTTATTTCCCAGTCAGTTCTGACCCATCTAACTCCCAGTTCAGTAAGATATGAAATAGTCGAACATCCAAAGTCCGACAAATGCAAACAGACATTAACTTCATTCTCAGCTGGTTCAAGAAAATATGGATAGGTTATTACAGAGATTCCAACAATCAGAATCAAGACAACTACTAACCAGACAAGTTTCAGTCCTGACAGTCTCCTGAAATTCAGCAAATTCTAATTATTCAACTGACTATAACAGTTTTTTCACTTCACAAACATTTCGAAATTGATTTTCTTTTTAAAAACATTCATTAAATACAGCTTCTACATAGTTAATTTGGAGAAAGCCAAATGGATTTTGTCTGGAACAAGCCGGTTTTAACTTTTTACAGGGAAAGAATTCCACGTGAAAAAGAACCCTTTGCAGTTGCTAAAGCGTTAAAACTGATAGTCAATAAATCTGAGAAAGGAGGTTACTCAGGAACAATCAACTCTTTCTTTCCCCTAATGGGCAATTTTGACTGCCTCTCTTCTATTGAAGGCAAACAGGACTACTATGTGATTTGCTGGTTCGATGACAAAGTAGAAGGCTTTGATAAATCATTCAGACGCCTAGCTGGAGTCACCTTTTCATCTGAAGTGCCATATACTGTTGATGAAAGAGGCAAAAGAACATATAATGCAAGGTTCACAGCTAAAATTGGCAAATTAGAGTAGTCATTCTTCCTTAAAGACAGAGGTAAAAAAAAGAATCTTAGATGAATTCTCCATCACACATAGGGCTAGTTCAGAAAGTAAATGGTGCTACGGCAACAATAGAGAGCAGTTTGCTCCCTTGATCCTGGGTTTCTAAGATTGAAAGATTACTAAGTGACAAGAAACACCATTTAACATGCTATTCTTGGCGGACAACCAGTTGGGTGTTAGTTGTCAGCACATTGGCGAGCCTCCTTATTTTAAAAGTAATGATTTGCTTGAGTTGGCTCATAGTTTCTGTTTTAACCTTTACAACTATATCAAAGACTCCATACAACATTTCAGCTTCTTCCACTCCCTCAACTGCCTTAATTTTATTCAGCACATCTGGCAATGAGGCAGGGTCAGTGTTTATGAAAACAAATGCTGTTGGCATTCAAACTTCCTCACAGCAATTATGTTAACAGAGATATTTTTCAGTTTAGCTTGCTATTAAACTTTCTGAGATTATTCTTCCCCTTTTCTTCTCTTCACTAACAACACAAGCTGAAGGCACTAATAATCTCAGTGTCTTTTCCAAACATTATAGGGACATTTACTCCAACAATAAGAAGTACCCTTGTAAATACAGTCTCTGCACTCAGGATTACTGAAAATACCTCTCCTACTCACAAAGACGCCAATAAACCAATATACTAATCACAAACATTTCAAGTTTTAGCTGATTGAAAAAGTAATCTTAGATGAATTCTCCACCACACATAAGACACTCTATTGAAAAAACAATCATCAAAAAATCTATGAGGCTCCTAGTATTATTCAAGCTTTTTATACATCTGCAGAAACCTTAACCCTTTCTCAGTTGTCACATAAGTCCTCTTTCTATTATGAAACTTAATCAGGTTCTGCTTAACCAAATGTTTGAGGTGATAATGAAGACGCTTCAAAGATATGCCTGTCAAAGAGATTAACTGGCTTCTAGTTTGAGGCTCCCTACACACATCTAGAATTTCAACAAGAAACTGCAAATAACTCAATTGAGCATTTGGAGACTGCAAAGTTCTTCCCTCCAACACTTGAGCAACATCAGAATTAATGGTTTTTGCTTTTTTACATCTACTGCAACACTCAATCTAAATGGTGTTGTGTCAAGGTTGCTTAGTACCCAGAATTATTGTATTGTATGATGATGCGTATATCATTGTTTTGTGATTGATGTTTTTCCAAGTGGATGTTATCTTGACCAGTTTTCAGCTGAATACGCTGAAGCACCCATAGTTTCCCATGAAACATTGTTGACCATTGTTCTACTGCTGAAATAATCAAAGTTTCCAAGGCCAGAAATCAATCATTAAGAAATATTGTTGCGGGCAGACAAGTATATGATTAAAGTGGAAAATCTTTACCTGCTAAAAACAGTATTAGCTATTGACATGCAGCTTAATCCTATACCTTACGTCCCCGACCCCTATGACCTCACCATACTCTACATCTTCTTTTCTATCATTGCAATTCTAGCTATCACATTCATAATAGGCACAAATTTAACCCTAAAGTACAAAAGCCACAAGGAGCTAATGGGAAAAATCTTTGTTATAGTTGGAATAATTGAATTAGTACCTTACATCCTCAGTGTAATCCACACCATTATAGTAAACCTGCCCTATTTGCTCTACAATTATTGGATGTTCATCTTTGTATTAGGCTGCATAACTTTAACTGGTGGAATAGCAATGCTCAAAAAGGTAAAACACCACTGGATGTTCTTCCTAATAATGGCAGCAATTATGTTGATAGCATGGGCTTTTGGGGCTTTATTCATTCGAATGTATTAAGTCAAGGCAGACAGACACATGCTGGAAAGAAGCATTCTCCACTGTTTATAGGTTACATTTGTGTTTTTGAAGAGTGAAAACAAAGCATTTTATCGCATATTGACTTAGAATAGAGCATATACACCTTTTACAGTTTTTTTGCTTTCTAAATCGCAAAATGTGTCAATAGTTACTATTTAGCAAATTATAAATTGAATTTAATACAATATTGACTAACTATTTTAGATTTAAAAAGAGATGAGAGCAGTTAAGAAGAAAGCTTTGTTGATTTTGCTTTCAGTTTTACTGTTGTCAACAATGCCAGTACCAATACTATCTCAGGACGAGTGGACAGCCGGTGTTAATGTAGGTGACTGGTTTATTTACGAAGCCACTCTTGTTAAGTATGAAGCTGACGAGGGCGTACCATTTCCTCCTCATCCTTCTCTGTATATTCTGAAAACATGGAATGATAGCGATTGGCAGAGATATACAGTTACCGATGTTTCTGGAACAAAAATAACCTTTCAGCTCGTAACTCATAACAAAGACGGAACTGAGACAAATACGACTTTTAATGAAGACATAATGTCTGGTCCCATGTTTAATGTTATTGGAGCTAATCTTACAGTAGGTGATGAAGTACGACCTGCCAACCCAGCCTTTGGGCTTTCCGCAATGATAATAAACGAGACAATAGACTGGGAATACGGAAACATAACAAGAGAAACGAATTACTGCGAATGGACTTCAACGTACATGGGTATAGCTGAATACCAAACCTTCTATGACAAAGCAACTGGAATGCGTGTTAAACACGTGGGTAACTCATCAATAATCGTGGAGGAAGGCAATGTAACCTGCTCAACAGTGCATGAGTTAGTGAATTCAGGTGTTTGGATAGTACCTGAGTTTCACGCATGGACATTTATGTTGTTAACGATAACTGCAACTACTATTTCACTAGTTCTTTACAAACGAAGAAGACCCTTCATCAAAACCTAGTATCCCTTTTTCTTTCCTTATTTTTTAGTAAAGTTTTCTCTACACTCCAAAACTAGTGTTTGTGTTTTCTCATGTAAAATAGGAAAACAGCAAACACAAATACAGGGATTATTTTCTTTTGATGCCATACAGAAGCAAGCCAATGCCAACCAAAACAACAGCTACTGTAATTGAGGAAGCTATGACTAATGATGATGAAAAAGATTCTAGTTCTGGAGTGGGTGTAGGTGTTGGAATTGCTAAAGTTTCTGGATGAGACTCTTCCTCAAGGGTGTAAGTTATGAATTTACGCAACTTTGATGTACTAATTTCTGTGCCATTAACAGAACCTTCAGCAATAACAACCACTCTATGGGGTCCATCCTTTAGTTCTGTGAGGTTGAAGGAAAACCTGAAACTTAAGCTTGGAATAGGTCCAGAGTCGTAAACTTGAACAACATTTTCTTCATTAATAGCAGAATGCTCGATGCGGGTAGGCTGATTATTCAGAAAATAAGCAACTAACTCTATTTTCCCATTAGAAGTAAGCCAATCTGCTGGTTTAGTCACTGTGAAACTTAGTGTTACTTCGTTTGAAGTGTAAGATTGATTTTCAGCAGGTGAATGAATATTGATAGTTGGAAGAGTTCTTCCATAAATGGGTTCATCTTCAATTTGCCACCAGTATAGCATTCCGTTAGCTTCTGCCAAATTAACAAACTGAGCTACAATTGCGGAAAACAGAAGTACAGATATAAACACCATTACCAATGCTGTTTTCTTCATTAACAGCACCAACAATACTAGCTCAATTCATGCTAAAATGCGTATTTGTAAAGATTTCTTGACACAAAAAATATTGACGAAGCACTAGAAGCTCCAAAAATGCTATGTACAAATATTAAACAAGGTGTGCTGAGGCTCTGGAACTAAACTGAAAGGAGAAAAAGAGGATGACATTATTCAGGAGAGCAATTCATCATCTCTTATCCAGAGCCCCTCAGCTCATAATATCTACTCATTTTTCGGAATAAATTGGTTTTTGTAAAGATTTCTTGACACAAAAAATATTGACAAGCTAACCAGACGTTCTATGGCATTTTGCTTTGTTGAAAGTGTATAATCTAACCATAACGTACTAAAAACAGTGGTTTTGAAGCTTCACCCTTAGAAACCTTTCTAGCTTCAAATTCATCACAGGCTCCCTGTTCAATTACCCATTTAGATGAACACAAATCTTCATAGACGAAATGTAAGTCACCATTCCTAGAAGTTAACCTAATTTTTCTAAGTTTTTTTGACATAGAAAACCTCCAAAATTCATACTGCCAAATAGAAATAACCTATAATCAACCTCATAAACAATTGTGACTACATGACAACAACCACAAAGTAGTTCAGGAAAACTATCAAGGCTTCTCAGTGTAGAAACTGGAGGTCCTAAATCAAAGTTTTCTCTACACTCCAAAACTGAGTTGTTAAGGTGCTGGGGCTCTAGAACAGACCATCCAGATGGAAACATAATGGCATTTTTCGGGTGGGGAATATAACTATTTTATTCCAGAGCCCTTCAGCAAACAACAGTCTCTTTCTATCCGAATAAATCATTTATTGCATTGTTTGAATCAATAATTGTTGACAAACAAAAATCAGATAATCCTGAGAATGAAGGCTATTATCTGAAATATATCAAAGTTTTCTCTAAGCTCAAAAACTTATCTCTAGAGTATTTCTCTATGGGAATATTCCAGTTTCCATAATAATACTCAGAATAGAACAATCTGCTTTGTAGAATATTCTTCTATTCGATAGTTCTATTTCTATGCCTTATTTCCTTCTTCTTTTCACAATTTAGCAAAGTTTTCTCTAAGCTCCAAACCTAGTTCTAAGATTATTTTCTTTTGATTCTGTAGAGCAGCAAGGCTAAACCAGCACCAATTACTGCTACTGTGATAGCTATGCCCAAGATTACTTCTGATGGTCGTAGTTCATGTTTGAGACTTAATGATTAAAGTTTTTAAGTAATGCCAACTTTGGCAAATTTGGAGAATCTTTGTGAATGATGGAAAGGTAACCTCTGTTATTCTCACTGACAAAGAAATTGCAGCTCTCTGTAAAAAGGTGAATTTAGAAGTTGAAAACATCATACATCAACACAGGGAATTGCTGATTACAGGTGCAATATTCCTAGATTCAATACAAATCAGACTCTCAATTGAAAGTGGTTTAAATAGTAAAGCTCAAATGCGTACTTTTATGGCAAAACCAATTCAAGAGATACTTAACTCCGATGAAAACAAGGGTGTCAAACTAGTAGTTAATGGTTTGAGTGATTCTGATTTAATTATCGAATTGGTTAGAGAGAGTCAACCCCTTAACATGACTTATGCCCAATTACTAAATGAAACACTTATTGAATATTCATATGCGAGGGATATACTTGCACTACTGTTTAGAAAACAAGTGATAAGGGAATATTTGCCTCACCAAACCAAAAAAAACTATAAAAAATAAAATTCAATCCAAGATGCAGTTAAGTTTTCTCTAGGCTCCAAAACTACTACTAAATGAATTATTATTGAGGTTGTTCTTTCGATAAAGCTTAGAGTAAATCAACAGCACCACTGGCTTCATGAAAACAGCTGTAGCCACAAGGGCAGAATACAAACCAATAGAGATAAGACCACAACTAAACAGGGCATACTGAACAATCAAACCAGTGTTGAATCTTATGCTAAGCCCCAAACCCAATAGAAGAGAGTGCCTTTTTCCAAGAATCTTCCTGAAAAGTAAATATGAAGCCAATAGTTTTGACCCCTTTGCCCCTATCCATAGAAAAACTATCAACAAAGGAAAAAGCAGAATAAAAGATAGAGATCTTATTGGTTGGTTATTTTATTATGGAGGTTCGATTGTCATATTAATAGGTACAGTTCTTTTCTACAGGTCATTGAAGAAAAAAGGGTTTTAATCACAGATACAGTCTAAATAGTTGTTGTAAAGAACCAAAGGGCTGTGACTAGTAAAGTTATAGCATTTTTTCACTTCAAAACCATCCAACAGATTATGTGAGAGTAAACTAGTCTTTTGAAACCTCTGTACACAATTGAAGATACCTTAAACCTTTGCCAGTTGTCACATAAGTCTGCTTTCTATGATGCACCCTAACCATGTTTTGCTTCATCAACTGCTTAAGGCACCACTGAAGCAGCCTTAAAGATATTTCAACCTCATTCATCAACTTAGTTTTACCCTGAGGTTCCCTGCAAACAAACAGAATCGCATTAAGAATCTGCAAATGATTCCTTTGAACACTCTGAGACAGCAAAAGCTCCCCTTCACAAATTATAAAGCAAGCAATTATTATGGATTTGTTGTTGCTTCACTGCAACCACAAAGGTAACTTCCGCCTATCCATGACTCTTATTTTCATGCATAGCCACTTCAGCAATATCCCAACTTTCAAAACCACAATTCCAACTGCAAATCCACTTACCATCCAAAGACTTCCTATAAGCCAACCACAACACCTGCTCTCTCTTAAATTTGAGTGAATAAAAGTCAATCTTCAGAAGTGACAAATAGAACCCCACAGAGTGCAGTTAAAATACCTTTTCACTTAATAAACAGTTCCAAGAATCCAATCATTTATTCTTCAATAGCAGACATTTTAGAATCAGAATCAGAACAGTGAAACTTATGATTTCAGCAACATAGAAAGTGAATGGGTAAGCGTCAGACACTATTATTGGAACTAAAACAGCAAAAGCATTCAACAAAACATGAAAAGAAACAACACTCCAAAACTCATCTAAGATGTATAGTGATTATTTTCTATTAATGAGGTAAAGCATCAAGACCAAAATGGCACCCACAACTGCCAAAAAGCTGCTAAATACATTAATGGAAGAGCAATCATCACTATCGAAACAGCAATTTTCATACTCATTTTCTTCAAAACCCTGACTAAATATTCTTTATTTTTAACCCCAATGAACAAAGCTAAAGTCACTGTAATGCTGGGAACAAGATAAAACATGAATGTGGGCAACCTAAGAAGACCGTCAAAGCCAACATTTATTGCACTCAACACTATGAACCCAGTCCAAACGTAAATAAGACCAAAGAAGGAAGTTAGAAAAAATGCTCCAAAGATAGACAGACTCTCCTTTGAAATTGAAATTTCAATAATTTACAAAACTAAAATAGCTAACCCATAACTGCCAATTGCAGGTGCTAGGAAACGCCCAACATAGAAATCTTCATAATTTGGCCATTCGGTACTTCCCATATTCACTCTAATCTCAGTTGGCAAGATAACCAGTGCACAGAGGACTAATCCGACTCCCACATAGAAAAACAGATTAGAACTTCTAAAGAAGTTATTGAGCAAAGTTCAGTCCTCTAAGGCTCTGTTTTATAATGTATTAGTAGGCAAATAGGAAATTTAATCCTAATCCAAGATTTAGTAAAGTTTTCTATAAGCTCCAAAACTGTTAATCAGAATAATTTGATGTTCTATGAAGCTTCTGGATGAATTAGAATTTAACCAAAAAATGGGAATTTTGTTTCAATATGATCATCTTTCAACAAAGGATCTAATGCTAAAGTATATTCCCACAAGCGAATCAATTACAAAAGAAAGTTCCTTGACTATACTAATCGGAACAGTAAAAGTATACCATGGAGGGTCACCTGGGCTAGCAAATAGCCCACCCAAACCAAGAACCAAAAGAATTACACCCAAAACATAAGCCGCCCTTACTTTCTTAAAGTACAATGGTACCAAAATCCAAGCTATAATGGTCATTACTCCAAATATTGCCAAAGCAATAGGTGACTGCAATCCCATATCAATAGCTATTATCATTGATAACAAAGCCCAAACTGCTGCGAATGTCACAGTTATAATTGCCCCTTTCTGATTGAAACTGTACTTTGACGGCATCTTCAAATCAAATTTTATTTCCAAGTACGAAGAATTTAATTTTTTGGTTTTGTTGGTTGAATTTAACTTTAATCCAAGAAAGAGTAAAGTTTTCTGGAAGCTCCAAAACTAATACTTAGGTAAATTTTGCAGAAGAATGAAACTCTAACAGAATGTTGTAGTGAAGTTACAGTCACAAGAACTTAATAGCGTTTGTTTTCTGAATTACTATCTTAAATAGTCAACTGGAGGTGATTGGTTATGGCAAAGAAATTGATTGGTACTTGTCCTTGTGGTTTTACCATTACTACACCGCATGGTGAAGATGAGGCAGTTGAAGTAATGCAAAATCACGTGAAACGTATCCATTCAAAAGACTATCCGAACGGAATTACGAGAGAGGAAGCAATGGAAGATATTAAAGAAGCCGAGTAAGACAACTAGTAGACTACGCCACTCTCTGTTTCCTTTTCCATCTTTCAAAATTCTTCTTTTCATTTTTTCATCAAAGTTTTCTCTAAGCTCCAAAACTGTTACTCAAAGTTATCCAAGACGGGATTAACCTAGAATCCCAGCATTCTATTCATAAAGAATTACCATTCACCCCATTAATTCCAAAAAATATTAGAAAATGGAATAATGCCTGGCACTTTCCTCATATAATCCTTGTACTGATCACCAAAGAATGCCACCAACTCTTTCTCTTAAAAAGGAATGAGAACAAACCTAAACCACAAAAAAAGAAACAAAGCTCCAAAAAACAGAAAAGTGTAATCTAACAAAAACCACCATCCAATCAATAATAAAAATACACCAAAGTACAGTGGATGTCTAACATACTTGCAAGGTCCAAATATTGTAAGAGATTCAGTTCTGCCTAAATTCTCATCTACATTTAATCTTTTAATCGCTTTCACAATAGTCACATAAGTAGACTTCATTATGTCACTTGGTTTTCTATAAAATAAGGTCCAGCTTAAAAAACCAAAACCTAAAGCAATAATGAAAGGTCCTATTAATCGAATAGGAAGTAGAAACAGAAGGTTTGAGGGGAGTCCAAGAACAAAAGTCACTATGTAACCTAATCCCATCATTGATGAGATTACAGAAAAAATAACAAATATTACAAAAAAGATGGCAGCCTTACTCATAATAATATTAAATTGGAAATTCCAAGCCTATTACTTTACTATTTCATTTTTTCAAAGTTTCCTAGTCCTTCCAGAATGGGTCTAAAATGAAATTTCCTTAGGTTGAGGAAATATAATTGCTACCATAAGACCTATTGACAAGTAAAGACAATATTATTTGTTCTCATTTTGGTTTAGAAGGGAGGTGAATTATTTGATTTTCATAACCCTGGTGAAGTGGAAGCAAGCACCAAGAAAGGAAATGATTGACCAAGCCACTAAAAGGCTTGAAGAACTAGCGAATCAAGGCATCAAGATGAATGTTTACTGGACTTTTGGACGCTATGATGCAGTTACAATTATTGAAGCTCTAACTGAAAAAGAGGCTATGAAAGCACTCCTACTTTTCCAAGATGTAGTAGATACTGAAACAATGGTAGCTGTTCCAAGGGCAGAAGCAATAAAACTACTTTAGCTAAAACCAAAAAACACTCTTTTTTTATTTCTTATTTCTATAAAGTTTCCTAGTCCTTCCAGAATATTGTTTTAATGTTCATTGTTGATAAGAATTCAGTTTAAGTTCTTAGTCAAAGGAATAACTTTGAAATCATATTCAGTAGACAATCTCACTCCTTTATCCTCAAAACTCATCTTCCTCCAGAAACCATAAGCCTTCCAAGGAACACCTTCAGCATTCTCAGTCGTATCAGTGGTAATGACTGAAAAACCTCTAGATTTAGCCAGCTTTTCCAAATACTCAACAAGAGCCCTACCAACACCCTTCCCTTGTTCTTCCTTGGCTGCAACTATGTTGTCAATATTATCATCAACACTCTTCATATTATAAACAATAAAACCAATGACCCTACCTTCAAGTTCAGCCACAAAAACCTCACAACCATCATTCAACAAATTCTGACTATCCCAAATCTCCAACAAGCTCTCAACTGATAAATACGGATTATCCCCAGGAACACTAAAACCAGAGACTTCATTCTCAGTCAATGCACCCAACCTAACTTCTACAATTGACGGAACATCTCTAACTGAGGCTGGACGAATTACTAAAGAGGTCATAGCCAATTCAAAACAATAGATTGAACTAACCCTTTATTCTTTTTCGACTAAAGTTTTCTCTACGCACCCTGAATTTGTTTTAAAGGTCATTAAATAGACTCAAAGTTTATTACATTCTTTTCTTGTCAAGCCAAAAAGCAGAAAGAATGAAAGACAAATTAAAAACCAAATACAAAGCAGCTGAAGCACCAGCATCTGACAAAGTCTGCCCAGACATCAAAACACCATTAAGAACAAACATAACAACAACAAGAAAAACCACACCATACCTACCCACAAAAGAAGAACCTTCCGTAGACCTCAAATAGAAAAAAAGACCAACCAACAAAATAGCACCCTCAACAACAAAATTTATGATTGGATGATAATTCCACAAACCCAAACCCAACAAAAAAGAATCATCCCCAAAAACAGACAAATCAGGAGTATGAACAATAACATCCAAAACAAAATGAGACAAAACACCTAAAGCCATAACCACTGCAATCTCAGATTTCTTTAATCCAGGCTTAACTTCAACTAACCTAAAGATAACATAGAAAACTAAAGACCAGACTAGAAAAGCTATCAGACTGTGACTATAAGGAAAATACACGTACTCCATGGAACTTGTAGCTGTAAATCCTGGAACAACATTTGCAACCTCAATTCTCAAAAGTAAGAGTGTCATTGCTAAGAGGTCCACAAACTGAACAGATGCAAATAGCCAACCTAAAGAGAGCCCTCTAGCAAATTTCTTTAAAGCCAAACCTACACCAAAATGACCAAAATACACGGAGTTTACCAAGTCGTGTTTGTTTTATTTTGCTTTTATGATTTATGCAAATAAAACAGATTTTCATTAGTCCTTCCAGAATTTTGTTTTAAAGGCCCTTAAATACCACATCATCCAGAGGTTGAAATTATTTTCTCAAATAGAGTAAACCAAAAAATGTATTTCATATGGACTGAAGATAAATTACTAGCTATGTTGATAAAGAGAACAGCAAATATTACTTGAAAGGAAATGTCCAATTCAATAAAAACTCTATTAGTTCTATACTCATACCACCACAAGAATACCGAGAAAATTGCCAACATTTTCTCTAAGGTTCTAAATGCACAAATTAAAACACCAGAACAAATTAAACCTGAAAAGCTAAAAACCTACAGCCTAATAGGCTTTGGCTCAGGAATATACAGTGCAAAACACCATAAAAAAATACTTGACCTAGCCGATAAACTACCACAAGTCAAAAACCAGAAAGCCTTCATCTTCTCAACCTGTGGAGCCCCAATGACCTTCATGAAACTAGACATGGAAGAGTTTACAAAATACATTACCAAAAACCACTCATCACTCAGAGAAAAACTAAAAGCAAAAGGTTACAAGATTATTGATGAATTTAGTTGCGCAGGTCTTAACACAAATAGTATCAACAAACTGTTTGGAGGAATTAATAAGGGCAGACCCAATGCTGAAGATCTCAAACATGCAGAAGAGTTTGCCTTGAAGCTGAAGAAGATCCTCTAAATGAAGTAAGACTTGAACAACCCAGATCTCATAGTCCATTCTCTAAAATAAGGCAACAATTGTTAAAAGTTGAAAAAAGGATAGGGAAAGGTGGTAAAGTATGACTTTGGAAGAGAATAAGGCAATTGTTCGTAGGTTTGTTGAAGCCTATAATAATAGAAACTTGGAAGCATTCGATAATTTGTTGGCACCTGATTATTTTGACCACTCAAGTCAAGTCAACAAAGAAGGTCTAATACAATTGATGAACATGGCATTCAAAGGCTTCCCAGATTTTAAAGAAACTATTGAAGACATAATCGCCGAAGGAGACAAAGTATGGGCCCGTATTACTTTTACAGGAACCCATAAAGGTGAATTTATGGGAATAGCCCCTACTGGCAAAAGGGTAACAACTGAAATGGTTGACATCTTCCGCATTGCTAATGGTAAACTTATTGAGTATAGGGATGTCAATAACAATTTTGATTTCTTTAAAAAACTAGGTATTATCGAAATTACGGAAAAAGGAAAAAAGCTCTTTCCAGAAGAACCAAAGTAATTATTTAGCCAATATTTCAGCAATATCTTTCTTTTTCACAATTTAGCAAAGTTTTCTCT
>CAYFXZ010000024.1:0-27790 GCA_964347245.1 uncultured Candidatus Bathyarchaeia archaeon | reverse complement strand
GCCCTAAAGTACTGGAACGGTGTTTTTTCATTGGGGGATGATGTCGCCGTCCCAGTCTGACCGGGAAATATGACGAACCAACATAGACAGACCCCAATACAAAAAACAACAATCATTTAAAAACCTGCAATAAAAGCCATTGATTTTATAAATCCTAAACGAAAGGGGAAAGCTTGGATCAAAGGTGATTGTCTATTGAAAGTAGTCTCTTAGTACATACATTCTATTATTTTGCTACAGGTTAGGCATTCTTCAGGCATAGACGAGGTTTTAATTCGATTTTTCAAGTACCCTAAATGATGTTCGCAGCATTCTGGTTTTTCCACGCTGCCCCCCACTGAGATTTCAACTGCTCCATGCTCAAAGAAATTATCTTCAAGTGCTTCAGTCTCGTCAAGTTCAGGCTTCGTACAAAAGTTAGCCGCCTTGGAAAGACACCTCGGACATGCATAATACTCTTCAGTCACTAACTCGGAAAACACCATTGTCAATAGCGGAGTTTCGAAGGGTTCTCCGCAAACGCTACATCTCGATCCACTATCACTAGTTTCCTCACCTTTAAACCTCAACGATATAGCATTTTCAGACATCTTAACCACCCGTAAACAAGCATATATCTCAAATCGCCAGATTTAATAAACCTTTTTGTGAACACGCACAACACAAAAACACAACTCAAAAAACCCAAATACAAAACAAAAAAATGGGCCGAGCCGGACTTGAACCGGCGACCTTTGCCGCGTGAGGGCAACGTCCTAGCCAGCTAGACTATCGGCCCAAACACATCCCTAAATCCAGAATACTAATCAACCCTTCATAAAACCTTTCTCCAACTAAAGCAAAGAAGAAGAACCAAGAATAGAAAAACTAGGAGAGTGCGTGTAAATTCTCAAGCAAGAAAATACCGAAAAACGAGAGGACAACAAACACGAAGACCTCCTACTATTTCTATGCTTCCTAACCAGTTCATTACTAGGATATGCCCTGACACATTTTATAGCATTATTGGGAGCCTAAAAACACGCAAAAACAATCCTAATTATTTCCTCAGCCAAGGGTTGGATTTTGATTTTCAAGGTTTTTCTCAAAAATAGTTAATAAATTGAGATATCGGATTTGCCAAATTAGATTCCGAAAATTAGGTAAGCCCCAACTAAGTAACCGATTATTGCTCCTGAGCATAGGAACGGCAATCCAGCCTGCGGTTTTCCCTTAATCACATATGTCATAAGCGCTATAAACCCGACGAGGGTACCTGCCAAAACGGACAATGCGATAGCTAAGCCATTATTTGCCAAATTATGGAAAGCTGCTACAGCTAGAATTCCCGGAAAAACAACGTCTCCTACGCCTAAGAAGTAGGCTTCTCGTTTTTCTTTATTTTTAATTTTTTCTTTCAGGCTTTTCTGTTCTTTAAGTAGGGAGTAGCCTCTTCTTTTTGGGATTACGAACATGACAGGCAGTTTTAGGTCCACAACATTGTCTGCAAGATCTATCATATGTTTGGTTTTATAGACTGAGAGAGCGTCATATACGGCCATGGCGACTAACAAAACAATAATAATCCAGATATCCAATGAAATGCCCATCATTGCGATTGCCCCGACGCCGGTTAGGATTGCAATCACGTTTATAACGTACCATTCAGGTTTCTTTAAAAGTGCTATAATCAGAATTGTTGTAGCGGCTAATGATATTAAGAGACTTACCCAAGAGATAGTAATAAATATTGAAATTAGGGGATAGAAAACGTAGAAACTAAGTAATGAGGTTGCTGCAAGGAATATTATTCTTATAGCTTGCTTTTTTCTTAGTTTAATAATGAGAAGTACTATGCTCGTGAACACGAGCAAAACAACAAAGAAATATACTATGTTGAAGGGATCACTTGGATTTTCGAAGGCAACTATTTCTGCAGCTTTAAACGGACCTGCAACTGAGAAAGCCAATAGATCGACTATAACAAATAAACCAGCCATAATTGAAAGAGGCAAAATATCTATAGCTTCTTTAGTATCGTTCATATTTCAAAAAGAAAATGATAACCTATTTATTAATTTCTCGAGCTATCACTTTATTAAGACGCCTTTTTTGTGAGGTTTTGAGCATTGTAGCCACGACTTGGTTAATATTTGTTATTATGCGTAAAACCAAGTATTGTTAATCATATTGAGCTAAGATTTCGTTTCAGTGATAATCCAAGATTTGACATGTTATTCCTTTAGGAATTCAGTATATATTTTCTCATCAATCTTGTGATATACGAATCAACAGAAAGGAGAAACAATAGGATTTGACGATTCTGGTTCGAAATCCAGAAAACCGTTACTCAACTCAATTGGTTATTGCAGCGTTGAATGAGGCGCCTGGCATTGGTCTCACAATAACTGAGATGAAGGATACGCTAGGGGATATTCCTGTTCTTGTGGTGGATGGCAAAAGTGAGGACCGAACTGGAGAGATAGCGAAGAACCTTGGTGCAAAAGTAGTTTACCAGGATGGAATAGGTAAAGGCGATGCGTTAGCCAAGGCTCTCGAGTATATAAATCCAGAATGTGATTATGTCATTCTCACCGACGCAGACTACACCTATCCAGCTGAACATGTTCCTAAGATGATAAAAATGCTCGAAGAGAATCCTCTTATAGGCATGGTTTGTGGCAACAGGCTCAACGATGATGTTAATAAGGAAGCTTTGCACAGAGTTTTCCGGATTGGAAATAAATTTTTGCGTTTTGCACATAACATGTTAAATGGCCAGCCCCTACACGATCCGTTGACGGGACTGAGGGTGTTAAGAACTAATATTTTACGTAGTTGGTGTGTGAAATCTAAGGGCTTTGACATTGAGGTTGAAATGAATCATATAGTGGAGCGAAGCGGTTTTAAAATTCTCGAGGTGCCAATTAGCTACAGAGCACGGTTGGGCGAGAAGAAATTAAGGGTTAGTCATGGTTTGACTATATTGAAAAGGATATTGCTGGAAAAATTTGTTCCTTATTGACATTCTAAGTGTAAGAGTCCTTTATTCTCTTTCTGCGTAGTAAGATTAATCGGCTGTTTTATGGATCATTATGTGAATCTGGTCTTCCTCTAAAATTTAAATGTTTTATTCCCAGCGTCTAGTTATTTTTAAGGCGTTTTAATCTATTCTCAATCTTGATTCTGATGGATCTCCTAGCGTCTTTATCTTTCCATCAAGAGTTTTTCCAAGTTTGCTTTTACTTTTTCTTGTTTGTTATTCTTAAAGTACCAATCAATGGTTCTTTCGAAGCCGTCTATATAATTGAATTTTGGACTCCAGTTTAGAAGGGCTTTAGCATTAGTCAAATCAGCGGCTCTTGAAGCCACGCCCTGCGGTTTCTCTTTATCATGCATGATCAGGTCTGGCCTCCAGTCCACTATTTTGAATATTAGTTCAGCAGCTTGATTGATTGTAATTCTATCATCTCTACCAGCGTTTACGGGAGAGCCATTTTCGATTTTTTGGGATGCAAGAATAAGTGCATCTACTATGTCTTGGACGTACGTAAAGTTCCTGTCTTGTTCCCCTGTTCCCCATATGACATATGGGTCTTGTTTGACAAACGCTTTTGCTATTAAAGCGATAATTGCATGAGTTTCGTTTTCAAGTGGACCATAAGCAGTGAAAATCCTGACGGCGGAAGTTTTCATGCCGTATTCGTTATGGTACGCTTTTAGACTCATTTCTCCCATTAATTTTGCCCAGCCATATTCTAGATCGGCAAAAGCTTTGTCGCGAGTAAATGGATCGGCATCTCGTTCTTTAAGTAGATAATCGGATCCCGTTGAGTCTTGCAAATATGAAGGGTAAACACAAGCAGAACTTGCGAAACATATTCGATCTACACCAGCGTTAAATGCTTCTTCGAAAACGAGCTGATCCAAAGCCATATTGGTGCAACATTCCGCCGGATGTGTGTGAATATATCCTCTACCTCCATGTAATGCAGCTAAATGAAAAACTAATTCAATGTCATCCATTACAGAACTAGTGAAAACTCTGTCTTTTAGGTTACCTTGTCGAACCAACAGATTGTTACTGGTCCAAGTTTTTGAATCCCTCTTTTTCCAAGGATATTCAAGATTTGATAGTTTTCCACTTGAGAAATCATCCGCCACAACTACGTTGGCTCCTTGTTTTATTAAAGTGTTCACTAAATGGCTTCCGATAAAAGAAGCTCCGCCTGTTACTAACACATTCTTTTCTTTCATTCCACAACACTCAATTTAATAGTGATTATGAATCAGCTTATTTGTTTTGTTGACTAATAAAAATGTGGTGGTAAATGTGATAACTAGGAAAGAAGCATGGGTTTTTTTGTTATATTATGGGTTCTTGTTGCTTCTCTTGCCAATAGTTATTCCGCCGTGGTCATCATCTTTAACGTTAACAAGTTCGCCGCAGTCTTTTGGCTTTGAAGATGACTTGAGCGGCAATTTTAAGGTTACTGGCTCTCCAGTTATCGTTGCTTCGCCAGTTGCAAGCGGAAAAAAAGCGGTTGAATGCCGAAACGGCGATTATGTTCGCTGGGATTTGGCGACATCAATTAAGAAAATGGATTTAACGTTTAATGTATCTTGGATGAAACTTCCAATTCTTGCTAATGAGTCCTTTGCTTTTGGTGAGATTTATGGGGTAGACAACTCTAGGTGGCAAGATATTTTAGTTACTAGTTTTTACTGTGATTTTACTGGCTACAGAGGTTGGAATATTTGGACTGGAATACCTAGTGGTCGCGGTGGTTTTGTTTCAAGTGATATTGTATACTCGCTTGAAACTGACCGGTGGTACAATGTCAGGATGACGGCTGACTTGTACAACGGTACGTACAAGCTGTATTTGGATGGGATGGAGATTGCTTCGATATCGGATGTTATTGTTCCAGAGGATGTTTACATTGACTTCTTCAGATTGGGTGTATCCGCACGAGGAGATAATATTTTCATTGTTTATTATGACGATGTTACCGTGTCTCTTCTCGGGATAAGTGAACAATCAGAATCAACTTTAGAATACAGGTGGCTCCCAATCCAAGTTGTAGGGATGGGGCTTATTGGAGTTGGCGGATACGTGTGGCGATTGGATAAGAAGGAGAGGCAAAAAGATAAGAGTACCCAACAAAACAGAAGAAGTCAAATCATTGTTTGAAGCAGGCTTAGAGTACGTATACTAAAAAGAGATTGATATTTTTAAGAAAACGTAAATAAGTACGAAAAGCATCAAACAGTAACCGAAATCATTTCAAAAGTTGCCGAGGTAGCTCAGCCTGGGAGAGCGCTCGGCTGAAGACCGAGTTGTCGCCGGTTCAAACCCGGCCCTCGGCATTCTACTTTCTTTCAGAAAAGAGAATCCATTATTGAAAGCTATTAAAGAGAAATGTGAAATAAGAAGTTAGGGATGAGGGTTGGCTGAAAATAAAGAGCTTGAAGATTTTGTGCGTTCCGCTTGTGTTGGCATACAAAAAGGAGTTACGGAAGGTTTGGAAATCAAATTTCCGATTGAATTTGAGGTGGCTGTAGTAATTCAAAAGGAAGCGGACGGTTTGTTTAAACTATTGGTGGTAAACGATTCAAGGAACTACTCAAAACAAGAAATCAGCAAGATAAAATTCAAAATTGGAAAGAAACTGGAAGCCTCTAGTAGCCGGATTCATTTTTTCCGTGAATAAGTGAGCTTAAATATTTAGAATTTATGCAATTGGCAAAGCTAAAAAAGGAGCAAAGAAAGATCAATCATTTTCTGAAAAGTTCGCCTATCATTAAGCAAAAAAACGCTAAGCCATGAAAAGTGACTTAAAACAAACTGTGTTACAATATTATATTCTGTCGAAATAGTCTATTGGAGCATACCAGTAGATTGTAATTGACTTTTTGCATTTCAAGTTTTGACAAACAAGATTTTGTTCTATAACTTTGCCGTAAAAACTGCCTCTTAGAGGCTTTTCAAAAGAATATGCAAAATGAACCCTATCTGGCGGGTTAACTTCAAAAGGCCAATCGCAATAAGGACATCTCAGGAGGAGTTTAGACGCAGCGATAAAACACCCTCCAATTGAAAGTATATTATCAATTCAATCTTAAATAGCTTTCAATAATGCCTTATCACAAATTTCTCAAAAAAAGTCTATTCCTTGAAACCTTAACTAACCATTCGTTTTATAATATTGGTCGGCAATAAGTTGATAGTTAAATAGAATTGCCAATGATAATAGTAACAAAAGTGAAAATTATGGTAAAAGTCAAGACTAAATTTAAACGTCCTCCATTGATTTTGCCCGTCTGTCTCATTGGAGCCAATGTAGAAGAGAAACCTAACTTCCAAACTATTGCTTGGTTTAACATGGTAGATTATGATCCATACCTCATTGGCTTTTCATCCGAAAAAACACATTACACAAACAAGGGAATAAAAGAAAATAAGACGTTCAGTGTAAACATACCAACTTCAAAGATGGTTTCAGTTACCGACTATTGCGGCTTATATTCAGGGACAGAAGTTGACAAGTCAAAGATTTTTGATGTTTTCTATGGAGAACTCAAGACTGCTCCAATGATTAGAGAAATGCCAATAAGCGTCGAATGCAGACTCAAACAGACTATTGAATCACACAACGCCGATTTTTTCATCGGTCAAATTGTTGGCGTTTATATTGAAAATAAATACCTTGTTAATGAAAAACCCGATTTGAAATGTATCGATCCGCTGCTATACGAGGATGGTTTTAACAATTATTGGAGCCTAGGAAAGTTTCTAGCAAAAGCATTCGATATCGGAAAACAATTCAAACATCAACGAAAATAAAGGCAATGCCCAACTCGCCGATATGGATAATGAATTGAATCCTCAATACTTACTAGTTTGGCCTTTGCTTCTAGATTATATAATACCTCAAGACTTTTTGAAGATTCTTTGGGGTTTCCATTGTTTGCCTCAATAGTCTCAGAACCTCAGGTTGGAGACGGCAAATATCCTGCAAATTGATTAAGCCAATTAAACGATTATCCTGTATAACGGGGAGGTTCTTTATTTTTTTCTCAAACATAAGACGCGCTACCTCTTCTAAATCCGTTCTTGGTCCAATGGTCACTAAAGGACTTGACATTATCTCTTTCACTTTTGTCTTCTTAGCATTCTTATCCTCCACAACTATGCGTTTTAGGATGTCTCTCTCTGTAAGGATCCCCCTTGCCTTTCCTTCAATAGTTACAATCATTGCGCTGAAACCTTCTTGAGCCATTATTTCTGCAGCTGTCTTTGCGGTAACATTCTCGTCTATAATAGCGACTTCCGTCGCCATTACATCCACCGCTTTAATGGGAATTATGATTCTTTTTTCCGCTTTGTTCTCAGAGTCATCTTTGGACACAGATTACCACCATACCAAATTATTAATCGATGATAAATAAATGAAGATATTTAATACCTTTTTAAAACAAGATTATTAATTTACATGTATCTCATTTCGACCCAACTAAAGCAGTTTTTTGGTTTTCAAAAGATCTTTTTTTATCAATTCATTGTTGTCAAAGCACTCTATCACATTACTTCAATTGCTAATTTCTAATTAAATAGAAGGCGAGAACAGAAAAAATCGCGAAGAATATTCCACAAGAAGCAAATACGGGGGCAAATCCGACATTTTGAGCAATAAAGCCTCCATACAATAAAGAAGCGAATTCGGCAAATCTCATGGGCACATGGAGCAATGCTATGTCAACAGATACACTCGGTTTACTTTTGGTAGTCTTGGCAATTGCAGATTCAAAAAAACCTGTACTAAGTCCCTGGGCAACAGCTAACATTAAGAATAGGCCGAGAAAATAAACATTAGAGTAGGCTAGGAGAAATGAAGAAAACATAGAAATAGAGATCTGCAAAATGACTCGTTTGGGTCCAAGTGAGACTCTTAATGTGCCAAGAATGACAGCGGATGCAATCAAGTTGAACATCATATAGGCTATGCCTATCGTGATGTAACTGTATCCAAGTTCTTGTGCCATGAAAACCGGAAACAGCAAGGCTAGAAGAGGATAAAAAGCCAATCTTAAAAATAGCAAGGTTATTGAGACGAACCAGAATCTTCGTCCATAACTTCGCCAGTTAATTAGTTCCCCGATTCCCCTAGGTTTGAGCTTAGAAGATTTTTCCCGAGTTTTCCATAGCAGAGCTGCTGGAAATCCAATAATACCTGCCGACACGATTAGAAGGCTAAAAGTAACGGGAAAGCCGAAATAAGTGATTCCTAATCCTGCCATTGCACTGCCTATAGCAACAGAAAGAAATATTACAGCAGTGTTTCTTGTAGCTTCTCTCTCTTCTTGTTTAGGTGATAATGAAAAAATCGCAGTTCTGTTAACTGCCCAATAAGAGGATTCTTTTATAGCCTCAGCGATTTTCCCCAAAAGAAATATTGAAGTAGAACTGGCTATGAAATATATGATAGTTGCTAAAAGAGTTGCGGGCATATTCAATAAGAGATAAAATCGATTCCAGCCCCCCAAATCAGCAACCAAAGTCAATATCAAGCGAACTATTAAGAATACCAAAGGCAAAACAGATATAACAAGCCCAATCTCCACCAAATCAATGTTTCTTTCCAAAAGCAATAATGGTATTGCAAGTGTTAGACCGCCGGATATAAAGAAGTTTAGGAATGTAATTGTTAGTATTCTTTTCATATGTAATCAGCTTGTAGGGAAGACAATAGGCCAAGACTCTCAAATTAGCCTTTTCATAACTTTTTTAATCAAATCCATGCCGTGGGGCGTATAATTTTTATCCAGACATCTCTATGGACTTGACCTTGAGAAATATCAATTAATATATCAGCACCACTGAGGCCACCCAAAACGGCAATAGAGAGGTTTAATGGAATCATAATTATTGCTTTTTCTGCGAAAAGTGAAGGATTAAGAAAAAGGGTTACTGCTTTTTTCTAAATAGTCTTTCTATAAGCGTAGATGATTATATTCTCAACAATTAAAGCATACTTGCAACCAAGATATTTTAAGGTGAGACCTTTTATTCTTCACGCAAAATCAGTAGAGGTTTGATCGCTTCTTTTTTCATAATTCTCCTTATTTCGGTCTCATCAAGATATTCTGCATTTGTGCAATGTTCATCAAGTCTTGACTCTTGGAGAATAAAGTGAATTTCACCATTTGGAAATCGTTTCCTAATCAAGTGCAATTTTTTCGTTATCTGATCCCCAATAAAGAAGAACTCGAGCGACAAAAATAAGTTTGTTCGAAAACTTTATTGTAACATTGTTAGTTGGTATATAATCAATTTTCGCGTTTCTGTTCACAAAATCTTTTTCACTGGCTTTAAAATCTAACAATTTAAGGGATTCCTGATATGTCTGAGTATATAACTGCATGGGGAAGAAAGGGGATAGAAGAAACCTATTTTTGATAATTAAGGGTGCGGAGCAGCAATCAACTTCGATGCTTCTGTTTCTGTCCAAGCTTTCATTGTTGCTGTCCGGACATTGCCCATACTGCCAACACATAAAAGAATTGCCATAGCATCTTCATCATTGGGAACTTCAATAATTGCTACAAAATCATAATTACCCATTGTGTAGAAAACTTGCATCTCCCCTCCAGCTTTGTTAACCATATCATGAACTGACTCAGCTCTCTTAGGCGCTTCAGTAATTTTTCGTATTCCTTGGTCAGTCCAGTTGCCAAGTACTACAAAAACAGGCATAACTTTCACCTCCACAACAACTGGACCTGTCTTTTTAATAAAAGCCTTTGGTTTTCTTCGAGTTCTTAGCCGCATTTTTTTGAATTTAAAATTTTTTGAGAAGTAAAAGAAAAATTTAACTAACCTTAGCATAGTTGGATACTTGGAAAGCAAAATTCAAAGTTTTTACTTTAAATTGAATGGGAAAGAGCGAGAAAAGAATTGTCTCGGATGTCTCAAGGTTTATTGTTCAAAACTCTCCCATAGAATTTTGGAGCAATTAAAATTAAATTATGGAAGTAAAACAATTGATTATAGAACAAGAAAGAAATAGGGGTACAAAACAATGAAGCAGGAAAATGAAAATCGAGCTTTTGAGGAAACGCTCGATCCAAATGACTGGGAATCCATGCGAAAA
Source organism: uncultured Candidatus Bathyarchaeia archaeon (assembly GCA_964347245.1). Taxonomy (GTDB): domain Archaea; phylum Thermoproteota; class Bathyarchaeia; order Bathyarchaeales; family Bathycorpusculaceae; genus SG8-32-3. The sequence continues at coordinate 17,657 of CAYFXZ010000024.1, read as the reverse complement.
CTTGGACATAAGATGTTAGATGACATGGTGAATTATATTAAAACCGGGCGAGAACGCCCTGTATGGCAACATGTTCCTGATCGAGTTAAAGCTTGCTTCCGTAGATCTGTCCCAAAGCATCCACAGCAACTAGATGAAATTTATGAAGAGTTTGTGGAAAATGTGTTGCCCTACCCGATAGGAAATATTCATCCTCGCTTTTGGGGTTGGATACTCGGAACGGGGACAATTATGGGTGCTTTTGCTGAACTTCTGGCTGCTTCAATGAACACTAACACGGGTGGTGGCGACAACCATATCGCTAACCACGTTGAGAAACAGGTGATTGACTGGATCAAAGAAATGTTAGGATATCCTCCTTCAGCGAGTGGAGTTTTAACCAGTGGTTGCTCAGCTGCAAATATAATAGGCTTAACAGTTGCCCGAAACGTAAAATCAGGTTATGACATCCGCCTCCAAGGCCTCCAATCAGCATCTAAAAAGATGGTGCTTTACGCTTCCGAAGAAGTTCACAGTTCAATCCAAAAAGCCGTTGAGTTGCTCGGACTGGGAAACGAATCTCTCCGCCTTTTACCGGTTAACCAAAATTTTCAGATTGACCTTCAAGCATTGAAATCAACTATAACCGAGGACCGGAAAGTTGGGTATCTGCCATTTTGTGTCGTAGGGGCGGCGGGAACGACTAACACAGGAGGAATTGACGACCTACAAGGTCTTGCTAATCTTTGCCTTAGAGAAAAACTTTGGCTCCACGTTGATGGAGCATTTGGAGCATGGACAGCTCTAGCACCCAAGTCGAAGAATAAAGTGGCTGGAATTGAACGGGCTGACTCTTTGGCGCTTGACTTGCATAAGTGGATGTTTATGCCATATGAAATCGGCTGTATACTTGTACGTAATGAGGAGCAGCATCGTGCAGCTTTCTCATTAATGCCGGAGTATCTTGCACATGGAGAAGGCGGGCGAGGTTTGAGTGGAGGGGATTTGCCATGGTTTAGCGACTATGGCTTCCAGCTTTCACGTGGATTTAGAGCGTTGAAGGCGTGGATGTCCATTAAAGAACATGGCAGTTGCAAATACGGTCGGGTAATACAGCAGAATATTGATCAAGCTATTTACTTGGGGAAACTTGTTGAGGCCTCGCAAGAATTAGAACTTTCGGCGCCTGTTACACTTAATGTTGTCTGTTTTCGTTATGTTGATTCAGACATGAATGATGATATATTAGATGAGATTAACAGACAAATTATTATTGAGCTACAGGAACAGGGGGCAGCAGTTTTAAGCGGTACAGTTGTCAAAGGCAAGTATGTTCTGCGCGCAGCAAACTGCAATCATCGTAGCCGTCGAGAAGACTTTGATTTTCTCGTAAGAGAAGTTATACGAATTGGTAAAGAATTGCCCGCAAACCTTCAGCTATAAGTTGCGAAGCCGTTGCGTGCTTGGGATTTATATTGGCTTATTATCAAATATCATGAAGTTTGGTATATGTCTTCTAGAGTAGATATATCGATTTTTGGAATATATCAGCGTCTAAAACAACCTATATATTAAGTCTTGCGATGCAATATGTAGTCAAGTATAACATGTCAACAGTTCAACACAACTACACATGAGATGAAAAATATGTCAAAAACAGTTAACCTAAACATAACTTGCACAATTCCGCTAAACGAGAAAAATCAGAAAACGAGTGAAAACAAGTTTGATTCCCTCATCATTGAGGCAATTGAAGAAAGCCTCAGTTCATTTGAAAGCTTTGACAAACAAGAAGTCTACTTCTATTTAGAAAACACTTTCAAGATCAGGAAGTGGGAAATTCCACGAAAAATCGAACACTTTACGGATGCAATAGAACAGCTTCTTGGAATTGGGGCAAAACTGGTTGAAGTCAGGATAATCAAGGCAATACATAAAAGGATACCTGAGTTTGTATTCGCTCCGAAAACCGGCGCTATAATTTTTAAGGATTATATAACCAGCCTTCGCGCTTTTTTGTTACAATCTTCATAGTCAAACCATCTTTTTTACTTGCGAATAACGGATTTCGAGTGGATTTTTTGAATATTAATGGCAAAGCAAATCCAGAAAAGCTACAATATTTTGAATTTAGCTGCAAATAGAAAAAACGGATTTTGGTCAAACTCTAAGAGACTGGGATATTTCCAATACTTCTTTCAACGTGGTTTTGAAGGTTTTTGTTATGCTTTCTGCATAGATAGCTCTTTTTTTGATACCTTTTTGAACTGCCCCAGCAGCTATGAAACATGCACCTATAGTTTCGCTTATGGGAGTAGGTTCTGGGAAAACAATTAAAGACAACCCAATTTTTATAAGTCTAGATTTATCACCCTCACGCCATATTTTCTTTGTAATTGTAGCAACCTTTCCAGAACTCTTTACTGCGCCAATTACATCAACATAGCTTTCACTTAGCTCTTTTACAGCTCTAGCTGCGGCTTTAACTTGCTCTGACTTCATTAAGCATAACCTTACTCTCGTTATAGTGATTTGATAACACAAAAGCTTTCATAGTCGAAAGCAAGAAGCTGCAACGTTTTTTCTCTTTTGCAAGTGGGTGCTTTTTATTAAATCGCTTGAAAAATGGAGACTTTGTTGTGAGCGCTTTTGCATTTAATTGTCAATTTCGTGAGTTGTTAGAGACTTGAACTTCAACCGTTGGTGGTGTTGAATTGGATTATTGAGAACGTTTCGTATTTATCTCCGATGGCTTTTCTGCCTTCGAGATAGCTTAGTTCTATAAGAAAGCCGATTCCAACCACCTTTCCACCTAACTTTTCAACTAAATCAATGTTGGCTTTAATCGTTCCGCCTGTAGCCAGCAAATCGTCAATTAATAAAACTTTTTGACCTTTCTCTATTGCATCTTCGTGAACCTCTATCGTGTCACACTCGTATTCCTTCTCGTAAGTGAGGTCCACACACTTGAAAGGTAGTTTCCCCTTTTTCCTTATTGGAACAAATCCGACTCCTAGCTCATACGCTAACGCAGCACCTACTATGAAGCCTCTAGCTTCATTCGATACGATAGCGTCTATGTCCTTGGACCTATAATGGTCAGCCAGTAATCTTATGCTTTCTTTAAAACATTTTTTGTCTTTAAGAAGTGGAGTTATATCCCAGAAGACTACACCCTTGAATTCTGGGATTCTTCGAATTTTTGATTTCAGTCTCAACCTGCAATTTTCGATTTCATTCATATCCAATTTCTCCTTTACAGGAATGCGCCCTTTAATGAGCTGTTGCATTCGCAGTAGCGTTCTTTCGGCAAACGTGCAATTGCTTCCAAAATTATTCGCTTAACTTTTTCAACGTTAGTCTTCATCGTAGCTACAACCTCGTCAGCACTGACTGCATGGTCCTTCCACACATCGTAATCTGTGACGGTTGATATTGAAGAGTAGCACAATTCAGCTTCGCGTGCTAAAACACACTCTGGAACTAGCGTCATACCGATCACGTCGGCGTCCCAACTCCTGAAAAGCTTTGACTCGGCTTTGGTTGAAAAACGAGGACCTTCAATGCAAATGTAGGTTCCAGCGGGATGCGCGCGGATGCCTATGTCTTTAGCTATGACTATGAGGTTCTGCCTCATTTCGGGACACATAGGTTCAGCCACCGATATGTGGCATACTTTGTTGCTCGTGTAAAATGACTGCTCGCGTTTTGTGGTTCGATCAATGAACTGGTCAACAAATACTAAATCGCCTGGCCTGTAATCTTCTTTTAACGAGCCTACGGCTGAAGGTGCAAGAATCCGTTTGACGCCTAGCTTTTTCAGAGCGAAAACATTAGCTCGCGAATTAACGTCTGTCGGTCTTATTGTGTGCTTCTTTCCGTGTCGCGGCAAAAATGCCACACTCCTTCCCGCTAACTCACCTACCGTGATTGCGTCAGAAGGCGCACCATAAGGCGTATTAACGTTTACTTCTTCCACGTTCTTAAGAAGTTGCGGGTCGTAAAGACCCGTTCCACCGATTATCCCGATTTCAGCTTGCATGGAAATCTACTTCAAGCATTCCACTTATAAAAATACCGACTGAAACATCAACAGACCGCACTGGCTCGTATATGCTTAGGGATTGGGGTTATTTGCGGATATTTAATAAAAGAGGCACGCGCAAATTATTATGGAAGACCGGTTTCTATGGAAAGCAACCAAGTGAGAAAGCCTAATAGGCTGATAAATGAAAAGAGCCCCTATCTGCTTCAGCACGCTTACAACCCCGTAGATTGGTATCCATGGGGAAAAGAGGCTTTTGAAGAGGCTAAAGCCCAAGGCAAGCCAGTTTTTGTTTCCATAGGTTATTCGGCATGTCACTGGTGTCATGTTATGGAGAAGGAAAGCTTTGACGATGATGTAGTAGCCGCGCTAATGAACAAGGCATTTGTATGCATAAAGATTGACAGAGAAGAAAGACCCGATCTTGACAGCGCTTATATGACCGTGTGCCAGCTGATGGGGCGAAGCTGTGGCTGGCCACTTAACATAATAATGACACCAGATAAGAACCCCTTCTTTGCATCCAGTTATATCCCAAAAAATAGTAGGTTTGGTCTGGCAGGCATGGTTGACCTTATTCCTCAAATTGAAAAAGTCTGGAAGAATCGCAAGTCCGATTTGGAAGACTTGGGCAAAGATATCAAACGCAGGATAGAAATTTTAGAGAAGAGAACTGTGGGAAAAAAGTTAGGCAAAGACATTTTTGATGATGCCTACGAGAAGCTTTTCCTAAGCTTTGACGAAGAGAATGGTGGATTTGGGCGCGCTCCAAAGTTTCCAACACCGCAAAACCTTCTTTTCTTGTTGAGGTATTGGAGCCGAACCAAAGAGAAAAACGCTTTGGCAATTGTTGAAAAGACCTTAAGAGCAATGCGTAATGGCGGAATTTATGATCAGGTGGGTTTTGGCTTTCACCGTTACTCAACAGACGCGGAATGGCTGGTTCCGCATTTTGAAAAGATGTTGTATGACCAAGCGTTGTTGGCGCTGGTCTATATGGAAGCTTTTCAAGCTACGGGTGCTGGCAAGTTTAGAGTAACCGCAAAAGAAATATTAGAGTACGTTCTTAGAGAGTTGGCTTCGCCAGAGGGTGGCTTCTACGCGGCTGAAGATGCAGATAGTGAAGGCGAAGAAGGCAAGTTCTACTTGTGGAGTGAAGAAGAAATAAGAAACGCCTTGGCGTCTGAAGATGCTGAGTTGGCTGTTAAATTTTTTGGCGTCAAGACTGGAGGAAACTATCCTGAGACAGGACGAAAGCGAAACGGCAAAAACATACTTCATTTCGCAAGATCGCTGGAGCAGGTTGCCTCAGAATCCAAGTTAACCATAAACAAGCTTATCAATAGACTAGGAAAAATTTGTAACTTGCTTTTTGAAGCTAGGGAAAAACGTGTGCCCCCAGCTAAAGACGACAAGATCTTGGTTAGTTGGAATGGCTTGATGATTGCTGCTTTGGCAAAAGCTAGTTTCATTTTCAGTGAACCTAGGTACTTGCAAGCCGCAGTTAGAGCCGCTAATTTCATACTAGAGAAAATGAAGGATGATAATGGAATGCTCTATCATCGTTATGCAAAAAGTGAAAGGGCGATAGAAGGATTTCTTGATGATTATGCTTTTCTTGTTTGGGGGTTAGTGGAAATTTACGAGTCAAATTTTGAGGAGTCATACTTGCAGGCGGCAGTGGAGCTAAATAATCGGATGGTTTCGCGGTTTTGGGATGAAGAGGATGGTGGCTTTTACTTTACAAATAAAGGCGCTGAAGAGGCGATGCCCAGAAGAAAACAAGTTTATGATGGCGCTTTGCCATCAGGCAATTCCGTGTCTCTGCTTAACTTGTTACGTCTATCACTTTTGATTGGAGAAACGAAGTATGGAGAGATTGCCAATCAAATAATCAAGGTGTTTTCTGAGGAAGTAAAGATAGCGCCGGAAGCCCACATGTTTATGCTTCTTGGAGTGGATTTCACTATTGGATCCACCTACAACGTTATTCTAGTCGGTGATCCCCAAGAAGAAAGTATGCATGATATGCTCAACGCTCTGAGAATGGGTTACTTCCCGAAAATGGTGGTTTCGATGGTAAAACCGGAAAAAGCTGGTTGGGGATACGAGAAAATTGAAGGAAAAGTCACAGCTTATGTTTGTCACGGGCAGACTTGCTTGCCTCCGACTAATAAGAAAGAAAAAATGCTGGAATTCCTTAGATTTTAATGAGTAATCAAAACTCAAGTTCCTATAGGGTTCGGTTTTATTAGATGTTTATTTGCTTGAAATAGTTATGAATTATACTGCGAACGTTTGAATCCGGAGCGTAAGCGAAATCATCAAATATCAGGAACGCGTTTGCGAAAAGTCATGAAAAAGAAAGTGTTCATCTCAGGACCCATTTTAGGTATGGAAACCAATCAAGGCTACAGAAAAACCATCACCAAAATCTGCGAGAAGTTGGGTTATGACATAATTGACCCGTGGCTTCGAGAAAAAAGCTACTATAAAGGTGACGAGAAATGGTGGTGGCCCAACGTACCCGTCTCTGGTTTCTTTCGAAGAGACTTGGAGGACGCAGAACGCTGCGACATCATGATTGTCTACTTGCCCAAACTTTCCGCAGGAGCATGTATGGAACTTTTCTATGCAAAACGTAAAGGTAAGAAAATTCTAGTGATCTCCGAAATGAAAAGCTTAAGTCCATGGATAAAAATACACTCTGACGTCATATTGAAAAACTTTAGCGACATCGAGAATGAACTAAAAATAATTCAATGAGCAAGTGTGCTTTTTCTTAAACCCTTCATTTTTAAGGCTCACATTGTAACCGAGCTATTGTTTTATTATTTCTGCTTGAAAAACGCGTCAGTGCTTGTATATGCTTCTCAATAGTTTTTTCATCCTAAATCCAATTTTCTTAGTAGCGAAGGTTGCTCATGTGGATACTAGTTGCCATAGGATTCTTCAACATTAAGACCTCAATTCGACTGGGTGAACCTGTTCCCGTCGTTTATACATCGGAAGAAAAAAGGTTTTGTCAATACTGTGGTGCACAAATTAAGCCTGATGCAAGTTATTGTTGGAAATGCGGCTAGAAGATTGATTGAACCCCAATCACGCACATTTTCCTAATTGACAAGAATTTTGCAGGGTTTATGGCAAATTGTTTATCAGTTTAAAAGTGAACAGAACTAGCTGAGGCTGTGGTCTTGTATAAAAGCCATGGCAATGTAAAAAAAGGTTTCAAGTGCATCTACATCTTAATAATACAGGTTAGCTCCGATATCAACGTGAACATAGGTGCTGTAGGAGAAAGAGCTTTCGCGAAAGGTTTGTACGCGTACGTCGGCTCCGCACAAACCAATATGGAACAGCGAGTTAAACGCCACCTGAGAATCAAGAAAAGAAAGTTTTGGCACATCGACTACTTACTAGATAACGCCGCCGCAAAAATTATTAAAGTTTTTTTCAAGGAAGGCAACAAAACTGAAGAGTGTAAAACCGCTAAAAGCCTAAGCGAAAAAAGTAAGCCAATAGATGGTTTCGGCTGCTCCGACTGCAAATGCAAAAGTCACCTGTTTTATATCGAAGACTACAGATTTCTGAAAGAAACTATGCAAGTATTCGCCATAGAAACATAACGCTTTTTAAGAGATGATAGCGAAGAATACGTGGTCTATCATTAGAGCGGTCGTAGTCTAGTTTGGCTAGGACATCAGCCTGCCACGCTGACGACCCGGGTTCAAATCCCGGCGACCGCACCAATTCTACGCATTATTTAGGCATCCACACGCACAATTTTTTTATAAGCTAGTTCGCTTGAGAAGCCACATGCACCCCGCGAAGAATGCCAAGCCAAAGCTTAGAAGAGCTAAGAAAGACATCCAAGGAAACGCTTGACCCAAAGCCGATGCACGAAGGCATTGGCTTGAGTGAGTAAGAGGAAACAAGTACAAAACAGCTTTTACAGCTTCAGGCAATTGATTCAACGAAAAGAAAGTGCCGCTGAGAAACGTCATCGGCAAAATAACTAATGTACTAAACGTGGTCATATCTTGGTGCGATTTAGCCCACATTCCAACAAGCACGCCAAGGAAAGAAAAGACAAAGCAGGAGCTAGCTAGGACTAACAAGAAAAGCGGACTAACAATCAACGTCGGCGATATGAGTAGCCCAACTGCTAAAATAGCTACAGTACTTATCAGGCCTCGTACCACACCTATCAAGGTTTTCCCGATGGCTAGCGATAAGAGGCTGATTGGGGACATCATGTATTCGTCGAAGCATCTGTAGAAAAGACGATCAACATGCAGCTTAAATCCGGCACCGCCATAACTGCTTGACATAGCAGTAAGTGCAATTATGCCTGGCATAACAAATGCAAGATAGCTATAGCCATCAAAACTAATTCCGCTACCTAAACCATAACCAAATGCTATGAGGTAAAGAATAGGATTAACAAGACTAGTAGCAAGTGTCCGCAACCAATGGCGCCTTAGAAATCTAAGATCTACCCATAAAACTGAGTATATATCCCTGAGAAGGTTTATCATTTAATCATTACCTACCTTTCGTCCAGTTAATTCTACAAAGACATCTTCTAGGTTTGAATCTCGTATAATGATGGTCTTAGCATCTGGAGGCAAGTTCTGAACATAGCTTGTCGCTGCTAACCTGTCAGCAAAATACTGGTAACGCGTTTCTTTGTTATTCACGAGAGTTTCCACAGTGACCAACCCTAATCTTTGACGTAACTCTAAGGGTCTGCCTAGATCGATCAAACGACCTTGATGCAATATGCCTACGCGTTGGCACAGGGATTCTGCCTCTTCAATATAATGAGTAGTGAGGAAAATTGTAGTGCCATCAAGGTGCAAACGGCGTATAGAATCCCACAAGCGACGTCGTGTTTGAGCATCCAATCCAACAGTTGGTTCATCAAGAAAAAGCACCTTAGGCTTATGCAGAAGAGAAGCGACAATCATCGCTCGTTTTTTCATACCTCCTGAAAGATCGTTAACTATTCGGTCAGCTTCTTCAGTTAGACCTATATAATCAAGCAATTCATCGATTCGGTTTTTGCGTTCAGATGAACCTAAATGATGTAAACGAGCACGAAACTCCATATTTTCCCTTACAGTTAGATCACGGTCCAAACTCACATGCTGCTGCACTACACCAATCACTTTTTTCACCTTGTTAGGCTCCTTCACAACATCGAAACCGTTTACCAACGCATGACCCGAAGTTGGCTTCGTTAAAGTGGTCATAACGCGAATAGTAGTAGTTTTACCTGCTCCGTTAGGACCCAAGAAACCATATATTTCACCAGCATAAACCATTAAATCCAAATCCTTAATTGCTGTGATAGACCCATATCGCTTGGTCAACTTTTCAGTCACGATCATTTCAGCCAATTCTCAAAACCCCTATATCTGATTCGACCTCATGCAGATAATCTATGCTGCAATGTACTAAAACCGTATTTATTAAAGTCTAGTTAATCATTTATGTCATCATACTAACAGCTTCACGAAAGACCAAAGGATGGAATTACATGAACAAAATACAATTCGGTGTTTTCCTTCCCTTTTATGCGCTAGGATTTAAAGACGAAAATTCTTCATCGCTATTCTATCACATTCGTGATATCGTTCTGGAATGCGAACAGTTAGGATATGATTCCGTATGGTTCGATGACCATTTAATGTTTGAAAAAAACCCTATTCTTGAGTGCTGGACAATCCTCTCGGCACTCTCAGCCATAACCTCAAAGATTAGACTAGGCACAATGGTATTATGCAGCTCTTTCAGAAACCCAGCTGTACTCGCCAAAATGGCAGCTACATTCGATGTCCTTTCAAACGGCAGGTTAGAGTTGGGTATTGGCGCAGGTGTCCAAGGAGACGAGCATGAAGCTTACGGAATACCATTTCCCAAACCACGTTCCAGAATAGAGCGTATGAAAGAGTCCGTGGAAATAATAAAGAAAATGTGGACCGAAGGAAAGACAAGTTACCAAGGAAAGTATTGCAGAATAAGCGAAGCTGTTTGTGAACCCAAACCCGTGCAGAAGCCGCATCCGCCAATAATAATTGGAGGTAGCGGAGAAAAACTCACGTTGAGAGTGACGGCACAATATGCAGATAGGTATGATTGGGGATATGTACCCTCATTTGAGCATTACAAACACAAACTGAATGTCCTAAAAGGCTACTGCAAATTGGTGGGCAGAGACTTCGACGAAATTGAGAAGTCATGCTGGCTTGGCGGTCAAATGTTCATAGTGCCAGACCAGAAAAAGCTGGATAAAAAAGTTATGAAGTTGAAGCCAAAGAACGTTTCCCTAAAAGATTTTAAGGAATTCAATTTCGTAGCCACCCCCGATATTTGCAAACAGGAAATACAGCGGTTCTCAAGGCTAGGTGTAACCTACTTCATGCTGTTTTTCGGGGATCTCCCAGACGTGAGTAGCTTAAGACTTTTCGCCGAAAAAGTCGTTAGGAAGAAAAAACAACTGGCTAAATAGCAAAATTTGACTGAAAGATAGGTCATGCTATGAGCAGATTCCGTTGGTTAGGAATTATTTTAGTTCTATTCGGAAAAAAGAGAAGTGTTTGGCAGCAAAATCGAATCGCTGAACTGTTTCAGCTCGTTAGTTCTTCAACTTCTTTTTTGCCTTCAGCCAGCTCTTTTTCCTGCTGTTTATCGTTCATCAACAGTAGAGCTTGGAACTCTCCGACATGAGCTTTTTCTTCCTTAGCTATGTCCAACAAAATCGTTTTTATGTGCCTATCCTCAGTTAAAGCTGCCATCTGCTCATAAAGATTCACGGCATCCAACTCAGCGATTAATGCTGCTCTAAGTATTTCCTTGTTCAAATCTTCTTTCTTTAATCTCTCAAGATTTATTGGAATTTTTGACAACAAATTTCCTCAACTCCTCTCTTTGAAAGGCAATACGATCTCCAAATAAAAAGGTTAAGATTGAGGCTTTAGTATGGAACAGCGGTGGAACCTTTACAAAATTTGAAGACCAAACAGAGACAAGCCTTTCGCAAGCTTTTTCTTGAAGGGTTAAATAGCCTTTTCACAGCAATCTAAGGGGGTTTGATTTGTTGAAGCGTAAAGGTCCTTTGTATATTTTGCCTTGGCGGTGTACTTTTGCGTGTGATAGCAACTGTGTGCATTGTGCTTCAGCTGGGAAGTCGCCTTTTCCCGATGAAGTGGACACTGAAAGCGCAAAGTTGATTGTGGACCAAGTATACGATTTTGAAGCAAGCTGGCTTGGAATAAGTGGTGGAGAACCGCTTCTTCGTAAAGATCTGTTCGATATAATTGGGTACGCTAGAAAAACTGGTTTGAATGCGAGTATAATAACAGATGGACATCTGTTGGACGCGGAAGCCTTTGATAACATTATCAAAAACGAAGTTCGTGTATCAGTGAGCATTGACGGCGCACAAAAGATAAATGATGCAATTCGAGGGAAAGGCTCACACGCGAAAGCAGTTTCAGCTATTGAAAAGCTTTCAAACGCCGGGCTGCTGAACTGCTTGGTATATACGTTTGTAAATGTTAAAGGCTTTGGCACGAACGTTGGCGAGGAGGATTTTACGCATGTGCTTGACTTAGCTGAGAAATACAACGCCCGGTGGGTTATCTATCACAGTTTTATTCCCTACAGCCGAGATGAAAACAAGTTAAAACCGGATCCGTCGCCACAACAGTACGAGTGGGCGTGGAACAAGCTCTACGACTTGCGTGCAAAGTATAAAGGAAAGCCCGAAATCAATGTTTACTGTCCGTTCTTCGCTCGCATAGCCAAGCAGCGGGGTTTGCCTGATTTTGACGAGTGGTTTAATCATTTCTTTTTGGGAAGGTGCTTCTTCGGGAAGTTCATGAGCATTGCGGAAAACGGAGACGCCATCCCCTGCAGTTTCAATGATTTGTATAGGTTGGGAAACATCAAAGAAAAATCGATTAAGACCATTTGGAACGAACTCCAGACTTCTGAGTTTTTCTCAAGAATCAGGGACAAAAGCAACCTTAAAGGCAAGTGCGGAGTATGTGAGTACCGCGAAATATGCGGGGGATGTCGTACCGCAGCAAAGTTCTATACTGGAGACGTTTTTGGGTCAGACCCTAGATGCGCTTACATGCCTAAAATCTTGCGTGAGAAATAACGATTTTGTGAATTCGTCAGGCGGATTTAACTGGAAGGGCAATTGCTACTTGTTTTTCCATTTGCCCATTATGGTTCCTTTTTTACCTTTTTTTGTTGACCGTTGCCTAACTCGATAATAATGGCCTTTGATCTTGACTCTTTTTCTAGTCGGTTTTTTTGCCATTTAAATCATTCCACACATAGCTTTTTTTCAAGAAAAGCTTTTAGGATTGGAAATAAATATTAAAAATCATAGAATAAATTTCTATTTAGAATTCCACACTCCTAAATATCAGTGTACAGCTTTTTTTGCAAAGACATCTTGTATCGCAGAACATTGCTTTGCTTTCCAATTTTGTTAAGTGATTGAAGGTATTACTTTGGTTTTGTTCTTCTTATTCCATTGGTTGTTTATTCTTACATACTAATCACCTTGGCTGTATTGTCGCATTTATTAGGTTGTTTGCGAACCATTAACTGATGTTCAGTGTCTACTTGGACGCGGAATATTGCATAGACTCAAGTCAAGAAAAAAGGAGTGAAAAGAATGACAGAGGAAAAAACCCCAAAACCTGTAGCCGAAAAAGCAGCAGAAACAGTAACAAAAGCAACTGGGAAAACAGAAAAAGCATCTGTTGAAACAACCACAGAAAAACCTAAGGAAAAAGCGGAGAAAAAACCAGAAGTCGTTTTCATCGGAAACAAACCACCCATGAGCTACGTGATGGCGGTTATCACCGCTATGTCCTCGGGCGCTGTCAATGAAATTATGCTTAAAGCTAGAGGCAGATCGATAGCCACTGCTGTAGATGTAGCTGAAATAACCACTAACCGTTTCATGAAAGATTTGAAAGTCGCAACTATAGGCATTGGAACAGAAGAAATGCCACCAAGAGAAGGCGAAAACAGGTCAAGAATGGTTTCAACGATGGAAATAAAGCTCGCAAAGAAATAAAAACAATGCTGAACTAAGAAAAAACTTCTTCCCTAATTTTTTACACATAAAAAATCCAAGATAACTATTAATGAAAAAAACACTTTTTAGGCAGATATGAAAATCGAAGTATCTTTTTTGAAAAGAAAAGAATTTGATACAGCTCAACCATCTCAATCTCCTTTTAAAACAAAAAGCTCGTTGGGAAAGCTTTTCTATTAATTTGAAGAAGGAAAAAACCAATGGTCGCTAGTGGCTATTTAGAAGTTTTAATCTTACGAAAGCTTTATTGTTTGCGTGAACCATTCTTTGAAAGAGTATTATGAAAACAAAGGCTGATAAAAAATTAGACTGTTTGGGTTTGTTTTGTCCTGAACCAGTTTTTAAAACTCGAATGCAGTTGGATGACATGAAAATTGGAGAAACTCTGGAAATTCTGGCTGATGACCCTGCGGCTAAATTAGACATTGAAAACCTTGCCAAGAATTTGGGCCAAGAAGTTCTTGAAAGCGTTCAAGAAGGCGATGTAACTCGAATAATACTTAGGAAAGTAAAATAAAAATCCAACGAGAACAACTTGAAATGAACTCTCAAAAAGCAAGAAGAATTTGCATGGATTATTCAGCGGGAAAACCAGTTGATCCACGAATAATCGATGAAATGCTTACTTATATGAAATCATCATTTGGCAACCCTTCATCACTTCATAGTTTGGGACAAAAAGCAAAACAAGCACTAGAAAAAAGTAGAGAAGGAGTGGCTAAACTTGTCAACGCCGAAGAACCAGAAACTATTATCTTCACTTCTGGAGCTACAGAAAGCAACAACCTAGCTATCAAGGGTACAGCTAGCCGAAATAAAAATCGCGGCACAAAAATTTTGACTTCCAGCGTAGAGCACATGTCTGTTGTTAATCCTTGCAAATTTATGATTAGAAAAGGCTTTCAAGTAGTCTTTCTTCCAGTTGACAGGTTTGGTCTTGTAGATTTAGAGAAACTGGAAACCGAGTTAGATGATTATACTACGCTTGTTTCTATAGTCTACGCAAATGGGGAAATTGGAACTATTCAACCGATTAAGGAAATCAGTAAAATTGTACATAAAAAAAAGGCTTATTTGCATGTTGATGCTACAGCAGCTTGCGGTCAGCTTCCAATAGATGTACAAGATGAAAATATTGATTTATTGACAATATCTAGCAATGACATGTATGGACCTAAGGGCGTGGGTGCCTTGTACATTAAAAAGGGCACAACAATAGAATCAATTATCCAAGGAGGAGGCCAGGAACGTGGGTTGCGCTCAGGAACAGAGAATATCGCGGGCATTGTGGGTTTTGCCAAAGCTGCTGAAATCGTTGCAAAGGAAAGGCCAAATCGGAGCGAAAGAATGAGTAAACTCAGAGATGACCTAATAAATGGTCTGATTGATCCTATACCATATTCATATCTAAATGGGCATCCAACCCAAAGATTACCAGATAATGTATCAGTAAGATACAACTTCATAGAAGGAGAATCAATCCTATTAAGTCTAGATATTGTGGGAGTATATGCGTCCTCTGGATCAGCATGTGCCGCAAAAACGTTGCAACCCTCACATGTATTGCTTGCCCTTGGGCTCAAGCCGGAAGAGGCACATGGTTCATTGATGCTAACTTTAGGAAAGGATAATACTCAAGAAGACGTAGATAGAATAAAGAGTATCATGCCAGACATAGTCAAAAGATTGAGAGAGATGTCGCCTTTGACTCCGGAGGAGTTGAAAGACTAATGTATACAGACAAGGTAATGGAACACTTCAAAAATCCTAGAAATATGGGTGAAATCCCGGATGCCGATGGTGTAGGCACAGTGGGTAACCCCGTTTGTGGCGATCTAATGACCATGTACATAAAGGTGAAAGACAATCGTATTGAAGACATAAAATTCAAAACCTATGGTTGTGGAGCGGCCATAGCAACAAGCAGTATAACAACTGAACTTGCTAAAGGAAAAACTTTGGAAGAAGCAATGACTATTACTCGTGCAAGCGTAGCTGACTCCTTAGGAGGACTTCCCAAAGTGAAAATGCACTGCTCCAATTTAGCAGCTGATGCACTTCATGCTGCTGTAGAAGACTATAAACAAAAAAACAAAAAGTGAAAAGAGGTGTAAAAATTATGAAGTTAGAAATTAAGTGCGAATATTGTGGTTCAAAATCTGATGAGCCTTGCGATCTTGCCGATTATACCACCGAGATTGACGGAAAGACTTACACTTTTTGTTGTCAAACTTGTGCTGCAAAATACAAAACAGAGAGAACCAAAGAAAAATAGCGTTTTTTTTATTTTTTGCATTCAATTTTTTGTAAACTAGGCAGAAAACCTTTATTCAACGTTTCTATTTGAATTGTTATTGCTTGTTAAATATTCAATCTTCAGATGGCTTTCGATTCTAGAAAGTTCGCATCGCTAATAGGAGGTGAAAAGTAAATGAGTCAAACGAAGAAACTTGCTTTAGTTGTGCAAAGCGGATCAATTGATAAGCTCTATTGTGCCTTCATTCTTGCATCCACTTCTGTAGCTATGGAATGGGAAGCACACCTATACTTTACGTTTTGGGGTCTTCAAAACCTTACAAAGGGAGCTATGGATAAAGCGACATTGCCTGGAGACTATAAAAATCTTGAAGAGACAATGCGGAAAAACCTCGAACGAATGAAATATCCATCGCCGTATGAAATGCTTAAACGCCTGAAGCAATCTGGTCAATGCAAGATTTATGCATGTACTCCAACAATGGAGATGTTCGGAGTTACGAGAGAAGCCCTTATACCCGAAGTTGATAGCCTAGTTGGTGCTGCAACCTTCCTTAACATCGCAGCAGATGCAAATGTTACTCTGTTTATATAGCTGGATAGGGAAGACCTCTAATTTTCAACTCTTTTTTTGTTTAATCCTAATAACACCATGATATACGTCTGCTTCATCTTTTTGTTTGAAGAGTAGCGGCAAACCCACCAGTGGAATCGACAGTAGCCACAAGTTAAGGTTATGCCCCAAGAACCACACGTACCAATTGCTCCAGATTTCGTCGCTTCCGAAGAAAATCCACGTAAGGTAATTCCAGAGGTAAAACAAGCCCAAAGCAAGGATTATTGCGCCGATTGTTTTAAGGTTAAGCTTTTCCACAATTTCTGTTCCGATAGATTTTTTCGCGAAGTACGCCATGAAAATCAATAGTGCGAGCATACCGATTGAAGTTGAGGCAAAACTAAGCAAATTTTCTGGATAAGAAGTCAAATACTCCGTTCCTTGCCGCATTAAGGTTAATACCCATAGCGCAGTGTTAGTGAGATAAAACACCAAAACATAAACCGTGCCCGCAATCAACCCCCACTTTATTGCCCTCATTGCTGGTTTTTTCGGGGTCAACTCATAGGACAGTTTAAACAGGACAACGGGAATAACAATAGATTGTACGAGTAAGGGTATTTCATTTGCTAGTAGAGAAGTTAAAACTGGTAGAGTCGATATATGACCGTTAACACGCCATGTAGCGAAACCTAGCGTGGAAAATAAGGGCAGAAGGCCTGAAGCCAGAAGCCCTAGCCAGTAAATCGCCTCCCCAATCAAGACCAACCTCAACACTTTCTTTATAGTTTGCGTTGGAAGACCCTTTTTTACAAAGTAGAGAATAACCCCCACAAAAGCGACGCTACTTGCTACAAGTCTAGAAGCAATTCCAATGTTCGCTGTAATGTCTTCGACAAAAATGACGAATCTGAAAGAGCCACCAAAAGACTCCCATTCCCCAATCCAAGAGAGGGTAAACATTGCATGGAACGTAAAAAGGAAATAAGCTGAGGCGACTATGAGGAATCCGATTTCCAACGGCGAATAGAATTTTTTCTCTGTCATATATGCTTAACCAACGAATAGAAGTGTTTTTGCTTCAATTATATTATGCTTAGAGATTTCTTTTTAAATGGTTCTTTTCTGACATTAGCTGCAAGTAGGTGGACGGGCTATACAACTCTTAGGTCTCTTTCTATTTTAGGCTGATTTAACCGCTGAAAAACGCAGGAGGGAACTTTTGGATACGCATTGCAATCACGAAATCATAAAAGATTTATCCTAAACAATTCCCAAGAAAAGTTTAATCAATGTATCGAATGATGGGGTCGCTGGGATTTGAACCCTACCTCAAGATATTACCCGCAATCAAATCTAATTGGAAACTGACTAATTCACCAGAATGGCTCGATTGTGTGGAAAACCAAAGCACTAAAAATTCAAAAAACGACACTAAATTGGAAGGGCAGATTTACTTGTTGTCAAGGATTTTCGAAATCTACAGATTGTGAATGGATCATTTAAGCTTAAGCCTATGTTGGGCAAAGAAGAGTGAGCTTCAACTTCTTTGTCATTTCTTGTTGATTACTGCTGGTGATAGATATCTCTGGCGCGACCTCGAGTAAATAGCCAACACTATATTCACCGGGCTACTATCCTCTTGAGTTTAACTCATACTTTCTACAAGACAAACAGAGAAAGCATCAATT
>CAYFXZ010000023.1:0-32518 GCA_964347245.1 uncultured Candidatus Bathyarchaeia archaeon | reverse complement strand
TTTAAATATTTTTTTTATTTTTTTTAATTTTTTTTTAAAAAAAATGGGGGGGGGGGGGGGGGGGGGGGGGGGGGGATTAAGTTTTAATGCAAAAAAGGTGGGGGTTATTTTTTGCTTCTATACACTAGAGCAGCTACAACACCAATCACAGCGATTATTGCGAGTATTAATATGATAGCATAAAGGTATTCTAGCGGGATTCCTTCATATCCAATATCAGTTTCTGTTGAAATGAATACCGGCGTGTAATCATAGCTATAACCAATTCCGCAATCTACAGTTAATGGATTGTCGGGAATTATGGTTGTTCCTTCATCTCCAGTAACTCCAGTGCCAGAAGCGATCCAGTGTTCAAATTTTTGGTTCTCATTAGGCGTAGCAGTTAGAGTTATCGATTGACCTTCAGTAAAAGTGTAAGTGCCGGCTCCCGGATCTGTGACTCCACCTGCAGATTCTCTGATTACGACAATGGCATCAGCTCTCTCAGATCCGATAGGTGTGGTTGAAATGAACACTGCTTTATATTCGAATGTGTACCCGTATCCGCAGATAACATTCAACGGATTCTGAGTAGCTACAAGGCTGTCATAGGTTGATGGCACTTCTATTCTCGGTGGAACGTAAATTTGTTCTCCAGCGACTGTTTGATCAGGAACGTATAAAGGAGCTCTACTATGTCCGGGTATATAACCTCCAGTTATTTGCCAAAAGAGAAATCTGTAGCCCTCGTCTGGGATGGCGGTCAATCTAATCAGCGTATTGTTCCAGTAGTAGTGTGTTCCCGGTGGTGGAGTGGTTGTTCCTCCTGAACTGGCAGACATTATCACTTCTGCTTGTCCCTGAGTTATAGTGGGAAATACAGGTCCTGGCAAAATAACTTCTTCGTCTTGTCCAAATACGCCAAAGCTAAGCGATGATAGAAGCAACGAAGCCAGCAGAATCAATAGACATATTGTCAGAAAAGAAGACAAAAATCCTTTATTTATGGCAGAAACCATGCTTTACCTTCTTCCTAAAGTTCTTACATTTTCTTAGTTCTCTTGAATATAAAACTCTATGTGACTGCATTGACACAATAACAATATGGATTGTCAGCGTAGCCCTTATTTTTTAGATATTTCTCAAGAACGTAACAGTATGAGTACATTATTCTACTTGGATTTGAAATTAAACATTCTACTTAGAAATAACGACCAATTAAAAAAATAGATCCAACTATTTGACTATGGCTGAAATCCAATATCAAAGCTGTCTCAATTCTTAATTCTGAGCATAGATAATCCTAAACCTAAAAGGGGAATTGCCCAAATCTCAGATAACATCAAGAAGCTTTCCAACCCTATAGCATATGAATACGCAACAAAAATTGCATAATGTACTCCAATTAGAATGAAACTTATTGCAATCCTTCTTAATGCAGAACTGAAATTCTGCTTAGCCAAAGCATAAGCTCCCAGAACAGCAAAAAACAGTGCTAATGACATCAACAAAATTGCATTTAATGCTCCAATACTTCTGATTCCAGACAGGAAAAAGGATAAGCCTTCAGTGCTTATCATGTCAATCCATTTAACTACAGAGTTAACCCATAAGGCTGCAATATAACCTACAAAAGTAACACATGCCCAAACCCATGACTTGAAGCCTTCAGTTGCTCCTCTATATTTGTAAACTTTTTTTCCTAAAATTATCATAAATGGTGCCGTGAAAAGAACCATGAGAAGATAGTCAACACCTAAAAGCACCAAGCTCACATTCTGAATAAAGTCATTTCCAATGCCAATTAAAAATAATCCTGATGGCAAAAGCAATAGGTAGTATATGCTTTCTAAAAAAAGGGAAGTGGAGATCCATTTTTTAATGTCCAATACTGTCTTGGTTTTTTTGATCAATAAAATTAAGGTTGCAATTGCTATGATTACTGCAGCAAGATGGAAGAACATGCCAATGGATCCTCCCATTTCCATTATGAAAAACATGATTCCAAAGTTTTGGACTAGAATACTCCATGGTATACCATTCATTCCAAAGAAGCGTTCAATTCCTCCAGGAATCCAATAAATGATCCAAAGCAGTAATGAACATAAGGTTATGAGAATCCAAAGTTTTACATTTTTAGAAAAAGTCAATGCTTCTTCTCCATCTGAGCAAACTTCAATTGTAGTTCAAATTATTTTTATGCTTGCTATTATTTGTTGTCATTTTTGGGTTCCAATTTGTTTTAGTGACTAACTTGCCAGAGCAGCTTAATAATGACCATTAAAACAAAATTCTGGAAGGACTAGAAAACAAATGTTAAGTATAGTTTAGTCAATCAAAATAATTGCTTAACTGGCGTGATTCTGTTGCCTTTGAATAGAAGCTCTCTTAGACGCAAAGCACTCTTGCTTGTTTGGGTAGGTGAGGTTTGGAATGTGCTTGAAGCAGCAGTTGCTTTGTGGTTAGCTTGGATTGCTAGTAGTGTTGCTTTGCTTGCTTTTGGTTTAGATAGTATAATTGAGCTATTTGCCGGGGCTGTTCTGATTTGGAGATTCAGCAAGGAAGTTTCTGATGAAAGCTTAACAGAAAGGAAAGCTCTAAGGCTTGTTGGAATTACTTTCTTTCTCCTTTCTGTTTTCATTGTTTTTCAGTCAACAACAACTTTGTTAGGTTACTTTAACCAGCCAAAGGAAAGTTTCACTGGAATTCTTATTACTATCTCAAGTGCTGTTCTTATGACAATTCTTTTTGTTTTTAAGAAGAATATTGCTGGAAAGTTGGGGTCAAGGGCTTTGAGGGCTGAAGCCTATGAGAGTTTATTCTGTGACATTCAGGACCTTATTATTATTGCTGGCTTGGGATTGAATATTGTTTTTGGTTGGTGGTGGGCTGACCCAGTTATGGCGATGGCACTTGTTCCTCTTCTTATCAAAGAAGGGCTTGAAGCTTTCAGAGATAAAGAGAACTGAAGCAAAAAATGTGCCAATATCAGTTTTGGAGATTAGAGAAAACTTTACTAAAAAACAACAACCTAGTTTAATAGAGTGCTGTCTGTTTGAAGGTCATGGATAATAGAGCTAAAACCATTGCTTTCATTGCTATAATGGTAGCTCTTTCGAACATTTTATCAACACCACCTTTTGTAATTCCTGTTATTATTGGAACTTTAAATTCAAACATCCACCTTACCCAAGTACCCATTCTAATCAGCGGAATATTAGCAGGACCATGGGTCGGACTAATAACTGGCGCTCTAGGAGGATTATACATGAGTTTTTCAACCGAAATCCCATTTGTTATTGGTGGATTAGCAATTTTGGGTATAGCCTCTGGAATTCTAGCTAATAAAAGGAAGATCAAGCCTATTTTCTCAGGTATTTTGGCTTGGTCAATACAAGCACCTTATGTGTTCTTTACTGACTACTTCTGGTTCACCTATTCTAGAGCACTGCCTCCTCCAATAGCTTTGACCACAGTCATAGTGGTTTTGTCAAAACTATCAATTGAAGCTCTCATAGCTTCTGGCTTAGCTGCTGTCATAGTTTCCTATGTCAAGCGTCATTTGGTTGGTTGGATAAAATTCTAATGCCCCCAAGAATCACAATGGCACGCAGGGTGAAGAAGCGGAGCAAAAAGGAGAAGACATGACTGCAAGCGCAGTACTTGCAGTGACATCCATTGTTGTCTTTCTGGGTTTGCTATTATACTTCATTAAAAGAAGATAATTCTAAACCCTTGACCAGCAGAGGTGGTATAAAAAGACCATTAAAGATAAATTCGGAGTGGTTTAAGGAAATAATTTTATTATGGTTAATGTTCGTGGCAGAAACAAAATGCTTATAATTGAAAGAAACAATATTTTTTGTGAGAAGCTTTTGAGAGGGGGTGATGTGTAGTGAAGTGTGGCCTTTGTGGTGGCGAAGTTAAGGAGCAACCTAAAATTACTGCTGAAGGAAAATGTTCGGTTTGTGGAGCAAAACTGGCTGTTGCTAAATAGAATAAACTATTTTAAGAAAAGTTAGGTTGAGTTCTAGAATAACACTTTTGCTGAGATTGACAAAAGGAATTAGTTTTTCTAAACACTGAAAAAAGGCAAGTTTGCTGAAATTAAATTAATTCTATTTTTCTTCTTTTTTATTTGCAGCTTTTAGAATCTAAGATTAGTTTTGGAGTTTCTAGAAAACTTTGCGATTTTTGTTTAGTTAATGTTTTTTGTGTTGAGGAATCTTTGCGAAAATGCTTTTACCACTGGAATAAATTAGTTTTTTTGGGGTTGTTTTGAAGAAAACAGGAATAGCAATTGCTCTGATATTCATATTAGTAATCTTGATAAATTTTGGGATATACTCTTTTGATGAAGCAGCTTGCAGTGGAACTCTCATAGTCACTGTTAATTCACCACAAGACAAAGTTTACACTTCCCACAATGTTGTTATTTCCATTTCAGCAAGTGATCCAGCTAAGCTAACTGGACCAGAGGCTATTGCCTACAGTCTGGATGGAGGGCCTCAAATAATAATTGCCACTGCATTATTGGGGATGCACAATCTTAATGGAAGTACAGTTTTGTCTATGTCCAATGGAAGGCATGAAATTGTGGGTATTGGAATTACATGGTTTAATGGAACAACAGATGGAATATTTTTTTCAAAGCCAGTTTGCTTCACAGTAGACTCTCCTATTGATTATGTTCCAACTCCTACGCCAATGCCTCATGAAACACCTCAACCATCAGAGCAGGAAGTAATCCTAGGTGTAATTTTCATGTTGCTAATAATAGGTTGTAGTTTGGTCTTACTTGTTTATCTCATGAAAAGAAAATAATCCCAAAAACACCTCAATAACTAGTTTTGGAGCGTAGAGAAAACTTTACTAAAAAACATTCATTTCCAAAAGTTCATTGGATTGTCCTACTCTCACTGTTTTTGCTTCACATCTTAAGCATCCTCGATGCCTAATCATTTGACAATGTTGTTCCATTCCAAAATACAATTTCCCTGTATTTTTTAAACACTGAAGGAGAAGCCGTTTCATATATTATGTCCAACTGTGAATTGTAGGTTTCTAGTAGGCTGTTTGCCTGGTTCCATATGATGGGTGACAATTCATCTGGATCCCACAATCCCCATATGCTGTCATCTGGTCCTCTAAAACCGAATCCATAGTCTCTGGGAAGAACATAAGCAATATCAACATTTTGTTTTGGCTGAGGATTTTCTTGAGCGTAATTCCAGAAGTTTTGCATTGAATCAAGGTGTCCTTGGGTTAAGAGGCCATATTCAGTTTGATTGGTTGGAAAATTGAAAACAAGAATATATTTAGCTTCATTATTGTAGGCTAAAACCATATCATTGTAAAGTTCCTCCGGATTTTCTATGTAGGGTGGCTGTCCATAGGTCCAGGTTATTATTGCTCCCCAATCGCTATTGTGAGCTGTTGCTGCTCCTCGGCAAAGAGCAATCTGCAGTTGTCTAGTATTATTCCACCCAAAATGGGCAAAAACCACGTTATAACATGCTAAATAATCATGCCAAAACAAAGCGTAATCAGAAGTAACGACATCAAAAGTGCCATAATCATAAAAATTTCCAAATAAAAACATTAGTCCTTCTTCTGCAACAACTTTAAGATATTTAGAGGCTGCATCGCTGTTGTTTTGGGCTTCATCTACCGGTCTATGAAAAAACTTGTCAATTTGTTTTCCTCCTGGCTCATCAAAAGTATATACTCCCAAGAAGTACTTGCCCCATCTTTCCTCTGCAACTTGGAAAAAATCAGGGTCGTCAACATAGTCCATGGGTCCCATAAATGGAATGAAAAATATTTCTCTAGCTTTCAAATAGTCAAAAACTGGATAAAGTTTTGTTGAATTCTTAGTTATGCTTAGATCACTTACTATTATTAAGTTGACGTATTCTTCAACTTCATCGACAAAGTCTAATAGTTCATCTACGTTTCGATGTCCAGCCATAACCCCCACAAAAACTTCGCTTTTATCAGAATTGATGATAGTGAAAATGATGGCTGAAGCAACCAATATCAAAGTAATTAGTAGAACCACATAGATTTTTTTGGCGATGCCTCTTCTAGCTAATTTTGAGCCTAACAATTTTGGTTGAACAAGAACTCTTCGAATTGAAACCATAGTTATCTCTATTCAACTCATTACATTAAATAGCTTTTCAATAAATCAATATGATTTAACCTCATCATGACATGGTTTTAGAGCATAGAGAAAACTTTGCTAAGAATATAAGAAATCATTGAATAATTCCCAAATGTTCGATTAAAATCCTAACTCCAATAGATATTAGAATTATTCCACCAATTACACCAATTTTCTCGAAGTAATTTCCCATCTTCCTGCCTATGTATACCCCTATAAATGATAGAAGGAATGTTATGATTCCGATTATGATTGCTGGTTCTGTTATTGATGTTTCTAGAAAGGATAAACTTAGACCAACTGCTAGAGCATCTATACTTGTTGCAATGGATAATATTACTAATACTTTTAGACTAGAAGAACTGGCTATCTTTCTGGAACCTAAAGTTAATGATTCATATATCATTCTTATTCCGACCAAGGCTAAGAGTCCAAATGCTATCCAATGGTCAAAACCTGAGATTAAATTCATGATGCTTAGTCCTGCTAGCCATCCCATTATTGGCATTATGGCCTGAAATGCTCCAAAGAAGAACCCTGTTTTTAGTGCTTCAATTGCCATCCTGTTTTTAGTGCTTGTGAATCCTCTTGTTATGGAAACTGAGAAAGAGTCTATAGCTAGGGCAACAGCAATTAGGATTATGGTTATGTCCATTTCAACATCATTCAGTGAACCCACCAAGATGAAATGGAGGAAAAAAATGTTTCTGAAGGTTAACTATTCTTTTTTGGAATAAACTCGTAGTTTTCTATTATTACACATTACTCATTGCTGAACATTTGCTTGAGACATTTTCAACGAAAAAGAGTTGTGGAGCTTTTGAAAAACTTTGAAAATGACAATACATATTTAGTTGCATCTACTATGGATTAAGAGGGTTTTCTTTGAAATTAGGAACCATCTTGATTTGTTTTCTCCTAGCTAGTGCAGCCTTTTCACTTTGTGCTTTTGTTACTGATGTGCAGGGTATTGTGCCTGATATTCAAGAAGTAGTTTTTTGGGATAATGGTGAAGATACAATGTTGAATGTTACTTTTTATCATACTCCTGTGACTACTTTTCACTATGTAGATGAAGTTGAAGTGGATATTGATGGAGCAATTACTAGTTATCCTGTAACTCAGTCTTCAGTAACATTTACTGCTCAAATCAATTTAGGACAAATAAGTGGAAATCCACCTGCAAGAACTAGAGTGCATTGTACTATTGATGGATGGAGTTCTTGGTCTAATCAACAAACTATTCCAGAGTTATCTTCTTGGATAACAATTCCGCTCCTCTTGATTGGTACTACAGCAGTGATTATTGCTAGGAAGAAATTCTTCAAAAAAGAATCATAAAAGGGGAATCAGTGAATAACTAGCTATCTATCCAAAGGTTTTTAATGAAAAATTATTATACTTTAGAAGGAGCAGAGTATGTCAGGGATTTTTACTCCAAATTCAGCACTTATTACAGATGTCAATTTGTTGTTTCAGATAATCTCTTTTCTGATAATAGTTGCGTCGATTGGATACAAATTGAAGAAGAATTTTAAGGTTCATGGTACGTTGATGGGTTTAGGGCTCATTTTGCATTTGGTATTTTTTGTTGTTGCTATGTGGCCATCTTTTTCAGGTGCAATTAATTTTTTTACTACTTCAACTTCTTTGCTAGGAGTCCAAGCTATGTGGATTCATGCTATACCTGGATTGGTAACACTGGTTTTGGGATTTTATATTGTGGTATCCTGGATTTTGAATGTTTCAAACATTTCTAGCTGTTTCAAGAAGAAGAGAATAATGGATGTGGTCTTGATTTCCTGGTTAGTATCATTGATATTTGGAATTGTCACATACCTTGATTTTTACTTGTAATTGCAATTCCTATCTATTAGTTTTGGAGCCTAGAAAAAACTTTGTTAAGAAGATCATATGGAAAAGGCATGATGAAAACCAATAATTATAATCCTAACATTAAAAAGCCACTAATTTTATGGTACCTTTGTGATTTAATTTGTTTGAGGAGAAAGACCTAGAAAAAGTACTAGCAGACAGAAATATTGACCTTGATTTGGCTCTTATTGCTGCTGATAGAGTTTCAGATTTTTTGGATAAAAACTTGGAAAAACCGTTTGAGCGTTACATGGTGGCTAGACTTTTGTCCATTTTGTATGAAGAAACATTAGATTTTTCTTTGGGATTAGATTTTGAGGCTGAGATTAGAAATCTGGCCAGACAAAAGCCAAAGGAATCAGATGCAAAGTAGCAAAATACAATAACTTTTTTTGTTATATTAAATTCAGGTCTTCTAGAATGATATTTATGACAAAATATGCTTTATGTGCCCTATTCTAAGTCAATAAGCGATAATATGCTCTATTTTCACTCTTAAAACACACAAATGTAGCCTATAAACAGTTTTTCTAGCTTCTTTCTAGCATGTGCTTGCAAGGCTATATTATGAAGTAAACAATGAAAGCAGATATGACTATGCTTGTTAGTGAGACAATCAATAGATAAAACCAGTGAGCTTCTGCCTTTCTAATGTTTAATGTTCCGCCAGCCATTGTGATTAAACCTAGTACTAAAAGCACAATTAGGGGATTAAGTAGCAAATATGACAAACTCATCTGATTAAGAATGGCAAATATACCAAAGAAGAAGGGCAATAATTCAGCTATTCCAACTGCAACTAAGATTTTCCCTATGATGTCCCTGTGGCTGTTATACTTTAGGGATAATGGTGTGCTTGTTATGAAGGTGATTGCTAGAATTGCAATAATGGAAAAGTAAATCTGAAGTGTGTACTGGTCTAACGTTTTGGGAACATAGGATATGGGATTAAGCAGCATGCCACTAGCTAATACTGTTTTGCAATGGTTAAGAGATTTTCCTTTGTATCAAAGTTTTCTTAAGCACAAAGCAACTAGAAATTATAACGTGTGGCGAGTGTTATGCTAAAAGACTTAGCTATAGAAATAGCTGTTTCAGCTAGCTGGGGTTTTTGTGTTCTTGACCAGTAGAAGTGGTATTTAAGTACCATTAAAACAAATTTCTGGAAGATCTAGAAAACTTTAAAAAAATGAAACAGAAAGAACAAGATTCTAGGGTATTCTTATCTAAATATTAATTTTATCTTTGTGCTAGACCAAACATATTTCCGTCAGGATCAAAAAGTGCTGCTAGCATATCTCCCCAGGGTTTTATTGTAGGGGGATATTTCACTTGGGCTCCTAACTCTTTAAACCGATTGAAGGTCTCTTTTATGTTGTCTACTCTAAACCACAAAGAAATGGCACCTCTCTGATTATTTTGTTCTTTGTCTATCTTGTCAAAGCCTAGGTAATTGTTTTGTAGTTGGAATCCTAGGTGATTGTTCCCTTGAGATTTTGGGTTTTGAAGCTGTAAACCTGACTTGTAGAATTCTGCTAATTTTTTCATTCTTCTTGTGCATATGATTACGGTATCAAGTTTTGCATTTGTTTCATTCTCACTCATAAGCCATCGCTAGAAATATTGTTTATTATTACTATTAAGATTCCTATCATGTTGTTTTTATCTTCAATTTCAAGCACTGTTTGGACTATCTGTTTTTGGTCTTTTGGAAAACTTAGCCAAGAAACCTTGATAAAAACTCCTTTTAGGATGAAACAAGTTAGCTTCAATTCATGCTCTAATGAAAAGAGCATTAACAGTAAAACTGCTACTAGCCATCTTTATTTCATTAATTACTGGAATGCAAACTATCGAAGTAGCAAATGCTAATTTTTTTTAGGTGATGCCTTCATAATATCTTCCCCAATTTCTGAAATGGTTTATGCAAACACTTCTATGCCCCTAAAAATAGTGGCTAGTATTGCTAATCCCACTCCGGAGGTTGTGAGCAAGACTTACTGTCTTGATGAAAACTACAATGTGACTTTTACTGATTTGAGAAAGACTCTTCGTGAGCTAGGTCATATTGATGGTTCTACGAAGCTTGACAAAGACTTTTCTATAAAATTTTATTTTATATATAATACCTTTTTAATGGTCATAGATTTGTTGTGTTTGAGGCTTAAGACTGATGGTTAATGAGAAGGTTTTGGGAGCGACAAGTTTGTGTTTAGTTTTATTAATGGTAATTGGTGTTTGGCTGATTTCGTCATTAGCTAATCCTCCTGTGCTCAGAAAGAACTTGATTTCACAGTTCGTGGTTCTAATGAGTGTCTTAGGTTTTTAACCAGAGATTTTGGTGTTGTTTATGTTCCTTTTAATACTGGACCCAATGAACAATGGAGGCTTGTAGTTGAATGCACTGAGATTGCACCTCCTAATAATTGGGTAGATCTGTACTTCTATGAGGGTTAC
The DNA here is from genome assembly GCA_964347245.1 of uncultured Candidatus Bathyarchaeia archaeon. GTDB lineage: Archaea > Thermoproteota > Bathyarchaeia > Bathyarchaeales > Bathycorpusculaceae > SG8-32-3. The sequence goes on along the minus strand of CAYFXZ010000023.1, from coordinate 22,041 downwards.
TGGGATGAAGGTTTCGACAATAAATGTTATTCTGAGGATATTTACTCTATTTTGGATGGTGTTGAAAGTTTAGACTTTAAGCTTAGTTTAGATAATCCTTATTCACAGGTTTTTGGTGGAGTAGAGTCTGCTAGTTACACTTTGTTTTTTATTTTTCCTCCTGGTGGTTATAGCTCGTTTCATGTTACTCTTAGCAGACTATCTTAGGTTGATTTTGTCTCTAAATTGCAGTTTTAGAGCGTAGAGAAAACTTTGCAGAATAATGCACTGTTCGAAGGGATTCACATGTAATAATTTTTAATTTTCTATTTGTTATATTTGAACTTGGGTCTAAAGATATTGAAGAAAAATTTTGTTATTTTGAGTATTTTAATTTTAGCTATAACATTTGCTACCTTAGTTTTAGTTTTTGTTAATGACGCAAATTATCCGAGTAAAACCAAACATGATACTCTTAGGTGGATTGTGATTGTAGATTCTCATGAAGACATTATTGCTGTTGAAACTAGTAGTCGAGAAGTGTGGGATACTTTGAAAGCTCTTTACCTGAATCAAACTGAAATGTGGATTGGTGGTATAGTTGAAGAATATAATAATTATTGGGGTTTTAGGTTCAGACCGGATAGTATTGTTGTTGCTGAGATTACTATTGAGGGGGCTCAGTCTAATATTCAGGGAATTGGTGGAGATTTAAATTATTGGCTTAATGTGTGGTCTAAGCAGGTTTATGTTTTGGCTACAGTTTCTGAGTTGCATGAATAGGCTTTTCATTATGCGCGTGATCTGACAACATTCTGTATTGTTAAAGGGAATTAAAGCTGAAATCGAAAATAGAAAAACAGAGTCAGGAAAATAAGCTACTTTCCATCTTAACAGTAATATCTAGTCATAGGCTTCTTGGAATATTTGAATTCTAAGTTTAAAATCTATAAGACAAGTGATAACACTTATAAGAGAAGCTAATGGAGTGCTTTGAGTTTAAGAGTGAACAACAATGTCGAAAAGCAAAAAAGCTAAGATTGAGGGACTGGAAAAGCACAGACAGATGCGTAGAGAAAAGAAACTGAAACTGAAAGAAAGAAAACAGGTGTCATTGCCTAGGAAGCATTTGAGAGGCAAAAGATGAAATTACACCAGTATATTCTCAAGTTTTCTGCTTCAATTGAACTCTTTTTCACTAGCTTCTTTTTATCTTCAGTTTTCAAAAAGCACATTCCAAGTATATAATAGTCACAATAGATCCATTCTGAAGAGTATAGAAACTTGATGTTTATCCCAAATCTTTAACTAAGAATTCCAATTTTTAAAATATTGACTGGAGAGTGGATCCTATGAAGCCAGTTAAAAATCCAAGAGTTAAGATCTGCTGTATTGCCAGCATTGAGGAAGCATGGCTTGCTATTAAATATGGAGCATCAGCTTTGGGTTTGGTTTCTGAAATGCCCAGTGGTCCTGGTCCAATTCCAGAAGAGCTTATTGCCAAGATTGCTAGGGTTATTCCGCCTTCTATTTCATCTTTTCTATTGACTTCAAAGCAGAATCCTTTAGAAATTATTAAGCAACATGAAAGATGTAGAACTAGTGTTATTCAGTTGGTTGATAGATTAAAAATTAGTGATTATGAGGTGCTAAGGAATGCTTTGCCTGGTATAAGATTGGTGCAAGTTGTTCATGTTATAGATGAAAAATCTGTTGATGAAGCTGAGAGTGTTGCATCTTATGTAGATGCAATTTTGTTAGATTCTGGTAATCCAGATTTGGCTGTGAAAGAGCTTGGGGGAACTGGGAGAAAGCATAACTGGTTTTTTAGCAAACAAATAAGAGAGATGGTGATGGTTCCAGTTTTTCTAGCTGGGGGGCTTAACTCTGATAATGTTCTGGAAGGTTTAAGGCAGGTTGAGCCTTTTGGTGTGGATGTTTGTAGTAGTGTGAGGACTAAAAATAGACTAGATGAATGTAAACTCTCATCCTTCTTTGAGGCAATTAACTCTTTAAGTTAGTTTTATCAATAATTGATGTAATCCAAAAGATTCTTTGTTGCTTTTGGAAACTTAAATTACTCTACCCAAGAAACTTTGGCGTCTGGGAGATTAAGATATGTATTTCTATACATCAGGTTTTTGTTTGTCAATAATTCTTGAGTCAAGAAATCTTTACAAAAAATGATTTATTCAATAAAGCCAGAAGTTATTGTGAGCTGAAGGGCTCTGGATTAGAATAATGATATTTCCCCTCTTGAAAAATGTCATTTTCTTTTCTCCTTTAGTTAGTTTTGTTCCAGAGCCCCAGCAAACCTAATAACGGTACTTCATTGAATAGCAGTTTTGGAGCGCAAGGAAAACTTTGCTAAAAAGATACAATAGAAAATTCAATCTACTGGAGAAGAAATTTCATGAAAACAAAGGTTGCTAAGATAAAACTCAATAGATTTAGATTCTTTTTTGGCTTCAGAGTATTAGGAGAGTTGTGGTTACTTAAACTGGAAAAGTTGTATGTCTTCTGAGACTCATATCTAAACGCGCCATGTCCCAACATTATCCATGGTGCCAACAGAATCAAACCTTGCAAAATAGTGTAAAGCATTTGATCTCCAGTTAATTGATAGATAAAAGTAAAAATGTAGTTCTTGCTCATTTCAATAATAAAGGCAAAAGTCATTTCTGTCTTAAGACTCCTAATAAATTTGTGTGCATTATTGCCTATTCCTCTAAGATCTATCCGGCTCATTATTCACTACAACTACTGAGACATTAACGTTAAATTGAAAATCTAAACTGAGAAGCTTTTCTATCGACAAAATCCTTTCAGTTCAACTATGCTACCTTTTAGCTAATTAAATACCACTCGCTTTGTTTTTTGCCTCTCAATCTAAGTTTAATCTGGTTCCTTGGAGTGCTTTCTAGGGATTTAATGACTACTAATACAAAATCAGGGAGCCTAGAGAAAACTTTGATTTAAAATTCTCCAGTTTATACGCTTAGAAGCCCTAGTAGTTTTGTTAAACCACGTTGTGGGTGTTGTGATGCAGTCACAATTGTTTATGAAGTTATTTGTGGTTGCTAATTCTATAATGACAACTGTTTCTAATTTCAAAGAAATTCTCGCTTTTCACTGTGCTATAAAGAATATTGACTTCAAATGTGGAGAACAATCGCCAAAAATCAGTTTAATTGACCGTCAGAAAGATGGGTATGTTATTGCAATCAAGAAAAGGTGTTGTCTAAGATGCATCAGGGACTTTTTAAAAAGCAAGAATCTCTCTGTTAGTGAAGATGAGAATTACTTGTTCATTAGAACTAAATAAATTATTTTTGAATACAAATTCAGAAAGCGTAGAGAAAACTTTGTTGAAAAGACATGATAGAAAACTTATTGTGGGAAATTGCCTTTTTTTATGTTTAAGAGTGAGTCACTCATTGTCTAAGCAGAAAACTAGCAAGAGGCAAAAACAAGAGGTTGTGCAGAAAAAAAAGAAAGTTGACAGCAAAAACATCGAGAAGATTTCACAAAGACTGGATGAGTTAAGAAAGAAAGGCAAGAATATTGATGTTGCAGTTTGTCCTTTTTGTAAAAGTCCAAATTTGCGTAGGGTTAAGTCTACTTGTGGTGATATGACCGGTCATTTAGGTTGGTTGCCGGTAAAGTATGAGTGTTTGGATTGCGGGTGGAGAGGGAGATTGGAGATTTATGCAACGAATAGGAAACAGAATTGGAGAGAAGTTGCCATAATTGCTGAGGCAAGAGATTTAGAAGTAGGGAATAAGACAAAGAAAAACGAATAGTTTAGCAAGTTGCTTTTGTCTCTTGAACAATCTTGAATTGTCTGGAAAACTCTGCTCTTTTGCTTTAGTTTCTAAAAAAGTGCACGTTCAAAACAACATTTTTATTTCGCTTTAGCAATCTCTGTTGACGGGAAAATAGGGAGGGGTCATTTTGGCTCACCTCCTCTTGGTTCCTCTCTATTTTCCCACCTTAATCTTATCTTTTTGTGCAACTTTCTACTTGTTTCATTATAATTTCTGTTTAATATGTAAAGTTGACCAATTCTCTGATATAGAAATCGTTCAGTCTTTTTGCTAATAAGTCTGAGTGAGTAACAAACCTCCGTCATTATTCAACTCCATTCTCTGACAGTTTTGGAGCATCTCAAAGGCTTTGCTAGGAAAAATGGGTGTAGTTAAAGTTTGATTTGAAGCGACACTAAAAAATACTGCGTGTGACATAGTTATTATCAGGAAATTTTAATGTCCCTAGCTTTTGTGTGTATAACAACTGATCCGGCATCAATGGTGGAAGTGGCGAAAGCGTTAAAGAGTGTTGAAGGAGTTTTAGAGGCTGAAATTATCTATGGAATCTATGATATTATTGTGAAGGTTGAAGCGAACTCTGTTGAAGGTCTTAAAAGGATAATTACTCAGTACATCAGGAAAATTGAGAATGTGGCTACAACAACGACAATGATTGTTGAAAAAGCATAGTAGGTTGAATAGGGTTAGGTTTTAGTTTGCCTATTATTGTTGAAATGTTTGTTAAGTAAAAAATTGGAGCGAGAACAATACTATTATTTTTCCTCTGATTTGGGTATGCCAATCCATCTTGGGGTTTTGTTCTTGTATTTTAGATAGTCATCTTCGTACCTGTAAAGGCAATAGCGTTCTTCAGATGGCAAAATTGCGTTCAGCATGATTATCAAAACTACGGTTAATAGGATATACAACAAAGAAGTGCAAGTTACTGCTATGCTAATTTGCATTAGAATCATACCAAGGTATGCAGGGTTTCTTGTAAAACGATAGAGCCCTTTGGTGATAACCTTGTCTTTAGGACTAGTAGAAAAATTTAAAATTGCAGTAATGGTGAAAATTATTCCAAACAGAAAGATAATTAGACCACTGTAAAGCCATATTGTGTCGAGTTTTAGAGGCAAAAAAATGGCGTAAACCCAAGAAATGAGCATAGGTAAAAAAACTGCGTTTACTATTCTGTTTTCTTCTATAGTTAGCTGGAAATCTCTTTCCTTTCCTGATTCTCTAGAGGCTGTTGCTCCCATATCAGAGAATAAAACGATTAGCATAGGAATGACAAGAATCCAAGCGTTCCATAAACCTATCTCAAAAGCTGGTAAAAGCGACAAGGTTTCCCTCTTAAAGTTGTCATTACTAAATATCTAACATTTTTGGTTTGGATCGTCCAAAGTATTGTGAAATGTGGTTTAGAGAAAACTTTGAAAATTGATAGACAAGCTTATGTTAATGTCATATTCAACTACTGATAGAATGCTTTCGTTAAAGATTAGGCCTGCAACAACTAATGATATTTCATCAATTGTAGAAATCAGGCTATAGCATTAGCAGATCAGGAAGTCTCTGGTTTTGTTGTCTCAGGTGCCAATCTCTATTCGTCAGTTGAAAAGCTTCGCATAGTATGGAATAGAGAGAATAGATTGGCAGGAGGCTTTGAGGTTTTTGTGGCTGAATGTAGAGACAAAGTTGTTGGTTTCATTGTTTACAATATGGAAGATTGTGATGATAATATAGATAATATCGTTGTAGCTAGGGACGAACAAGGAAAGGGTATTGGCAAAGCTCTTGTTGAGTATGTGGAAGAACTGGCCAAATCGAGAGGTTTTCATGTTCTGAAAACAAATACAACAGAGAATGCTAAGGGTGTTCCTTGGAAGGCATATGGGTTCTGGAAGAAATTGGGTTATGAAGATACTGGCGAAAGAGTAACTACTGAATATAATTTCAAGGTGATTCCTTTAATTAAGAACTTGAAATAATTGCTATTTCAAAAGGGGTTACTAAAGGTCGATTTTATTATCTATAAATAACTTCACTGAAAAAGCTTCGATACTATTCTCGCGTTAATCTAACAGCTATTGACTAAGCCTACTTTTTACAATATTTTTCAACTTGTCCTTGCAAGCTTTGAGGTTAATATTGCCAAATTTTTCTATGGGGAAATTATTAGAGTCAGATCCCAGCGGATCCTTTACTTCTATTTAACGGAAATTTTCCTTTGGGTTGTTAGTTAAATCTTATTAGCGTAAAACACGGCTAGAGAAAAAGTATTAGGGTTGATGAAGCTGAGTCAGGTAAGAAAACCTTCTGTTCCAGTTGATCTGATTCGAACAATAGCTATTGTAGCAGTCATTCTGCTTCATGCCACAAGAGATGCTACATCTTTTCAACCAGAGGCACCTTTTGAGGTTTGGCGATGGGTGATTGTTGATATCTATCAATCCATATCCCGCGTCGGTGTACCTTTATTCGTGATGTTGAGCGGTGCTCTTCTGCTTCGTCCATCAAAAAATGAACCTCTAAGCCTTTTTTTTAAGAAGCGGTGGGCTCGAATAGGTTTGCCTTTTCTGTTTTGGAGTGTCGCCTACTTTGCTTGGCGCGTTTTCGCCAATAGCGAGGAATTTACCTTAGGTTCGTTCATGCAAAGCGTTTTGGCGGACCCCTACCCGTACTTTCATTTTTGGTATCTTTACATGCTCGTGGGGCTTTACCTTTTGACTCCTATTTTGCGTATTGTGGTGATTCATATTGACCGGAAGACTTTCAAATATTTCATTGTAGTGTGGCTTTTGGGTCCACTTCTTGTGTCATTTCTCAGCTTTTTTGGGTACAGTTTGGATAGCAATCTCCTAACGATTCCTTGGTGGGCAGGATACTACATGTTAGGTATATACCTTCTAAAAGTGAGAATGCGACGCTCTACTCTGCTAAGCTTGTTGCTTCTTGGGCTTACTTTGACTGCAGTTGGCACTTATTTTATGGCTGCTACTGTTGGCGGACAATTAACTTACTTCTTCCATGACTATTTCAGTCCAACTATGATTTTAGCTTCAGTTGCTCTTTTTCTACTGCTTAACGAACATCAAGCACCTTCGAATCCGACGGAGGCCTCGCCTCCCAAAAATAGTTGGTTGCTGAGAAAAATCAGTGAAAATACTTTGCCGATATTCTTGCTACATGTGATGATAATTGAATCGCTTCAAAGGGGCTATTTCGGCTTAACAATCAACAGCAACACAATAAACTCCATAATCGGAGTTCCCTTGATTACAGTATTAACTCTCTTCATCTGTCTCGCTGTGATAATCCCTTTGAAGAAAATACCTATTTTAAGGAGACTAATCGGCTAGATTTAAAGCCATTAGCTTAAGGAATGTGTCCATAAATCTTTGTTTAAAAAAACGCGGTTAAGATTAACTCGGATTTTCCCTTTTTTTGCGAAATACAAAAAAGGGTTTTTTTGAACTCTATAGAGCATGAAATCAATTAGACGGTGGTTTTAATGAGAAGGGAGGATTATCTGCAGAAGCCGGTGAAGCACATCAGAATTGACGGAAAGTTGACCGTGGACCAATTGATGCGGCAGTTTCAGGGTTCCGGTTCTTTTGGGGCGGGACGTCTCGCTAGGGCGTGCAACGTATACGAGAAGATGCTTCGCGATAAAGACTGTACTTTGTTTTTAGCTCTTTCTGGTGCGGTTGTCCCTGCTGGAATGCGTGCACTGATAGTAAATCTTATTCGTGCAAACCTGGTCGATGTTATAGTTACTACTGGCGCTGGTATGGTCCATGACGCCATTGAAGCGTTGGGCGGTCACCATTATAAGGGAAGTTGGATGGCGGATGACCGTGAACTTTTTAGATACCATATTTTCCGCATTTACGATATTTTCGTTGCGGAGGAAGACTACGTGAAACTGGATTACGAGCTTGCTGAAATGTACGGTGAAATTGCTGCAGAGCGAAATGGGGAAAGTCTTTCTTCGAACGAGTTTGCGTGGGAATTGGGTAAGCGGCTCAATGATCCGAACTCTATTTTGCGTGCTGCCTATAAGGAAAACGTGCCCATCTTTATTCCTGCGGTTCGAGACTCCGAGTTCGGCTATATCCATCTGCTTCACGCTTCACAGGAAAACCAGAAAAACGTTCTAAAGGTTGACGCCTTCAAGGATGTGTCGCTTCTGTGCCAAATCTGTGAGAGGTCGCCTAAAAACGGAATGGTAGTTATTGGCGGCGGTGTGCCTCGAAACACGGTTCAATCTGCGGCTATAGCTGCTAACAAGGGAATGGACTACGCAGTGGTAGTCACTATGGACCGTCCTGAAACCGGTGGTTTGTCAGGCTCTACTCTTAGAGAAAGCGTGAGTTGGGGAAAAGTGAAAGGCGAAGCTGCTAGAATCATGGTCATCGGCGACGCTTTAGTGATTTTTCCCCTGATTGTAGCGTCTGTGGTTGAGCGGCTAGGTAGTGATTTCACACGTTCACCGTATCTTAAACGCGAAAAACATGAGGTTAGGGAGAGATAGTAATGAAAGGTTCAGCGAAACCAAGGTTCTGCGGCAACTGCGGTAGTCACAACCCCTACGAGTACCCTGCAAAGATTTTTTGTCTTAAACGTTACGCCCAAAACAAAGAGCCAATCGTGGACACATTGGGGTGCTGTAACGACTGGACTACAGAAAACCAAAGATGCCACTGTATCCGTGAAGCCCTTGAGAAAAGAAACAGTGAATAACACAACACTAAGGTTATTACGAAGAAAGCGTGTTTTCATGTAGCCTGAAGCCCGGTGGTGTAGTGGTCAAGCATAGGGGCCTCTGGAGCCCTCGACGAGAGTTCGAATCTCTCCCGGGCTACTTCTTGGATTATTTTTGGCTAAATGACTATCACTAGTATATGGTACAATACATATGAGAAGACCGCTGATAGCGGTGCTGATAATATCCACGCCCAGATTATGTTTCGCATCGTTCCCCATTTTACCGATTTAGAGCCCCTGATCAAGCCTGCTCCCAATAGAGTTCCACTGGCCGCGTGGGTTGAGCTTACCGGCAATCCCAATAATGCAGCGCCTCCCAGCAATATCGAGCTTGATAAGTCCCGGGAAAAACCTTGGTAAGGTTGCATCCGAGTTATCTTTTTCGCCATCGTTTTTACTATTCGCCACCCTCCTAAAACTACTCCTGCTGTTAAAACGATGTAAGAAGCTATTATAACCCAGAAGGGAACAACAAACTCAGATATGAAACCATAGTAAAGCAAGAGCATAGATAGTATTCCCATGACTTTTTGTGCGTCATTGGTCGCGTCTGTAATTGAGAATAGAAAAGTCGAAACTATCTGCAAACGCTTGAATCTTTTATTTATTTTAGTTGCAGGTTGATTCATGAAAATTTTGACAATTATTACTGTGACTATATACGCGATTACGATTGCAATGAATGGAGAGGTTATCAACGGAATTATGATTTTATTGATTATTCCACCCACTTCGATAATTTCAAAACCTCCCGCTGCCACTCCTCCTCCTATCAAACCGCCAACTAGAACATGGGTTTCTGATACGGGCAACGCCCACATCCATGAGAATATGACGTCAAAAATCAAAGACCCCAATAATGCTGCAATGATTACTTCTCCTGAAGCGAAACCTTCTGTAATAATTCCCGTTCCTATTGTTTTTGCTACTGCAGAGCCAAAGAATGCCATACCTATGAAAGAGCCAAGTGCAGATAAGACTATGGCTTGGTTTGTTTTCACCGCCCTTGTTGCTATAATGCCTGCGGTGGCGTAGGCTGCGTCTGTGAATCCTGTCCAAAAGCCGAAAATTAACGCCAGTATCAACGCAAACGGTAAAACTAAGTCAATCATAGTATCAAGCATTCTTGATTACTATATCTTGAAGAATTAGGCAAACGTCTTCGCATTTGTCGGTTATCTGCTCTAAAAGCTCATATATATCTTTCATTATCATGATCTTAATAGGATCTTTTTCCTTGAAAAGCTCAACAATTGAGAAATCGTATAAATCATCTGCTTCGTTCTCCAAACTATTGACGGCTTTGACGCTTTTTTCAATCTCCATTTGGTTAATTTTCCTAATGTGTTTTGTAGCGGCGTTGACTTCCTTAACCTGCCTGACTATGATATCGGCGAACTCTTTCACTATTTCACCTGGTTTTTCCAATTTGAAAAGAAAAATTTTGTTTGCTGTTGCATCAATTAGGTCGAGGACGTCGTCATACAAGGAAGCTAGCTTAGAAATGTCCTCTTGATCTATTGGCGTAATGAAAGCCTTGTTCAACCTTCTGAAAACTTTGTGAACAATTTCATCTCCCTCATGTTCCATGATTCTCATTCTCTTGATCAGCACGCTGAAACTTTCGTATTCCCTGAGCATAGTCTGGAATAACTCAGCTACTTTCACAGCTAAGTCGGCTTGTTCTTCAAGCAGATTGAAGAAGATCTTGTCCTGAGGAAGAATCCATTCTTTGAAACCCATAACAATTCCTAAAAAGGCACTAATAATATTAGCTTTGCCGTATTTAGACATGTGAAGAAATTTTATTGACTATATAATTCTTCCAATTTGATTCGGTTGATGCGACTTAATGGGATTCTTTAGTGCCGACGCGTTGCTTCCAACTTATGGTTCTGAGGTTGTTTCCGTTTTGGGATTAAATCTTATATTTGCCATATGTTATAATCCTAACATATTTGGGGGAGAAAAAACAAGTGAAACTTGTAACTGTTCTATTACCCGAAGCTTATCTCGAAGGGTTAGATGAACTTGTAAGGGCTAACATGTATCCAAGCAGGAGTTCCGTAATACGATCCGCTGTCAGAGATTTGCTGAGAAAAGAACTCTGGGAAAAACGCGGAAGATAATAACTACTCTCTGCTGTCTTGTTTGAACCTGCTTATTTCGGACGCTGCATCGTAGAACAGAGCTTTCTAGCTTCCTCGCCGGGTTTATGTGCAAGAGTTAGGTGTCTTCCCACGATGAAATACTTGGCGCCTGCTTCAAGCGCTGTTCTAGCTGCTCCGCCTTGTGGGCCTATTCCAGGCGAATATATAGGTACGTTTTCTTCAAGTATTTCATGAATTTCCTTTATTTTTTCAGGGTAAGTGGCTCCTACCACTGCGCCGTCAGCTTTCCATTTCAGGGCTTTTTTTGCGAAAGAAATGTACTGTGCTGTTTCCTTGCCTGTTTCCTTGTCGTATATTGTTTGACCGTAACCTTCGCTTGCTCCTTTATGGCTCATGTAAGTGAGAAGAATCACGCCGCGTTTGAGCCTGCGTGCTGTATCAAAAATTGGTTTTAAGCCATCTTCCCAGCCTATGAACGGGTTTGCTATCAAAGCGTCGAAATTTGCAGCATAATAGTACTCTGCTATTACTTTATTAGTTGCGCCAACGTCATTTGCTTTGCAATCCATAATGGCAAGAAGTCCTTTTTCATGGGCTTGCGTTACCAGTTTTTGCACTCCGTCAAACGTTCCGAGAGGAAGAACAAGATGATGATTAATTTTCACGGCGCAAACATAAGACTGAACTGTTTCTAGAACGTTTTGAGCTTTGACGAGAAGTTTTTTTCGTTTCTCTGGATTACGAAAAGGGAAATCAAGTGCTAAAACAATGTTGGATTCTTTCTTCTTTGCAATCTCTTCCATCTTTTCTTTGAATGACATCTTGCAATCCCTCTTCTTATTTAGGCGTGGAACCCATAACTTTTGCTGTTTCCGCTTTTTTAATCCATAAATTGTAATAAGTGTTGCACGAAATTTAAATTTCCCGCACTCCATTTTTGATTAAGAATTAGGCAAATTTCGCTTGGCAAATAAGAAAATCGGAAGGAGAAGAAGTATGAGCAAAACATTAGCGGAAAAAGTCCTCGCACAGCACCTAGTTGAAGGAAAACTTGAGGCTGGAGAACAGGTTGGCTTGCGCATAGATCACACTTTGACTCAGGATTCTACAGGAACATTAGCTTACCTTGAGTTTGAGGCTATGGGTGTCCCCCGTGTCAAGACAAAGTTGAGCCTAAGCTTCGTTGACCATAACATGTTGCAGAATGATTTCAGAAACGCTGACGACCACAGGTATCTACAGGACGTCGCAGCCAAATACGGTATTGTCTTCTCACGCCCGGGCAACGGCATCTGCCATCAGATTCACTTGGAACGATTCGCAAGACCGGGCTACACGTTGCTGGGAAGTGACAGCCACACGCCCACCGGAGGAGGCATGGGCATGATCGCTATAGGCGCTGGAGGGCTTGATGTAGCCGCGGCTATGGCGGGAGAACCGTTCTACTTTGAAATGCCAAGGATTTTAGGTGTCAAGTTGACGGGTGAGCTTTCTCCTTTCACTTCAGCAAAAGACGTGATACTGAAAGTTCTGAGAAAGCTAAGCGTCAAGGGTGGCGTAAACAAAATCCTAGAATACTTCGGTTCAGGCGTTAAAACCCTAAGCGTACCTGAAAGAGCAACCATAACCAACATGGGCACAGAAACAGGTGCAACTACTTCGATTTTCCCATCGGATGAAGTGACAAAGGCGTTTCTAAGAAGACAAGGAAGAGAAAACCAGTGGGTTGAGCTCAAAGCTGATGACGACACGAAATACGACGAGGTCCTCGAAGTAGACCTAGAGCAGGTTGAGCCTATGATAGCGTTGCCTCACAGTCCAGACAACGTTAAAGCGGTAGCAGATGTAGAAGGTATACCTGTGGATCAAGTCTGCATCGGTAGCTGTACAAACTCCTCGCTTCGCGACCTGAAAATGGTTGCAGCGCTTTTAAAAGGTAAGAAAGTCAGCAATAAGGTAAGCCTTACCATCTCGTCTGGATCGCGGCAAGTTTTCGAGAACTTGGTCGCAAGCGGCGAGCTTTTGGATATCATCAAGGCAGGCGCCAGAATTCTCGAGAACGGATGCGGTCCATGCATAGGGATTGGACAAGCACCTCAAACAGACGCCGTATCAATTAGAACTTTCAACCGCAACTTCAAAGGTCGTTCAGGAACGCAAAGTGCCCAAGTCTATTTAGCTAGTCCAGAAACCGCTGTTGCAGCAGCCCTCTACGGGAAAATTACAGACCCGAGAAAAATAGGGGAACATCCTAACATAAAATTGCCAGAAAAGGTCACTGTTGAAGACAGTATGTTGATCTTTCCAGAAAAGCCTTTCAAGGGCGAAGTTAGGAGAGGTCCAAACATAAAGCCATTGCCCAAATTTTCGCCCATTTCAGACAAGCTCACGGGCGAAGTCTTGTTGAAAACAGGTGATAACATTTCAACTGATGATATTCTTCCGGGTGGTTCAGAAGTAATGTCATTGCGAAGCAATATTCCCGCAATAAGCAAGCACGTCTTTCGTTATGTAGACTCAAGTTTTGCTGATAGAGCTTTAGCTAAGGGAGGCGGGTTTATTGTTGGCGGCAAAAACTATGGTCAGGGGTCTTCTAGAGAGCATGCTGCGTTATCACCTATGTATCTTGGTGTGAAGGCCGTTATCGCTAAGTCGTTTGCGCGTATACACCTTGCAAATCTTGTTAACTTTGGGATTGTTCCTTTGACTTTCGTTAATAAAAAGGACTATAAGAATGTTGATCAAGGTGACTCTTTAGAGTTGGACGCAAAGGGTTTGAAGCGGAATCTCTGCATGAAGAACATTACGAAAAGCTTGGAGCTCAGTGTTGAGCTCGACCTAAGCGACCGCGAAATTAATTTGTTGAAAGTAGGGGGAAAACTGGCTGCCATAAAAGCTAGGCACGCTGAAAAATAGATTTTACATGAATGCTTATTACTAATAAGACACATGTGTACGTATGGTTCTGAAGGACGTTTTATCAAAAGAAAAGAAACGCGCTTTCATGCTTGGAAATGAGGCAATAGTTAGAGGCGCTTTAGAAGCTGACGTAAAGGTTGTAGCATTCTATCCTGGAGCACCGACCTCAGAGGTCTTGGACACGTTTTCAGACGCGCTAGGGAACTTTGATTACCAAATGGAAATCGCTGCAAACGAGAAAGTTGCACTTGAAGTGTGCGCTGGCGCTGCCTTCGCGGGAATCAGAAGTCTAACTGCCATGAAGAGCGTTGGAACAAACGTTGCTTCTGACACGCTGTTCGTTCTCGGCTACACAGGCGTCAAAGGCGGCTTAGTAGTAGTGATGGCAGACGATCCGCACGCCCATTCTTCTCAGTCAGAGCAGGATGGAAGATTCTTTGCGCCCAACACGTACATACCAATGCTTGAACCTTCTTCACCGCAAGAAGCTAAGGATATGGTGAAAGAAGCCTTTGAAATTTCCGAAAAACACAGAGTACCCGTGATTATCCGCACCGTCACCCGAGTAAACCATCAAAGCGGAATCGTCCAGCTAGGCGAAATCAACCGTAGCGAATTCAAAAAAGTAAAGTGGAAAGAACTTGACGAGGAGTATACTACTCTGGGTTCAGTTGCACGCCGAAAGAAGCTCAAAATGCTTGAGCGCAAGGCTAAGCTTGAGGAAGAGTTCGACAATTCAGAATTCAACTTCACCAAGCAAGCTGACTCAAACGTTGGCGTGATAACCGCTTCTGTTTGTTATTTGCATGTGCTGGAGGCGCTGAAAATGTTGAAATTCCAAAACAAAGTCAACATCTTAAAGCTTGGTACCACATACCCGCTTCCTAAGAATACGATTAAAAACTTCATTAAAAACCTGAAAAAAGTTGTCATTGTTGAGGAACTTTCTCCATACTTGGAGAAGGAACTTTGCTGCATTGCCAAAGACGCTAATCCCAATCTGGAGATTTACGGCAAGAAATCTGGGGATTTTTCAGAGGCATGGGAGTATAATCCAAACGTTGTTGCCAAGGGAATCGCTTCAGCCATGGGCTTGGAGTACGCTCGGCACGAATCTCTCGTTGAAGAAGCAAGCAGGTTTAAGGAGATTATTCCAGACCGATACCCGACGTTCTGTGCTGGATGCCCACACAGAGGCACGTTTGTGGCGCTTAACCAAGCGTTGAAGATACAGGTGGCTAAAGGTCAAGAGCATTATTTCTCGAATGACATAGGCTGCTATTCCATGTGGATTTTTCCGCCCATATCTCGTTGTGATAGTTCACTTTGCATGGGCGCTTCGGTAGGTGTGGCAAACGGCTTGTCACACGCTATTGAGGAGAGAGTAGTAGCGGTAGTTGGCGACTCAACTTTCTTTCACGCTACTATACCTGCGCTTCTTAACGCGGTTCATAACGGCAATAAATTCATGTTACTAGTTCTGGATAATTCTGTGACAGCCATGACTGGACAACAGTTTAATCCGTCAACCGAGTTCATAGCAGGCGGACGGCAAGGAAAAAAGATTTCCATCGAAAACATATGTCGAGCGATTGGAGTCGAGTTCGTGGAGATTGTCGATTCATATGATGTTAAAGGCAATGTGGAAGTGTTCAGGAAGGCGCTTGATTTCGACGGGCTTGCCGTAGTAGTTTCCCGAAGAGAATGTGCGCTTTATGGCGACAGGAACAAAAGACGGCGGGGCGAAAAGATTGTGCCGTTTTATGTTGATAAGGAAATGTGCAAGAGACCCTATGTATGCCTGCGAACGTTCTATTGCCCTGCTTACGAGCTGGATGAGGATAGGCAACCGCGGATATCGCCTGAACTTTGCGACGGCTGTTCCGTCTGCGCCCGATTATGCCCGCTTCAGTCAGTAAAACGAACAGAGGTGAAAGCATGAGTCTTAACATTTTCATCTGCGGCGTTGGAGGACAAGGACTCGTGCTCCTGACGACTGTTATAGGGAACGCTTGCGCAAAAAGTGGTGTTAACGTTGTAACTGGCGAAATGTATGGGTTGAGCCAGAGAAGCGGAGCGGTTTCGGTCCACCTGCGAATCGGTGAAGACGCGTTTTCCCCATTGATTCCGTATGGTGAGGCTGATATTTTGTTGTCTCTTGAAGCGATTGAGACGTTGCGTTACATAGAGTATCTGAAGAAAAATGGAGTAGTGCTTATGAACACGCGAATTATGCATCCGCCGATTGAAACCTCCAAGCTAATAACCCAGAAAGGTTCAAAATACATTACTTTTGAGGATATTGTTGCTAAGCTGAAAGGTTGGACGCCGAATATCGCGGTGGTTGACGCTTTAAAGCTTGCAAAAGAAAGCGGGAATGTGAGAACCGAGAACACGGTTTTCTTGGGTTGCCTATCAGCACTTGAAGCCTTCAGAGTCGACGAGAAAGCCATAAGAGAAAGCATTTCAGAAGCGGTTCCGAAGAAGACGATAGAGCAGAACTTGAAAGCGTTTGATTTGGGAAAGCAAAGCGCTCACGACTCCCTGTGTACTCTTGTTCCGTGCAGACCTTTGCCTTAGCTCAAGGACACTGGATTTAAGCTGGAGGGTAACTCTTAAAATTCGAGCTGTAACTTAGCTAGCCTTTGGACAGGGAAAGGGTTTGCTTATGAGCTATCGGTCGCAAAGTAGTGCTCGTCGTGGCAGAGGGAGAGGACGCGGCAAGGTTCATCATGAGAAGCGCAAGAGGAAAGAACGTAAACACCGTTATTGCGGCAAACATCTGCTTGAAGCAAGTGAGGCTCCTAGTTTCCAAGAGGTTGCGGAAAAAACGCTTGGCAGGTTGAGTAACCTAGGCGATCAAACTTTTGCGTTTTCACCGTTCAATCAATATTTTGAGGATTGGTTGCGAAGTCTCAGGAGTGTCATCGCCGAGTTTGAGTCTAATCCAAATGTAGAGGTTGATGAAGAGTTCATAGAGGCGCGTTCGCAACTTATTGCTAGCATTGAGCTTAGGCTCTCTGAGATAAAACGTGAAGAAAAAGTTCTAGAAAATGCTACGCGAAAGCTTGCGAAACAGCGCAATCTTCTCGTTCAAATTAACAGGGAACACTCGTACGCAAACGAGAAGCTGGCGTGGAAAAGGATAAGTGAAATCAAACGCTTAACCCGAAGGATTCGCGAACTCGAAGAAGACCTTGGAGAGATCAATCAAACAAAAGTAAGAATGTTCAGTCCTCTGGCAAGAAGATCAAAGTCGCGGAAAAAATCCGAGTTAACTAGGAAATTGGATGTTGCCAAAGGTGAACTTGAATTAATTAAGAAGGAAATAGAGTCTAAACAGGAACAACTACTTGTTAAGTATAGGGAAAAGAAGCAAGCTGTAATCAAGGAAATGCGAGGTTTGGAGGAGAAGGTGGGGTCTTTCGAGACTGATGGCTCGAAGGAGGATCGGCGAGTTGCTTGTGAAGAACTAATGAAGGCTGTGAAAGCGCTTCTTGAACGGGAGAAGAAACTTCAATAGTTGCAGAATTTGAAATCTAGACAAATAGAAGATAGTTTCATAATTCATATTAGAAGCTTCAAACGCTGTTTGGAACAGAGGCTAGAGAATGGAAATAAGTACGGTTTCTATGTTAGCCCTGATTCTGCTACTGTTATTGTGTTCAGCAATATTATTTGAGGCTCAAGTAATAGAGGTTAATGCTAGAAGGAACCGTGATGATGACGACGATGATGACGATGAAGTTCCTGAGCCTACTCCTACACCAACGCCGACTCCAAAAGCATCCCCAACACCTACGCCTTCTTCTACTCCAACAGCTTCTACATCCCCATCACCAAATCCTACACCAACTTCAACTCCCACCAGTAAGCCTACTCCTACGCCGTCCTTCACACCCACTCCAACTCTAACACCTTCGCCGAAACCTACTCCCACACCCTCATATCAACCAACAGAGTCTCCTTTCCCTATTTCAACACCTGCTATGCAATCCATTCAATCCCCTCCTCCGCGACCAGAAGGGCTACCGCCTATCTTCTATTCAGCAGTGATTGGCAACATTCTCTTTGTAACCGTTGCAGTCGCAGTTTTCCTTTTTAAAAGGCGATAGAAAACCAAACAATTCTTCATCGGATTATGTTCTGGCATTGGGTTTGGTATTCACATTTGCCGCATTTGTTTGGATTGGTTGTTGGTGTCGCTGCTCTTTTTTGTTTCCAGAATTCAATTGCCCACTGCAAGGACTCCTGGGCTTCAGAAGAATAAAACTTGCAGAAGTGAATTATAATGTCATCCGTTGACAATATGCTTTCTTCAAATCCTTTTTTGAATATTGCATCTATTGCTTTTCGTTGCAGTTTCGGGTCTCCCCTTGTTTTTGGATCAGCCACGACAATCGCATAGAACAATCGGCTTGTGTCAAAACCCATGTTTTCTAGAATGAAGCCGTATGTTTGTGCTTGCACATGGTGGTTTGGGTGTGCTATTCCGCTTCTGCTGAACTTGAACTCAAAGATTACAATTGGGTGGCCCTTGTAGAACATTACAGCGTCAGGTTGTCCAGCTAAAAACACATCTTGGTACTTGCCAATGATGAACATTTCAACCGCGAGAACTGGTTCTTTCCCGTAGATTTTCTTCCACAGGGCTTCTCTTTTTATTTCTACGGCATCTTCAATCAGCTTTTCATGAGCTTCGGATCCTATGGTCTTTTCTTCAGTCTCGATTTCGCCATGCAAGTACTCCATTTCCACTTTCTTCTCGCAGTAGTACTGCCCTGCGATGTCACTTGCGCATATTGTTGATCTGTTGAAACGAAGACGCCCAGCTTTTGTTTTCCGCTTTCTGCGAAGCTCTTTAAGCATGGAATTGAAATCTTCAAGCTGAGTCTTCCAACTAACCAACTTTTTCACGCTATCATTCGTTGCTCGAGTAGGCTGATTTAATCGTTTCTATATTATTAGCTTTAGGTCTAGGCCAACAATAAGTTTGTTGAAAAAAGCTAAGAAATTTTTTATTTAAAAGCTTTAAGTTCTGAAAATTGACTCGTTTGTATGAAAAAGCTCCTAATCATTGAAAAGATTGACAACAATACGGGTTTTCTGAAGTAAAAGCAGTAGAGAAGGTTTAAACTCCATTCTCAGTTAAGATGTCACCTAAAAATCTTTCTTTTTTAAGATTCTTCCTATAGCATGTGTGCCTTGTAGGCAAAGAATTACTCAACGATATACTTTGCTAGTGAAATGGTGCGGGAGGGTGGGATTAGAACCCACGAACGCCTTATTATTTTTCTTAAACATGCGGTTCACAAAGACTATTACGCAAGACCTAGATATAAAGAAAACTTGATAGTTCTAGATGGACTGAATTGGATTAAGATTTAATCAAAATTACGATTTGCCTATAGATTTTTCATTGCTTTCTTGAGCCTAGCCAGTTGTGAAGTTGTCAATTCCTTTTTTCTATCTTCTGCTATTCTTAAGAACATGACTTTGTTTTCATCATCAATCGCTGGAAGACTATTCTCAAAATGCATTGCAACATCACGCGGTATGCAGTTTTTTAATTGAGAAAGCAGGATGGGGATGACATCTGGCTTGCATGATTTGTTAGAAGATGCAACTTTCGCTATTGTCTTTACACCCCAAACAACAGTTATTAGTGTGCCTTTGTCAATTGCCTGTTTGACTGTATCGAGATTAGCGCATATTTCTTTATGTTTCAATTCTGAGATTGTAGAGAGTGCAATCATTCCACCCCAAACCAGTCGGTTGTTCTTGCTTTTGAGAAGGGCGAGAAAATCTTCCACATAGTCAGCAATTAGATGGGGCTTAACATAGCCTATATGGTACAGAACTGCAAGGCAGTCACTCTGAACGCTTTTGTTTTTGTGTTTTAGGTTTGCCACGAGTTCTGCGATTCCAGCTTTATTCTCGGTTTCAGCAAGTGTTTTGGCAAGTTCTTTATTGGGGACTTCATCACGCCTATTTTGAAAATAGGAAATTTTGTTTAACACCGACATAATAAATACCGCTGGCAAGCTTCTGATTGTTTGAAAATACTTTAAAGTCTTTGGTAGTGAAGTTCTGGTCATTTTTCTTTGGCTCATTCTTTGGGTTGGGTTGGTTGGATTAAAATTTAATCTTTTTCTCTCTGTTTTGTCATTCAATTGCTGTTTTCTTTTGCGTTTTTACGCTTTAAGACTTTAAATATAACCCACAAAATAGTTTTAGCGGTTGCGAAAAAGTTGACTACAAAGAACTTGACGCAGGAAATCAAAGAAATTGCACTCCGAAAAGGCTTCAAAGCAATAGGTATAACAACACCAAAAATACTCAGAGATCTACCCTATGGATGGGTAGCAGACGTCACTGAATTGAAAAGACCCGAAGAGGTTCTTCCACAAGTAAAATCAGTGATAATTTTAGCCCTACATGCTTGGGATCGGGCTTTCTTTCTGCAGATTGCCTCTCCTGAATGGAAAGGCTACAGCTTCCATAAACAAGATGAAGAAATTGAGGGCTACTATATATCATATGAGATTTCCAAAAACAAAGCATGGCCAATAGTGACACTTCTGAGGGAAAAAGGGTATAGAGCAATTTTAACCACAGCTATCCCTATGAAAACCGCAGCAGTGAAAGCAGGTCTTGGATGCCAAGGCAAGTGTACGCTTCTCGTAAACTCAGAGATTGGACCAAGATTATCGCTAATGGGAATATTGACTAGTGTCGAGCTAGAGACTTCAGAACCTTATACAAAGGATCTCTGCTATGATTGTGAAATTTGCATAAAAGCATGCCCGACCAAAGCACTTACTCCCTATCAGATCGAAATTAATCGTTGTCTTGCTTATGCATCTGAGAATCCTGCATTGACCAGTATACCTGAAGATGTTAGAACCATCGAGGAGAAAATTGTTGTAAGACCAACTTCCAATAGTTGTGTCGAATGTTCAATATGTATGCAGGCTTGTCCAATAGGACAAACTTAATTCCATGAGTTTTAACCCTTGAATATCGAGAACTACGCATTTCCTCAAACTATTCACGGACGAAATCTGGAACCTAAAACCCCAGATTTTCTGTTTCGTCGTTCAACGCTCCCCAAACCCAAACACACCCAAACTACTTTCAACTCACGCCAACTCCAACTTTCCCTCTTTCCTAATCTCCTAATAACTCTCTCTTTACAAAAAGACAAGAAAAATCTCAAAAAATTCCGGGGTGCACTAAAAAGTGCGGGAGGTGGGATTCGAACCCGAGAGCACCAGTAAAATATTGTTTTAAATATAGGAAAGTGGCTGAGGCGAGGTAAATAGCTAAATGATTATGGTTTTAATGAAACCCATAGTATTGAAGGAACTTTCCAAAATGATGGATTAGCTTCAAACTCTGTCAATTTTTTGAATGTTTCAGCGGCATTATTCAGCTTACTCCAGAACCAAACTGGTTTAGGTCGTATTCTAAACGGTGCTCTCAATACTGTTTTTTGTGTATTCTCTAAGAACAAGGCATTATTTACAATTCCAATTCCAGACTCTGTTTCTTTTCTATCAGCTGTTTGAAAAGCACCCCATGGAGTAACAACCGCAAGATAAGATGCTCCTCCCCAATAGTTTATTCCAATAGAACCAAACTTCAATTCAGCAATGGATTTGTCGAATGCTTCAGCTATTCTCTTGTCTTTAAGTAATTTTGGATGAATGACCACAGTTGCTGCAAGAGTCCCACATAGTTTTTCATTAGCAAACATTGTGGATCGTTCTATAAAATCTACAACATTGTCTGATTGGATTGAAGTTTCAGTGATTATGCTACAAAAGGGTTCAATAGAATAACAAATATCACTCTCCTTTTTGGAATCAATGCTAATTACTGTCCATGGCAACTGATCTTCTTCTGGTAAACCAATTTTTTCACTTTTTGGGTGTTCTTGAAGAAAATCTGTATATCTTTTGTGTGCACCAGGATAAAACGCCTTTCTTAAAGGAATTTTATTTAGTAGAGAACGTATTTCATCAAGGAATTGTTCGCGTTTATCCCAATTGCTATCCATGATTAACATTCTGGGAGTACTGCAATTAAACCCTGCATTAGCAACAAATGTGGAAACAAGCTGTTCAGCATGGTAAGCAACGTCCTTATTATTCCATGGTCCTGGAACAATTATATGTGGACTAACATTTCCAAGTTCGGCGGTTAATCTTTTCTCATTCACTTTATTTCCTAAATTTTTTTTGATTAATTCAAAAGTTGCTCTTGAACCAGTGTGATGAATCTCCTCAACCAAAGGATGAGTTGTTAGAAATGCACCGACTTCTGCTCCACCATCAACTATTCGCAAGACATCCATTTCAATTAAAACTTGGAAAGTCTTTTCAAGAAAGGAGTGAAGGTAGCTGTTCACAGGATTTGTTTTGTAAAGAACCACTCTATTTTCAACA
>CAYFXZ010000022.1:0-32866 GCA_964347245.1 uncultured Candidatus Bathyarchaeia archaeon | reverse complement strand
CTCAAAACTCGGCAGCCCACTTAATTCGTCTTCAATATCCATAAATCTATCTTCACCCCACTCAGACATAAATTACCAAGGACTAAACCTCACAGTTTTCGGTTCGCTGTCGCCTGCGTACCCAAATGAAACTATTATCGTGTACTTCAGTCAAAGCGGAGTCTCCTACAACGCAGGCAAAACATCAACGGATCACTTGGGAAACTACTTTTTCAGCTGGAACCTCAACTCAACAGGCACACACTACGTTCGAACAAGCTGGAGCGGCAATGCAAACTACACTGGAGCAGACAGCGAAACATTAACAGTCTTCATGGGATTCCCACAATCCTTATTTCAGTTCACAGCACCAGGCTACTACTTCACTTATGATTCAGTTTACCTTGCCTCCAATGAAATTCGTAATAGGCAAGGTGTCAGAGATTTCCTCGATATTCAACTTTCAGGAACAGGGGTCTTGCTCACCGGCGATTTCATTATACTGAGAGATAAACAGAATGCATCGAGAATCCAAACGCAAAAAACAACAATACCTGCAAGAGAAATAGTCGTAAGACGGGGAAGGCGATGGCGTATAGTGCATATTCCCGAGAGAACAATAACAAAACTCGTAGATATACCAGAAGGCATGCAACAAAGAAAATTACCGGATAATTTTGACCAAATAATGAATAACAAATTCGGTTTTATAATGAGAAATTCCATAGGAGACAATTACAGTGTAAGCGTTAAAGGAATGAACGCTTATGACTTTGCGAAAACAAACCAGATTAATGAAACTGGAGCAGTTTTTATGAACGCATCTAAGTCCATAAGAGAAAACACTTGGTATAAGGTTGAAGCAATTATGACAGAAACTGAAATAACTGCAACATTAAGTGATGTTAAGGGTGCTTTTTTAGAAAGCATCCAGATTCCATATGACAATGCAAACGTTACTGATTTAGTGGTGTTGATTGTAGATAATACCGAAAAATCAGTAGCTTTCAAAAATCTAAGAGTGTCAACTCTTGCGGACCCAGCACAACCGCCAGTTGTAGAAATTGAAAGAAAAGAAAACGGAAAAGAATATTTGGTGTTAACCGTCGTTGTAATTCTGGTAACTTCAGTTTGTGCAGCTGTGGTTTACAAAAAAAGGAAACATGATGTGCCGAGAATAAATAATAATTGAAAAAAACACTACTTAGTCCAATTTAAGTCAAATAATAGCTAAGAATAGGCTTCTAAATACGTCTGCCAGATAAACACGTTGTTCTAATATTCTTGATTTTTAGAGCATCCCGTGCTTGTTTTTGATCACTTTGCGCAGAGGGCTGTATGTTAGCATTTATAGAGAAACTATGTGGGAAAGCACTTTAGATAGGTGTTCTTCGAGATCAGAATGGTGTTCAGCTGCAGGTTTATCGACGGGGCATAAGTGTACAAGATTTCACTGAAAGCTTGCAGTTCCCTTCTTGAAATCCAGTTTTCACTTTCCAGTTGTTTGAGTCCTTTTGCTAGGGCTACTCGCAATTTCTTATTTAACAGTATACTCTTCTGTATACCCGCCTCTGTTACCTCTTTTTCAAATAATGGTTTTTTTTCGAAAAACCCTATAAGTTTATTCAGGAATACTGCCATGGCTTCTGAGCGGGGCTGAATCAAAGTTTTCACTTTTGCCACCCCAAGGGCCCCCTTCATCTTCGCGAGGACCCCCATATCTCCAACAATTGATGGCGGATACACAACGTATCTTCTTCTGTCTCCTTTCTCGTAGCGGACAAAGTAAAATGGTATGTACACAAGTCTGCAAGCCCATTTTCCTTGCGACATCGCAATTCTTTCCAACTCTACAAGGAACAGCCTCTTCTTCTGTAGCATCCTCTGCATCAACTTCGTGATGTAACGGGTAATCTCATCCGCGGTGGCAATATCTTGACGTTTCATTACTATCTCGGCTTCACGGGATCCTTGACGATCTCGATAATTCTTATTGACTAATTGGATGCGTTTGCAACAGGCATTTCTCTGCTTGGCCAATTCACTTTTCTGCGCTTTTTCAACATCACGAGTTCGCTTCCTGTTCACTCTGATCTCTCTTCGCAAGGTCTGGAGTCTCTTCCTGGCTTTTTCGAGCTTTTTAGTCCAATGGAGTTCGAATCGGTTGCTATTGCGGCGCCTGCTAAACTTAATCTTGGTTTCACATCGCCTAGCTTCCTTTCTAAACCTTTTCAACTCCTTATTAAGTCTAATCTGCTTCTTGCTGAGCTGAAGAAGTCTTCTCTTGTATTTCTTGGATGTATTTGCTATTTTCCTACTATACTGATTTCGGATTTGCCGCAACCTTTCTCTCGATTTAACCCTCGTTTTCTTGGTTTGTCTACTGTGTGCTTCTCGAATTCTCTTTATCTCTTCTTTAACCGCTTCCACTCTTCGGGCTGTTACACTGTTTACCAACTTCATGCTTGCATCGATATTATCGATGTCCTTGCCGACTTTCTTTTTTAACGCTGACAGTTGCTTGATACCAGTCTGAATCTCACGAGTCTTCATCTCTGGTTTCAGAAAAACAATGTTGGCAAACGACTTTTTCGCTGTTTTCATATGAGGAAGATAGCTTCTGATATCTTCTCTGAGGTCAGGAGTTGCGATTAAACCTTTGATCCCAATTTCTTCCTTGCCTTGGAAGGCCCTGAAATAATCCATATTTTTTGTAAGGGTAGCAATGTAAGAATCAGTTGTCTTTTGGCATCTTTGGATATCCTTGTTAAAGACTTCAACATCCGGCGTTATATCATAGAAGAACGTGTGCGAAGCCAAGCCAAACCCATCGAAAATCAGAGTTGTACTATTATAAGGGATCAACCAGATAGGGTAGCAAGCTTCAGATATGAACACGAGTTTTTCTTCTGCCTTCTTAAGGTGTGAATGTTCGCCTTTTTTTCTAGTGGCTTCTGCTAAGTACAGGACAGCAGCCATTTCCATGTTTTTTGTGAAATCTTTCAGTCTGTTTTTTGCTAGTGTGGCGAAGGGTAGAATATGCCTCTTTTTTGGTCTTTTGCTTTCGGTTTCAGACATGAGGGTTTCTTCCAAAAAACTGAATCGTGGTGATTTCTGTTTCCAACGATTATTAATGGGAAACTAAATTTAAATCTTACGACTTAATACAAGCTTCAATCATTCGTCGAACACCGATACAAAAGATCCACACTCCAAAAAACAGCAAAGGCTAATAGTTCCCCTCAGAATGGCGATTTCTACCTCAAAACTCCCTTTTCAAAGAATTAAGAACGTGAAGACTAATATCTTCAAATAGGAAAATGACGCTGAATAGTTGTCATGAAACCTATAGAAGGCCGACTTCAAACTGCAGAACACATACTTGCAAGAACCATCGAACACAACTTTGCAGACACCAAATTCATCATCTCCACTTTCGAAGAGAACAGCGGAAAAATTGAAGTCTACGCTGAAACAGATCTAAGAAAAATCGACCTCGAAAAGCTG
The DNA here is from genome assembly GCA_964347245.1 of uncultured Candidatus Bathyarchaeia archaeon. GTDB lineage: Archaea > Thermoproteota > Bathyarchaeia > Bathyarchaeales > Bathycorpusculaceae > SG8-32-3. The sequence goes on along the minus strand of CAYFXZ010000022.1, from coordinate 29,380 downwards.
CAAGACGACGTCAACGAGATCATACAGAAGAATCTTCAAGTAAACAAATACGTCATACTTAGGGAAGAAGCTGAAAACGAATTTGACTTGACCAGGCTACCAGCTTCAGTGAAGGAAATCAGAATCGTAGAAATCGAAGACTTTGACAAAACCCCCTGCAAAGACCCTCACGTCGAAAACACCAGCCAAATCGGTCACTTTAAAATTCTTAAAGTCAAAAAAATAGGAAAAAACAGCTACAGATTCGATTTCAAAGTTACAAAAAAATCGATCCAAACCTAACTTGCTTATTTCAAACCATACATAGAACTTTAAACGGCACACATAAAGCTAGTTCCAAAATCCGAAACGAACGCCAAAAAACCGCGCCATTATTCCTTTAAACGATTCAAGAGGTGTCTTCATCAGAAAGAAAGAGGAAAAATAGCTGCTGAACTCCATGCAAACAACAATGCATTCAAAACAACGCCTACTCCAAAATTATTTGTTTTTCTAAAAAACCACCAAGAATAGCTAATCGTAATCATGAACAACGGAATTATCCCAAGAACAAACTCCATTATAAAACCAGCAAAAGAGGGAAAAACTCTGAAACTAAACAAGAACATTGGAAGATAGTTGGTTAAAACCAACGCAACATACGGAGCCACTTTTATTGTAATAATTCTAATAGAATCTTCTATTGAATTTCTTTTTGGAACGCGATAACGATGAAAATAGAGGCCCTCAACAAAAAAATAGGCAAAATAGAACGGTATGAAACTGAAAAATCCAAGAACACGCGAAGGATTCGTCAATGACTTGAAAAGTGGAAGCACAATAATTTTCATTTCACAAAACGTGATGCCTTGAGCAACATAGACCATTAAGTAAAGTACTATGAAGATTCCTATCCCCGTGGCGATATTTTTTATTGTCAACGTTTCGACTATTGATGATCTTAAATCAAATTTGATAGAAACAACTTTTGGCATCAAGAACTTCGCTACGACCAAACCTGCAATTGCAACTCCTAGAAGCCACCAAGAAAAAGAATTTCCAAAAAGGAACGGGGGAAACGGAATTTGAGAACCTGCGAAAAACATGGGCAAAAACAAACCAAGACCCAGAGTACCCCAAACAATCAGCAATCCCCAATCTTTAATTCCTTCAACAACTCTCTCAGCCTCGTCGAACCCAAAAAAACGATTAAAGATAATCAAAGAAAGTGGAAAAACCAAAATAACAAATGAGATTAACCCAACTCCTACAGCTAGTTCCCTGTTCAAATACGTCAAGTTAACCTCTCCACCAACATCATCCATTCTCAACGCCTTTCTCATCCAAGAAACAACCGCCGAAACCGTAGCCGGATCAGCCGACTCAAACAAATGAGTGGTTTCCGGAACAACAAGGCTTCGAGCAGAAAAATCAGAAAACTCTCCATAAACCTCACTTTCTACAATCTCAGACACATTTCCAAAAGCCAAGCTAAGCTCCTCTTTAGTTTCCTCCAAATCGAACAAAACGTCATGCTTACCAACAATAATCAGCAGATTCTTCGGAAAAGTAGAATTAAGAACCCCATATTCAAGAGGCTCAACAGGTTCACCTAAACCTCCGCCAATAAAAACTGTGGCAGCAACCTTATCAAAAACTACGGCGGTGGCTCTAACGGCGCCTGCACCTAAACTATGACCTACAAGACCAATTGCAGATGAATCAACATAATCTTGCTCAATCAAAAACTGAACTGCATCACCCAATCCCAATGTTTTATCGACAGGATCGAAACCAAAACCTCCAAAAGAACCCCCTGAATCACCATGCCCAACTAGATCAACTGAAACAGCTACAAAACCATTCCTCGCCAACTCCAGGGCGATTTGACTTAGCATCTCTTTCGACTCGCTAATGCCATGGCAGAGAACAACCCCGGATACTGGACTAGCTTTAGACACATCCCTAGGCTTATACATCAAAGCAGCAATCTCCGGCTCTCCAGGAATCGTGAATCTACTCACATCAATGCTACCATAATCGAAATTTACTAAAAAAGCAAAAGCAAATCCTATAGAGAAAATCGTCAAAACAAAAACAAGGAAGAAGGCACTCTTCAAGCGTGACATGCCAATAATTTTGTTCTATTAATAAATTAGCCTTCCTATAAGCATCTTCTTAGGTTTAAGGAACCACTTGAAGGCATTAGGATTTTGTAAATTTCTCACCCTAAAACAAACAGAGCGTAAACATCACAATAAAAAGCGTTAAGCAGTCATCAGGGAGTAGGAAAGCAAATATACAAGAACGAATAATGCTCCCGATTTTTTGTCAACCTTCCTATTTAATGCAAGTACCAATATTGCAAAGATGGAACCGAAAATTGCGTACAAGCCAGTAGGAACAGCTAGTGCCCCAGATATTGCCTGGGGAAAGAAGAATAGGCCAATCCCAATCGAGAAAGAAGCATCAAAGAGTGAAGATCCAATAATATTTCCTACTGAAAGCTCGTATTCTTTTCTTCTCAGAGCCGTTACAGTAACCACCAACTCCGGCAGCGATGTTCCAATCGCAACTATGAAAAAGCTGACAAGATACTCAGAAATGCTAAAACTCGCCGAAAGTATGATCACTGATTGAACCACCAAATAGGCTCCAAGAGCAACGCCTACGAAGCCTAAAATGGCTATTACCCAATCAAATAAGCTTTGACGAAGTTTACGTTTGACTTTTAGCTTTCCCACCTCTTTTTCCATATCATTATTTCCCATTATGGTTCTAGCCAAAAATACAAGAACTATCCAACTGGCCATCAAGAACAACGCGTTAGTCCGAGTAAAATACCCTTTCTCAGCCATAGACACCGCCAGTATAAGCGCTAAAACCTCACAAGCTCCAACAACCAAAACCTCCCTCTTCTTCACCCTCAAATTTCCAGCCAAGAAGGGAAGAAGCCCCAGTATCAAAGTCATCTGGGTCAAAGCAGATCCAAGCGAATCACCAACATTTATGTCTCCATGACCAATCGCCGAGGAAGTGATTGAATTGACAATCTCCGGCAAATCCGTCCCTACCGAAACTAGTACGAGGCCGATCACAAGCGGAGAAACCTTCAAAGCTGAAGCAATTCTCACCGAACGCCCAACCGCCTTCTCGCTGGAATAAGCCATAACCACAATTCCAATGACGAGAACCGAAACTCCAACAGCTATGTCAACAACCAACTTGACAAATTCACCTACAAATCGATTATCTAATACCTCTATTAGACTTTATGAATGACTAAAACAGATTAAGCAGCTTTTTCTAAGACAAAACGAAAAACCCCAAAAAAAGAACTTATCTTCCACAACCAAGAGCGCTGAAATTCGTACAGATATCAAAATCATTACAATTTTTTAGTGTGATTCATAAATAATTAACATTTTATGTTATATTTCAACGTAAAAATTACAAATACTCTAAGATAACGGATTGCAAATGCTGATTTTTGCATCCTGAAAAACAGTAACGAAAAATTTTTTTTCGAAACCTGCAATATAGTATGCTGACTCAAAATGACGAAAAGCTTTCTGTTGGCTTTTCTATCTATGTTTTTGTTTGGCACAATTCTACTAGTCGCTGTTTATCTTCATATTTCAAGAAACGAAAGCGAATATGCTTTGCTGTGGATGCAACCCACTGTTTCTGGAAACGATCATGCTTTCACAGCAACCTATAAAGATGGCACACTTTACGCCTCTTCAAAGGCGCACGACATGATATACGCAATAAACGCTTCAAATGGTGAAATAATCTGGAATAAACGCGTTAGAGAGTGCACTGTCTCTCCATGCATAGATGGCGATGTTATCTATGTTAGTGAGTTGCTTCCCCTACTACCAGCTTCTGATAGACCGAGGGCAATAGCGTTAAACAGAACTACGGGAGAGGAAATTTGGCATTTTGCGGATATAGGGTCCGATGACTACTCATGGGTTGGGTGTCCCCTTGTTTGCGGCGACTATGTTTACTATACAACTTGGGGATCCGTTTACGCATTAAACAAAACCAATGGAAATCATATATGGCATCAAAATATCGGTAAAGTGGTGTGTTCCGTGGCTTATCACGATGGTATGGTTTTTGTTTCAGCTCTTCCAAGCCAGTATGCCTTTAATGCAACAACAGGGGATACGATATGGCATGTAAACTATGGATCATCATGGGACTCCTCCCCTGTAATCTACAATGGAATGGTTATCCAAGCTTGCAGACCAGTAACAGAGGGGTATACATGCGTGTTGAATGAAACCACCGGAGATCTGATACGCAAATTTCCGGTGGGAACCCTAAGCACCCCTTTGGTGCACTATGGTAAAATATTCATCCCCACCTCGCGCGAGATGTTTGCTTTTGACTTGATGACGGGAGAAGAATTGTGGCACACGATAGAGCTCCATGACGGAACCTATCAGGACCTAAGCTATTGTAGTCCAGCTGGAGCTTGCGGCGCGATTTACTACCAGTCGTTGAACGGTACATTCTATGTTATTAATGAAACAGACGGAAGCATACTTTGGTCCTACGTGTTGGAGAGCAATGGTTTTGGAAACCCAACAATTGGCGACGGCTGCGTGTTTGTCATTAACGATGCTGGTCTATATGCCTTTAAGACAAGCCAAGATGTGGGCTCGGAAGAGTGGCTCATGTTTTGTCAGAATTGCCAACACATAAGCTATTCTGAGAACGATACAGAACAGGTGAGGGGTAAATAGGTCCTCCTCCGTCGCCTTTGTAACAAATGTGACTTTCAAGAGATCGAAACCCTATTAACAAGAAGCTTGACAATACTGGTTAGAGGCAACTAGGCAGCTAATACTGAATTCAAAAGATTTGCCTTTGCAGTTTTTCAAATGATAGTTAAAAAAATACAAGTCACAATTTGTATAAACTTCGACCAGTCGAAGACCCAAGCTAACACCAACAAGAACACATACTTTCTTAATTGAAAGCAAAACCACCAAAAAGCTACAAGGAAAAAACAGCTTTCTTAAAAATGGGAAAGTACATTTTCGAAACCAGCGAAAAGTTCTTTTCACAAGAAATGCTTTACTGGTTAAAAAACCAACAGGATGAGACGGCATCGAAGCATTAGCTTCGAACCCAATTTTCACACAACAACATTAATTGAAACGTCGTGGGGTGATTCCCGATAAACACAAATTCATTAGATCAAGTTACCATTTGAATATAATTAGAATTCTTTACATTTCATTTTGCACATTGAGGCCTAAAATTTGAAATATCATAGGAACTTAGAATGTTGGTTAACAATACTACTTCTGTTAGTTACCGTTGTCTTGTCAATTGTAGCCTATGTTTTTTGGTATAGACTAACTTTTTTCATAGGTAACTATCTTTTCATCCATTGGCTTGGTCTAATAGCAACATCATACGTGGCAATCTCAAACCCAATTCACTATTTTCTAAAACGTAAAAGACGACAAAACTACAAGACAATTCTTAAAATTCATGTTTTCGGAAATCTTTTTGCCTTTCTGCTAATCTCCCTGCATTTCGCTCAAAATGTTGGTAGACTAACCGGATCATTACAAACGCTAAGTGAAGGATTCGTTCTGTATTTACTACTATCATTAATTGTCTTAACTGGAATAATAGAAAGGTATCAAAACATAGGAAACCTAAGTAGAGTCGTTAGAGGCGTTCATATATACACAGTAATAATACTTTATTTCATAATGCTAATCCACATATTAGAAGGATTCAACCTCCTCTAAAATCTAGGATTGTACTCAGGAAGTGAAGAAAGTGGAAAAAGCAAAACAACACAAACGATTACTAATAATCTCAACCACGTCGCTATTCCTAGCTCTAATTTTAACGGGGATCTACTGGCAAATTATGCTAGAAAATCCCCCACCTTCACCGCAACCTTTCCCTTCGCCGACACCTACTTCAACTTCACCCCCAAATCGCTCGCAAACCCCCACGCCCTCTCCTATTACTTCTTCACCTACTCCAACAGCGTCTCCTCCAATAAACTTACACCCAGAAGAAATCCGCGAATACGAAGGAGAATACCTATCATCCATAAGCAGCTTCCGAGAAAACTCCATCAAAGGACCACAAAACATAGACTTAAGCACCTATAGCCTAACCATAAAAGGCCTCGTGAATGAATCAAAGGAATATACTTATGATGAAGTCATTAGCGGATTCCAGAATTACCAGAAAGTGGTAACTCTCTATTGTGTTGAAGGTTGGTCTGTAAAAATTCTTTGGGAAGGCTTTTTGCTGAAAGACCTTCTCAACGAGGTAAGAATAAATCCGGGAGCCGTAGCTGTGATCTTTTACGCTTATGACGGATATTCAACAGCTCTGCCTCTTGATTACCTGCTAGATAATGACATTCTTATTGCCTACAAAATGAATAATGTTACTCTTCCAGCTGAAAGGGGTTTTCCATTTCAGCTAGTGGCTGAAAGCAAATACGGGTACAAATGGATTAAGTGGATAACAGAAATCGAGGTATCGGAAAACGCGGATTACTTGGGATATTGGGAAAGCAGAGGCTACCCTAATGAGGCTAATTTGCCATGAAATCTGCATCCAATACTACTTGATTCCAACCCTAGAGATCTACTGATGTTTCTACCCTTATACTCAATTAAAAAAATAAGAAGAATTGTCAGAGTTTATTGCTTAAACAAAATCCACTAGTGGGTTGTGTAGCATCCTATCCTCAGGTATCTTAATAATAACGTTTTGCCATAGAAGTACAGGGTAGAAATTGATTTTTGAGCGCATTAAATCGGAAGGTTTAGCTCACATTTCATATTTTGTGGGCTCTAAAAAGGAAGCCGTGGTTATTGATCCTCGTCGAGACTGTCAAGTCTACATGGAACTTGCCCGAAAAGAAGAACAGAACATAAAATACATCTTCGAAACCCATCGTAACGAGGACTACGTCATTGGTTCTTGTGAGCTGGCGCATCAAATAGGCGCAAGAATCTATCATGGTCCAGGTTTAGACTTCAAGTATGGAGAAACCCTGACGGACGGGCAAATCTTCCATTTCGGAAAGATGAAGTTGATCGCTATTCACACTCCAGGTCATACTGACGAAAGCATGTCATACGCGCTGGTTGACCCAAACTCGGATGATAATGCCGTTATGATTTTCACTGGTGACGCCTTATTTGTCGGCGATGTGGGACGAACCGATCTTTACGGTCCAAAAGAGACCTTGAGACTTTCAGAGACACTTTACAACAGCCTCTTCAACAAGATACTTCCCTTGGGTGACGGTGTGATACTTTGTCCTGCTCACGGTGCGGGGTCTTTATGCGGTGGAGCAATTAGCGAACAGGAATGGAGTAGCTTGGGTTTGGAGCGCCGTTACAACCCCTTGCTTCAGAAGTCGTGTGAAGAGTTTGTTAGGTTCAAGGTTGCTGAACGCCTTGAACGTCCGCCGTATTTCGGAAAGATGGAGGAATACAATCTTGAAGGTCCAAAATTATTGTTAAAACTCCCAGATCCTCCTGCACTGTCATCTGCTGAATTTAAGAAATGGATTGACCAAGGTGCTCAGGTTGTTGATACGCGTGAGCCTTCAGCTTTTGGGGGTTCTCACATTAACGGTTCTTACAGTATCTGGATGGAAGGGCTTCCAGGCTATGCTGGTTGGCTTTTATCATATGATAAACCGATACTTCTTGTTTTGGAAAACAGAAAACAATTGGAAATAGCGGTTTCTTACTTAATCAGGTTAGGCTATGATCGAATAGAGGGCCATCTTTGTGCGGGTGCAGAAGCGTGTGGGTTAGAATCTTGGTATACTGCTGCTCATCCAATAGATCATTTAGGTTTGCTTTCTGTTCAGGAGCTGAAGAAACGGCTAGACCATAGTGACAATTTAATTGTGCTGGATGTAAGAACTGATAAGGAATGGCGTGAAGACCACATTAAAAACTCTTTACATGTTTATGTTGGTATTCTAGAAGAACGGTTAGATCTGGTTCCAGATGACAAAGCTGTGGCAGTTATCTGCAGTGTGGGAAATCGTGGGAGTTTAGCCTCTAGCATATTGAAACGGGAAGGTCGCCGAGAAGTATTTAATGTGTTAGGTGGTATGATGGCATGGCAAAAAGCTGGTTATCAACTAATAAGGAAAAAATCCTGAAGTTGCCATAGAACCAAGGAATAAAGATAGGAAGAAATAGAGATTTGACATATCGAAAACGAGTATACACTATAAAGATTCCTAAAAATTCTTCTATGGATGTCTCTACAATGCTAAACCAGCAAAGTACTGCTTAAATCTTGCTTGCGACCATTTTTGAGTGTTTATCTGGCTTGATGGTAACCATGAGTGAAAAACTAACCAAAGTCGAATTTACAAACCTTGACAAAATTCTTTTTTCCAAAATGGCAATTAAGAAAGCTCAGGTTATTGAATATTATATTAAAATCGCGCCGAAAATGCTTGGTTTCTTGGCGAACCGACCGCTAGTTATCACCAGATTTCCAGACGGCATAAACCAAATAGGATTTTATGGAAAAGATGCTCCGCAAGGAACTCCATCATGGGTAAAAACTATAAAGATCTACTCAGAAACGGCGAAGCGGGACGTGAAGTATGTCTTATGCAACGATCTTGACACGCTGATTTGGCTATCAAACATTGCAGCCGTAGAAATCCACACACCATTTTCCACAGCAGATTCTCGAGAAAAACCCGACGTGGTCTTCTTCGACGTGGACCCTGAACCGCCGGCTAAATACAAAGAAGCAACTATAGTAGCATTATTGCTGAAGGAAAAGCTTGACAACTTGGGAATGGAATCCTACGTGAAAACTTCAGGAAAAAAAGGTCTACACGTTCTAGTCCCAATTCTCCCAAAATATACCTTTCAGGAAACAAGAACTTTCGTACACAATATTGGGCGACAACTAGCCAACGAACAACTACTAGTGGTATCAGAATTCAAAGAAACCAAAAAGCCAGGCAAAGTCTTCGTAGACTACCTTCAAAACTCGCACGGAAGAACGATGGTATCTCCCTACAGTTTGAGAGCCGTACCAGAAGCCACAGTTTCAACCCCTTTGGAGTGGAGTGAAGTCAAGAAAGGAATAAAGCCCACCGAATTCAATATTTTCAGTGTAGTCAAACGTGAAAAAGACCCTTGGCAAAATATTTTTTATAACAAGCAAAGATTAACGGTGTAAAGTGTATGGAAAAGAAATCAACGGTTAGTGTTTCAAGAAGACCGATTTGGACAGGAAGCCTAGCAATCGGCTTAGTCAACGTTCCAGTAAAACTGTACCCTATGATTTTCGACCGAGGAATCTCCTTCAGATTCCTACATAAAACGGATGGGCACCCGCTTAAGTACCAAAAAGTTTGCGTTAAAGACCAAAAAGTTATCCCATGGAAAGAAGTGGCAAAAGGCTTTGAAATAGCGAAGAATGAATATATAGTCTTCGAAAAGGAAGAACTTGAAGCCGTTAAACCCGAATCGGACAAGCGCATTCGCCTCGATAAATTTGTCGACTACTTCGCCGTAGACCCGGTTTACTTTGACAGGTCCTACGTCTTAATGCCCGACAAAAGTGCTGAAGCCTACAGCCTTCTGCTGACAGCGTTTGAAAAAAAGGTAAAAGCGGGCGTTGGAAGAATAACTTTGCGCACTAAAGAGTACCCAGCGTTGGTACACGCTTATAAAAGCGCATTAATCCTGACAACCTTGAGATATGCCTACGACGTCACTGACCCCCGAGGCTTTGAGGAGCTAAAAGACCTCAAGGAACCTGAAAAAGCCGAGTTGGACTTGGCTGTGAAAATCGTCAGCGACCTATCTGGAGAGTTCGACATAACAGAGTACAAAGACCGTTACAAACAGAAAGTAGAAGAACTCATCAAAAAGAAGCTGAAAGGAGAAACAGTCACTATCGAAAAACCTGTACAGAAAGAAGTCAAAGGGCTTATGGTGGCTCTCAAAGACACGCTTAAGCAGTTGGAAAAGAAATGACACGGACCTACAAGCCTATGCTTGCTAGGCTTGCTCAACCTTTTTCAAGTGACGCTTGGCTCTTCGAAATTAAATGGGACGGATTTAGAGCCATAGCCTACGTTGACGAAACATTAAGCTTACGAAGCCGTAAAGGAAAAGAGTTGAAACACGTTTTTCCCGAACTTGAAGAACTGATACAGCTTACAGGTAACGTTGTTCTCGACGGCGAAATAGTCATGATGAAAGATGGCAAACCAGATTTTCAAGAATTGCTTAAAAGAAGTCAAGCCACATCACCAGTAGAAATCGAGCTGCAGGCTAAACGTTTACCTGTAGTGTACGTGGTTTTTGACATCTTAGAGAAAGACGATGTCCCGCTTGTTAGCTTGCCCTTGACTGAGAGAAAAAAAATCTTGAAGGTTGCGGTGAAGGAGGGCAGGCATGTTTTGCTTTCAGATTTTGTGGAGAAGAAAGGTGAAGCTTACTATAATGCAGCCTTAGAAAAGGGTTTGGAGGGAGTAGTAGCTAAGAAAAAGGCGAGTCCTTACGAGTCAGGTGCGAGAAGCGGGAGCTGGTTGAAGATAAAAAAGCTAAGGTCCTGCGACTGCGTGATTTTGGGCTACACAAAGGGTTCTGGCGCCAGAGCAGAGACTTTTGGGGCTCTTTTGCTGAGTCTTTACAAGAATAGGAGGCTGGTGTACGTGGGTAAGGTTGGAACGGGGTTTTCGCAAATAATGTTGGAGAAGCTTTTAGAAAGGTTTCAACATTTGAAAACAGATGTAGCACCGCTCGACGTTGACTTGCCTGACGAGATAACCTGGCTTAAGCCTGAATTGGTCTGCGAAGTGTCTTACCAGATTGTCACAAAAGATGGGCGGCTGCGGATGCCGCGTTTCACTGGCTTGAGAGGCGACAAGCGACCTTCCGAATGCACTATAGATCAGATAGAGCGTGCTGAGGTGGGTGAATATCTTTCGAAACGTGATTTCAGCTTTACAACGGAACCGATTGGCGGAGTAAAAAAAGGTGAAGGCACGATTTTTGTGGTTCAGGAACATCATGCTCGAAGATTGCATTATGATTTGAGGCTGGAGAAAAATGGTGTCTTGAAAAGTTGGGCAGTCCCGAAAGGCCCGCCGGTCTTATCTGGTGTAAAGCGGTTGGCGGTGCAGGTTGAAGATCATCCGCTTGAATATGCAAGTTTTGAAGGAGAGATTCCGAAGGGGCAGTATGGCGCTGGCACGGTTAAGATTTGGGATAAAGGTGAGTATGAAGCTAAGGTTTGGGACGAGAAGATGGTGGAGTTCACTTTGAAGGGCAAGAAGCTGAAGGGACTATATGTTTTAGTGCGGTTGAAGAAGGCTGGTGAGAAGAATTGGCTACTACTTAAGGGCAAGGAGTAGAGAAAGATGGCGCTTCACGTAGGCACAATGGGTTGGAGCTATAGTTTCTGGAAAGGACTTTTTTACCCTAAAACCTTGTCTTCGAAGGAATACTTGGGTTACTACGCAAGGCAGTTCGGCACGGTTGAGGTTGACAGCACATTTTATAGGATTCCCCGCATACTAAACGTGGCAGACTGGAAGGAGCAAACAACTGAAGGCTTCACGTTTTCCTTGAAGTTTCCGCGGGTTATAACTCACGTTAAAATGTTGAAAGATTGCGAGGAAGAAGTTGCAATCTTTTTAAGACATGTTAATTTGCTGAAAGATAAGCTTGGCGTTTTGCTGCTTCAGTTTCCTTATGCTTTCGGAGCCAAACAAGCCCTTTTGCTGGATGATTTTCTACAGAGCCTACATAAAGCGCATCGTTATGCGGTTGAAGTTAGAAATCGAAAGTTGCTGAATGAAAAACTGTATTCTGTTCTGAGAGATAACAATGTTGTGTTAGTGTGGGTTGATAGCCCTTTCATGCCTGAACTCAGCATCGTAACTTCCAACTTTATTTACATACGATGGGAAGGGGATCGAAGGCAAGTTAACGGAACTTTAGGCAGAAAAGAAATAGACAAGGCTGAGAAGATAAAATTTTGGGCGGACAAAATCAAGCCTTTCTTGGAGAAGCAAATCGAAGTCTTCGGATATTTCAGCAAATACTATTCGGGGTATCCTATTTCAGACGCAAAAGACCTAATAAAAATGACGTGTGAAAAGGTTCTATAACATGTTATTTAGCAAGCAATTTATAAGACCTTGTTTGGATTTAATTCTAATCAAACCAACCAAACGACACTAGACGCAAGAAACTATTATGGCAGTTAAACCAGAAGCTATGAGAGCTTCAATTGTAAGTCTTTAAAAGACTATTATAATTGTGGTCAGAGCTATTGGTCGCTACTACCTATTCTACTCTGATTAACCACTCTCTGAGTATTTGCAGTTGCAAATAATAATTCCATCATAAAACAAAAAAGGCAACGAAAAATGCAGTAGATGATGCTTGCCTATCTTTAATTTGAATAATGCTAGCAACAGTACATTACTTGGTTGCAGCAAAGAAGTGGACCTTCACTGGGTGTTGTACATACTATTTCGCAGCCACAGCAATCACAAACATAAACGCAGCTCTTCTCAGCCTTCTCCATCTTCTTCCTAGCTTTCTTCTTAGTTTTCTTACTCACCAAATCACCCCCTTTAGTTCAGGACACAGCTTTTTTTCAAGTGCGTTTAAACGGGCCTTAGATAAATGTGCAGTTGCTTCTTCGAAACTTTTATTTCAACACCCTTATCTGTGCAGCAAGCCATCCCCTTCTCTAAAGCTGAAATCGCTATTCTATTAAGCACGCTTTTCACGGCATAAGCCGCACCAAGTATTTCTTCAGCTGCATCCTTAGTAAGCTCGACTACAAGATGAGTTATTTTCCATTCCTCTGGATCTATGACTACGTCTTTAACTTCTGCAATTTTCTGGTTGTCTACAAAGACATCTTGGTCTTTTAGTTCACTAAAATTCATTTATTCACCTCCTAACTGTAGCTTTGATTCTGATATACTTTTGGACAATTTTGATAAATCAGTTTTGCCGAAAATTTTAAACACGTCTGAAATATGCTGGTTCCTTCATTTCTTTAACGCAATTTCCAGTGGAGCTTCGGTTTTGCTTCTTTGAACTAATAAACACTGACCCACCTGATTTGAGATGGCTGACCAAGTCTTCGCTCTCGATGAAATTGGTTTCCCAAGCTTCTACGGTATGATTTTCAGGACTAAGAAAAAGCAGTTGGAAAACATATTCGTCTGAATATAAATCATCCATGCTAGAACTGCTTGGATAACAAGAAAAAACTGTTTTTCTTGCCAAGATTTACCTCCCTCTTTGGGAGATTGTATTTTTCAGCTAATAAGATGAGCGTACACAGTGCAAGACTTTGCATTATACTGCAAACGTTACTTATTAAATAATCCTAAAGCGAAAGAATAGTGAAAAGCCTTGGAAGATATTAGACTCTCAGATAGCTTCGGAAAACATGATAACTCAATTCTAAGACTTGTCCTTAAAGAAATCCTGTTCAGAATAGCCACGGTTTCTGATTGTCAGAGTTCGTCTATCAGATTGCAGGAGAACGGAGATTTTCCATTTGTCGTTCATAAAGGTACTCCCGACTTCTTCGTTCTGAAAGAAAACAGTTTGTTAGTTAAAGATGATTATGACCAAGTAATGTACGATCAAAATGGTTCTCAACTTTTAGATTGCATGTGTGGAAACGTTATTAGGGGACATATCACTCCCAGATTCCCATTCTTCTCAAAAAAAGGAAGTTTCTGGACAAACAGTACAACGCATCTTCTCAACAGCATAACGGATAAACAAAGAAAGTTTATTGGTTCCACACGTAATCTATGCAATTACAGTGGCTATGAGTCTGTAGCTTTAATACCTCTAAAAAGTGAAGGAAATATTATTGGATTGGTTCATCTTGCGGATCCTCGAGAAGACATGTTCACAATTGAAAAGATAGAAAAACTGGAATTGATAGCAGAAGAATCTGCCGCTATGATAAAAAGTGCCGAAGAAATCGGAGAAAGGCTATTGAAAATAGACGGTATGTCCCCTATATCTGAGAATTCAAGCTCGTAAATTCTGTTTAAAGGTTATTCCAGATGCCTCAATAGCTAATATTCTATCGTTTAACTGTTGGTAGGCTTGAAACTCTTAGGGTAACAGCATAGTTGTAGACTCTTGATTTCACATTAATATTCGCTATTTTTCTTAGAATTGTTCTTAGGTAGGTTTCTATAAAAACGCTCCATTTTCGGCCTAAATTGTGCTGTAGATGGAAAAGATCCTGGGTTTCTAGTGAATGATAAAAACATTGAAACCATCTGGCAAATTCTGGACTGCCAAAGTGTTCAATTACGAGATATTTGAAAGTTTCGTAATCTTGAGGATAACCCAGTGAATTGAAGAAATCTATTGCATCAAGAGACGCCGTGTTTTCGGCTTCTTCAATTATTCTTTCATCTGGTAGGAATTGAATTATTGCCATCAGGGTCCTTTTCGGAAGACCGATAATGCTAAGTCTATCAGTATAGCGATCATAAAGCGTAAAACGCCGAAGGATTTTATCCATCAGTGCGTTTACGCTTATTTTTTGCCTTTCTGCCTCTTCATGCAGAATCATGTCCCAGTCATCTTTGATTCTGAAGGTTCTAGTTATGGTTTTTTTTCCTTTACCATAATTGCGCTGCTTCGTTCTAATTGTAAACTCCTCCAACTTAACCTTGTTCTTTGAAGTTGATTTAGATTTCCCTATTTTCAATTATTAGCATAAACTTGTAACATAATTTGATAGCTATTTTCTCATGCTTACTAGAGTAACTATAGATTCATTATGGTCTCCAACATAGAATGGGCATTTCACAAATAAGAGAAATTTTGCCTACTTTCATAACTTGTGATAACAGCTTTTAGTTTGGTGAGTGGCCCAAATTGATGTTTCCATCATTATAATTGTTTTCCATTGATTGTATAGCGACTGTCTTTTAGTCAATAGTTCTGGTTTGGTCTTGTTTGCTTATCTACTTCGGAAAACGAAGATAATCGCTAAATATTGCTAAAGTTGCTTATAATGACCAGTAATGGTGAGAATTGGGCCGATTTATATTGATGATTTTCTTTCACTTGGTTGACACAAAAAGAAAGTTCAGTTTTTATTACGACACGTTTTAAACTGAAATTAGAAAAGAAAGGATTTTGCTGGGGGTTTGCACACCATCTTAAAGGAGAAAAGAAAGATTGCCGGAAGCTAACGACTACCGCTGTTAGCATGTTCTGTGCAAAGCCCTTTCAGCCCCTTTCCTTTTGGCTACTGGAAATCTTCTTCAAAAAATGAAAAAGAATGAGGGATTACTTGCCTCTACTTCGATACATTAACGCAGCCCCGATTCCAATCACTGCTACGATTGCCAATACTACTATGATTGCATAGAGGTATTCTACTGGTACTCCGCCGCCTGCAATGGTGCCTACCGGCGCAAATACTGGCTGATACTCATACGTATAGCCGATTCCGCAAGTTGGAGCTAAGGGGTTTTCCACAATAATACTTGGATGACCAGCTTCTTCACCCGTGCCTGTGGCTGTCCAGTACTGGAATTCGTACCCTTCACTAGCAGTTGCCGTTAGAGTTATGCTCGATCCTTCGCCGAACGTGTAGGTGCCTGGTACTGGGTTTGTTGTTCCGCCTGGAGCTTCTTTTACAATTAAGACTGCGTCAGACCTGTCAGTAGGGGTGGTTGGAATGAACACTGCCTTGTAACTGAAAGTGTAACCGTATCCACAGACTATTGCCAGGGGATTCTGAGTTACAAGCAAGCTTTCATAGGTTGATCCGGTGCCTATTCTAGGCGGCAATGGTATGTTGATTGGATCTCCCGTATCAGGGTCAATTGGGTAGATGAGTGGTGGGACGTTTTCTAAATCGAAGCCGCCTTCAATTATCCAGTGAGCAAATTCGTAACCAGCGTTTGGAATTGCAGTTAGGATTTCTACTTCTCCTTCAGCATAGCTGTAACTTCCTGGTGCAGGGTCTGTGGTTCCTCCTTCTTCAGGTGAAACCAAGATTATCACTTGCGCTACGTCGACTTGTGCAATGGCGGGGCTTAATGCGACCGTAAAAGCTGACACTAGTAGCATCAGTAAAAGCAGAGTTGAGTATTTTGTGTGCTTATACAAGTTGTTTTCTCCTCTCCCGTATTTAGTGCACATCTAGAAAAATAATGCAGTTTTTATAATATTCTTAACGTTTACATTGCAAGATATACGAATACATTGTATACTTATTTCTTTAATGCTAGGAACTGAAATGACTCTCATACTATTTCTATTTGTTATTCCAGCATCTATCTTTGCAGTTATTTTGTTGCGCTATCGCTATTTGAAAGGAATGGGACAAGCATTGATTATATTCAAACATTTTATAATTCTGTCCTTCAACAAACAAAGAGAGAACAACTATTTATTGAGGATAAGAAACAGAGGTCTAAGCTTCTAGAGAAATTGGAAATGTTTTCTGAAAATCTTAAACCGCAATTCAATCTCTAATAACATCATAGACTTCATTATTCTTATGACAAGGTTTATTTAGTAGCAACTCATGTGAGCTTGGAAGGTTCCCATTTATGGAAATTGATTGAAAGAGAGAAGGCTATGCAAGTGGAAAATCTAGTATTTGAAAGCTCTTCAACACAACTAGTAGTTGCCGCGTTAAACGAGGAGCATGGTATAGGACTCACCTTGACAGAGTTATTAGATAACGTGCCTACTTCAAATGTTCTTGTTGTTGACGGTCACAGTACAGATAGAACGGTGGAAATCGCTAAGATTTTGGGTGCAAACATCGCTTTTCAAGATGGATTTGGCAAGGGCGATGCTATAGCAAAAGCGCTTCAGCATATAGATTTGGGCGTGAAGTATGTGGTTCTCACAGACGCAGACTTCACGTATCCTGCAGAGTACGTGCCCGAAATGATTGAGATACTTGAAAGAAACTCACATGTGGGTATGGTTTGTGGAAACAGATTCAGCGGAGATATAAAATCAAAAGCAGTGCGAAGTTCATTCTACTTTGGAAACAAGCTTTTAGCGTTTGCACATAGCTTATTTAACGGCGTTTCTTTGCATGATCCTTTAACGGGTTTGCGTGTGATACGAACAGAAATACTCAGAAATTGGATGGTAAAATCGCAAGGATTTGATATTGAAGTAGAACTAAATCGCCTTGTGGAAAGAAAAGGTTACACAACAGTTGAAGTACCGATAAAGTACAGACCTAGAATAGGCGAGAAAAAACTGAAAGTAAGACACGGAGTCACTATTCTGAAAAGAATACTGCAGGAATCAACACGTTAAAAAAGGAAAAAGTTGCCTAGTTTTTGTTATTTAGCCCGAATATCAGAAATCAAAAAAGGTTCAGCAAAAATGGTAAAGGTGTATATTATTTTCCGTCTCACAAAGAAGTATTTTTGGGAAAAAGAGGTGTCGTGATAGGTGGGGGTGATACAGCCATTGACGCTACACTTGAACTTTTGAATTTAGCAGAAGAGATAACGCTAGCCAATCGAAAAGAAGGTTTTAGAGCCTTCGATGAGAACGTAGACAAGGTGAAGAGAAGTGGGTTGGTTGACATAGTTTTGAACGCCGAGTTGAAAGCTATAGAGGGAAGAGACAGTGTCAAAAGAGTTGTAATTAGGGACCAGCAAAGAGTCTTTAGAAAGAACGCCGATGCCGTCATAATTTCGATAGGTATTGTACCAAAGGACGCAATTTTCAAGGATCTCAAAATAAGAGTAGATAAAAACGGATTCATCTTAACGGACAATGCTCAAAGAACTAGTCTTGAAGGAGTATTTGCAATAGGCGATGTAGTTCGAGGAGGGCTTAGATTAATCACGGTGGCCGCTACACACGGGGCAATCGCCAGTCATTACATATATTCATATTTGAAACGCCCGTACTGGACAAGAGAAAAATAGCCAAAAACATAATCGATTATTCGCCGCTTTTCAGAAGCATCATCGATAGAAGTAACTCACTATCATTACACCTAGAATAGAAAAGCTGCCTCCTACCAATGAAACCAAAGAAGGGATTTCATTCAACAACATCCATGCAATAAAGATTGCCAAGACCGGAGATAAATAAAGGAAGCTGGAAACCAAGGAGGCAGGAGCCTTGGAGAGAGCCTGGGTCCATGTTACATACGCAAGAGCTCCTGGAAAAACTCCTAAATAAGTTATAGAAAGCGTTGAATAGAATGGAGCTGAGAGTATGGCTTGTGGCAATCCTGGAAGAAAAACCAACATAAAGAAAGTTCCAGCGCATATCACATAGGTGGTTATAGAGAGAGCATCATATTTCTCTAGAAGTGGTTTTTGGAAAACAAAATATGCGCTCGTGGAAACAGCAGCAACAAGAATCAAGATTGCTCCAAAATCAAATTGAAGATTGTGACCTTCTCCTAAAGTGACCAAGAAAACGCCAAAAAAACTTGTGGCAATTCCAACCCACCCCCATTTGTTCATTTTTTCCTTTAAGAAAATTATTGCTAAAAGGGCGGTTAATGCTGGTGTCGAAGCAATTAGGAGACTTGCCGCGCCTGCAGTAACACTGATTTCTCCGTAATTTAATGCTATATGATAAACAGTAACTCCTAGGAAACCAAGGAACATTATCCGGGGGATGTCACTTAAGTTGGGAAATTGCACTCTTTTGATAATTGAATAGACAACTAATACCGCCGAAGCCAATAAGAATCTGAGAAGAGCCAAGTGGAAAGGAGAGTAATTTTGAAGGGCAGATCTGATCCCCGCAAAGGCAGAAGACCAAAATACTATTGTCACAAAAATTTGAGTAAAAGCCTTTACGTCTACTTTCTTCTCTTCATTTTTCGTTGCAATCTCTTCCAACAGTCTTGAGTACTCCTCATATTATATTTTAAAGGGACTTTATTCTCTAATCTTTAGGCTAGATTCCTTTTAACACTACTTTTCTTCTAGCATGTGTCCCCGTAATAAAGTAAATAGAGAAGCTTGCGTTTAGTGCAGTCCACGTTGACCAATCAGAACCACACAAAAAAGGGAAAGAGGTTACAGGATGCGTAAAGAATATGTCCAAAACGTACCCGGCTACCTTGCTATACGAGTGTTTTAGTTCCCAAGCTAAACCTGAGAGACCCTTTCGTTTTCAAGAGATGAATCCAATGACGCTTTGGAGGATTTGCTGGGGCTCTGCACACCAACTTAAAGGAGAAAAGAAAGATGGTCGCAAGCTAACGACTACCGCTGTTAGCATGTTCTGTGCAAAGCCCTCTCAGCCCTCTCCTACGCCTATGATTTTGTAACCCCGAAAAAAAGAGGGGGAAAGATTACTTGTGCGCTTTTGTTGCGAGCTTACCGTTTTCTGTACATCAAGACCAGCAAAACCAAGACTATGACTATTACTATGATCATGCCAATTGACATTGGCAGGAAGTAAAGGTCAGCGGCTGATGCTGGAGCAGGAGTCGGTTCTGGAGTAGCTGCTGGAGCTTCTTTAACGCTTATAGCGGTTTCAGCGTATGATGGATAGTAAGATTCAGAGCCGCCAAACCAAGCGTAAACCGTGTATTCGCCGGGAACCAGAGGTTCAAACATCAGCTTGTAGAAGCCGCTGTCATCACTTGCCGTCGTGCCTACTTCGTAGAAGTTGCCGTTTGGGTCAAGCACGCTAACAGTAACGTCAACACCAGTCGCGTCTGTAGGCCTCGGCTGCTGCTGATACAAATATTCCATCCATTCACTCATGTCTCCATCAGAAATAGCGGGAACGCCATGCGGGAACCGAGCAGAATTAACGTATTCCTCTGTGCCTGGAGAAATATCCGTCACCAACCCTTCCACCAGAATGGAGTCGCCTTCCACTGAAACCTTTGGAGATGTGGCAACTGTGATTGCGCTTGGACCCTTACCGTAACAGTATATCTGATTGTCATAACCGTTAAACCAAACCATATAGCCATCTGTACAGGCGGTCGTACCGACGATGTCGAAGCTAAGAGAGCTCCAGATTTCCTCGCCTGTAGTAGCGTTCAAGCAGTATAATTTCGCTCCTTTGAATACGGGCGGAGTGTAGTCGTGACCTGCCCTGACGTAAAGCTTTCCATCAGCAAGAACGTGATGCGTCCACCAAGTGCCAAGAGGCCAACTACCAAAGGGACTGTCAACGCCAGAGTTACCTGTATTATAGCTCCATTTTAGGTCGCCCGTTTGCACGTCAAAGCAGTATACTTCTCCAGCTAGACCCCACGTGTAAAGGTTGCCGTAGCCAACAACGCTGGGAGCAGTGAAATCATAGTAAGCCCAAGTGCTATTAGAAGGCACACTTGGACCCCAAAGCTTCTGTCCTGTATCCAATCTGTAGCCACTCCACGTACGTGTCTGTCTCGTGAATTCAGCGTAAACGCCCTCACCTGTACCCGAAATTTCAACACCGCCCCAGTCTAGCAATGTTCTATTCACTGGTCCCCATAGCCACCGCCCATCAACTGCACTGTAGCCTGCGTCAACTCGCCAACCTTCCGTGTGTCCACCAGGAACCTGTGTAAAAAGACTTGTTGATGTCAGAAGTACTACATCGTCACTGACTTTTTCAATTACTAGGTCTACGGGGTTGCCATCAGTTTCATTTGCAATTGGCACGCTCCATTCGTATCCATCGTTCCAGTCGATAGTAAATCCTAGAGGAGGTCTCCAAGTTTCTAAAGAGCTGTATATAGTAAAGAAGAGATTCTTTTGAGCGCCCGCTGCAATGCATTTGCTCATGTTAAACAAACTCAACATCCCTCCGCTAACAGTGTAGCTTAATAGTTCTCCGTTTTCACCTCTCCTCAAAATGCCAGAACTTGCGTTGGCAATGTTTAGTATCCATTCACCAGTCATAGCGTCGTACATCTCCCACTCATTTCCAAGCGGATAGGGAATGAATCCCACTGTTGCAGGTGCAGTGAATAGATACGCGTGAGCTCCGTATTGGTCGCCTGTAATGAAATTGTATATCATACCGCATTTGAGTGGCGTAGTGATAGGTTTAGACCAAAGAGTTTCTCCAGTACGCAAATCAACAGCCTTCAAGCCCGTCGGGTTGTTGCCAGCTCCAGGATATTCAGTGTAATATAGTATGCCATACATGATTACCGCGTTAAATTTAGCTTCGTACGCGGTTCCTGTCGCGTAAAGGCTTGTTTCGTCTGGACCAAATTCTCCTCCGATTTGACCTCCGAAAGCAATAGGCTCTGTCCACATAACGTGGGCACTGTTAGGCGCCGTAGTGTAAGGATTAAAGTTCCCATTGCTTTCGTAAAGTCCAGTAGTGCCAAAACTTGTTGCTCCCAGTCCAAGCCAGTTTCCGCCGAGAGCATACCATTCTCTGTTCATGGAGTTTATTGGACGCGCCCAGTATTCAGTTGGAAGCGGAGTGTCTGGAAAAGCAGTCTCTATGGGTTCCTCCTGCACAACGAGATAAGCTGGGTCGCTTGTACTTGCCTCATAAATGTCTCCTAGGAATGCTTTGTTAAATTCAATGAAGAAGCTATAATATGGATAGGGATTGTCATCGTATGCAACTTGTTCTGGGAAGTTGGTAACGAACTTGTATTCGCCTAGTTGGTCGGGTGTATACCAGTCCCAGACTCCTCCTACAGCATCTGAAGTGTATGGTCCCAGTGTTTCGGTGGTTCCATCAGGTTTCGTAACAGTGATTGTCATGTCATGCCACACTGAGCCCCAGAAACCTTCTGCCGTTGGCGGAACTTTGTCAATCCAGCCGTTAACAGAAACTTGTTGACCAAGTCCTACTGGGTTAGGTGCAACATTGACAAAGCAGTAGGTTTTAATTCTCCAAGGCGGGTCGTGTGCTTTAACGATAGGTATAGCAAAAATTGAAGCGGCAAATACTAGTATTACCATCAGAGCAATAGTCCTAGTTATCTCTGTTTTTGACGTTTTTTTCTCTCTCCTATTAATTTATAATATATAATCTCTTTTTCTTCATTTAAAATAATGTGACTACGTGAGTACAGTAACAAACGATCAAGTTGATAGTTCTATTTTTTCGTTTGATACAATGTAGGAGTCTCTCAAACAAAAAAGAGGAAAAGGTTACAGGGTGCTTAAAGAATAGTTCCAACAAACGAGGCTACCTCACTCTACATGTGTTTTAGATGCCAGACCAAACCTAAAAGACCCCCTTTTTTTTGACCAATAGAATTAAGCATTGAGAGGTTTGCTGGGGTTCTGGATGACAAATTAAAGGAGAAATGAAAGAGGCGACAAGACTGCATGACTGTCATTCATTCCATCCAGAACCCTCTTAGCCCATTTCTTCTAGGCCAATGATATTGTGATTATCCAAAAAAGAGGGGAGAGGGTTGTGGTTTGTTGGTTGACTACCTTTTTCTGAGCATCAGGATAAGTACTAGTCCAACTACAACTATTGCTATTACTATAGCACTGATCCCTGGTAGAATGTACATGTCAGCCACCGAAGCAGGAATTGACGTCGGTTGAGGAGTAGCTGCAGGTGCTTCATCTGCGGTAAAGGCAGCATGGGCATAAGAACTGTAGTATGACTCTGATCCTGCGAATGTCGCGATAACAGTGTACTTTCCTGGAATGTCAGGAATCCAGTCGAAGCTGTAGAAGCCGCTTGCATCGCTCGCAGTAGTTCCAATGGTTCTGTAGTTGCCGTTTGCGTCGATTACGTCTATGGTTATGGGGACGCCTGTAATGTCTGTTGGGCGAGGTTGCTGCATGTATACGAACTCCATCCAACCTCTCATGCTCTCGTCAGAAACGCATGGTAAGCCGTTGGGGAAGTTTGCAGCTTGTGCTTCCTGTTTTGCACCGGCAGAAATGTCCATTATTGTACCCGTTATCGTAATTGATTTAGCAGTTGTAACACCGACGGCAGGGGCAGAAACGGTCAATGCGGTTGGACCTTTGGCATATGAGTATAGTTGGTTGTCGTACGCGTTCAACACTGTTACGACACCATCTACTATAGTGGCAGCGTTTGTAACATCAAAACCCATTATGTTCCATATGAGTTCACCAGTGGTAGTGTTCAGTGCAAGTTGTTGTGCTCCACGGAAAAGGGGTGGACTGTACTCGTGACCCACGTTGAGGAGGTAAACTCCGTTTCCTGAAACGGAACCACCGCTGAAGACCCAAAGTGGCCAAATACCGTAAGGCGTATCAGACCCAGCGGCGCCAATGAGAATGTTAGTGCTGGTAAACCATAATTGCTCTCCATTAGATGCGTCAACAGCCCAAACGTCGCCTCCGAAGCCCATAATGTAAAGCACGCCGTCAGCAATTTGTGCATTGTACCCGCCAATGCTGTTGTAGGGGTTAGGAACGTTCCAGACTCCGTTGTCACCAGTAAGCTGTACTGGACCCCATTCCAAGTTACCTGTCTGCAAATTGTAAGCTCTTATTTTGCCCTGAGACGATTGAATATAGTAGTAGTTGCCAGCGCCAGCTTGGAAAATTTGGTCTCTTGTGAATGCAGTTAGTGTTCGATTGAATATCCATAGCTGATCTCCCGTGGTTGCACTGTAGCCTGCGTCAATAGCCCATCCAGTGTTGAAAAAGCGGTCGCTTTCAGCAGTCAAAAGCACCACATCTTCAACAACCTGTTCTATTCCGAGGCGGGCTGGGAAGGGCATGCCAAACATTAGATATTCTCCAAAAGGAACGCCATTAAGTTCAATAGGTAATGGTTTTGTCCATACTATTCCACGTTCGAAAGCAATAACGCCGTTTTGAGGTGGTCGCCAGCTCCAACTCGTCGTAGTAACTCCTGGTATATACTGGTCTTCCCAGTATAAGATAGCTTGGGATGAGTTCCACATATTGAGTGTCGGTGCGTTTGGATCACTATTGTCGACAAAGTAGCCAATCAGAGCTCCAACGTTATCTTGTGTGAGGTACAACGAACTGCCGTTGACAATGCTCAGAATGTAAGTTCCAGTCATAGCATCAAACAGGTTATATGTAGTGGAATCGTCTCTGGAGACGATTCCATCAGGAGTTCCTGTGCTCCATAAGTAGGCGATGTTTCCATATTGGTTTGGGTTCAACATGTTGAGTAATTGACCGCATCGAAGTTCAGTTACTATGCCGCTGGATGTTAAAGCAGTCTGTTCAGGATTGCCACCACCGAGGTTAGCGGCGTTGTTGATCCAGATTGTTTCTCCTGTCTTCAGGTTTACTGCACTCCACCCTGAAGGATTAGTTGAGCTTACTGGGTAATTATCGTAGTACATTATGCCGTTCATGATTATTGGCGCCCATTTTGGCTCGTACTGCGAAGTTGAGTAGAAATTGCTTGTGTCGCTGCCTCCGAATTCTCCTCCTGTTAATCCTCCGAACGCTACAGGCTTTGTCCAGACAATATGAGGTGTCAGCGGCGCTTCAGAGTACGGATTGTAGTTGCTAGATGCAGAATATCTTCCTGTGTTGGCAAATGGGTGCGTGCCCAAACCTAGCCAGTTTCCAGAAATAGTATGCCATAGACCATTTCCCGCTTGTATTGGCCGAGTCCAGTATTGCGTTGGAAGTGGAACCGTCGGAAGAGGCGGGACAGGCTCCTCCTGAACTACAAGGTGTGCCGCCTCGCTAGTTGCAGGCTCAAAGTAGTCACCAATATACACGTTAAACGGGATTGCATTGTTTTTTCCTAGTATGGTTTGTCCAGGAAAATAGAATACGAAATAGTAGTCGCCGACCTGATCAGGTGTGTAGATAGTGAAGGTGCCTCCAGTATCATCAGATGTGAAGGGTCCTAAAGTTTCTTCGGATCCATCAGGCCTTGTGACAGTGACCCTGAAGCCCTCCCACCTGTCACCAGTTGAACCCCAAGCTGTTGGCGGTATCATTTGTAGCCACATGCCGATTGTCACTGATTGACCAAGACCAGCAGGATCAGGTGCTACGTTAATGAAGGCATAACTTGGAACAGTCCATGGTGGATCATGAGCGTTAGCTAAAGGCACAGCAACGAGTGAAACAGAAAAAGTCAGTATTAGAAGCACGGCAATAGTCACAGTCTTTTTATCATTTAACATTGACATCTTTCTTTCTCCTAAATTTTGTGAACGGTATTCTTTGATCATCAACTATTAAAAACTTGTGATTATAACGATAGTTACAAGTAGTTATTGTGAACAAAAAAAGAAATGGAAAAAAGGTAACGGTTGACAATAAAACGAATCAAAATACCTTATCCCGTAGAACTATAGTCCTTGAATTAATCAGAAAAGAAGAACGCTTTAGCGGTACATCTCAGCCCTGTGCGGGTATTTTTCTCTGAAAAGCTTCTCTGCTCCGATCCGAAGTTTCAACTCCAGCTCTCTTTGACTCTTCGAGATTGTGCTGAGATCTGGATGAGACAAGATAGGCCCAGCTAACACAGCGCTGGGTCTCTTCTTTGCTACCTCGAAAGTGGGCACGGGATTCCTTTCTAAAATCTCATAGATGAATCTATTCCGCTGTTTTCCACGCCAAAAACTAGTCAGCAACTCTTCAACTTGTTCTTTTGCCAAAGGCCTATACCCGAAGAACGGGGCGCCTTCAACGAGAGTTCTCAACTCACGGGGATTATCAATCTTCACTCCGATTCCAGTGTACTCTTGAGGATTAATCATAATCATCTTTAACATGTACCCTTCCTTAGACCCTGAAACCAAAACATTTCCCTTATAATCCCTCAGAACAGTCCAGCCAACCGGCTGCTTGTTATATTTATCCAAAATCTTGTTAGCCAAAAACTCCACTGGCTCAGCATTCACTACATTCTACCCAAAAAATGTGAGGCAAGACAGTTTCATATAAGTTTTTTGTTAAAAACAATATTCCAACTTCACAAACGATTAGGGCAAAAAACCTAATCCACTCTCTTTCACAAGCTTAGTTAAACTTATTTGTTCGACGACGCTTAATCCAAAACTATGATTCTGCAAAGGCCGTTCTACAAACGAAACACTATAACAGTTTCCAAAGACCTTCTAGGAAAAATTTTAGTGCATGAATCCAGCCCAACAACAACGGCAGGCCGAATAGTGGAAACTGAAGCTTACCTGGGACCCGAAGATCAAGCTGCCCACAGCTCCGGCGGACGCAGAACAAAAAGAAACCAAGTCATGTTCGGACAAAAAGGACACGCATATGTCTACTTCATCTACGGACTATATCACTGCTTCAACATAACCACCGGACAAACTCCCAGAAAACCAGAAGCAGTCCTCATAAGAGCCCTCGAACCAGTCGCAGGCGAAGAAATTATGATAAAACGCCGAGGAACCAAACAAGCAGGAAATGCTAACCTAACCAACGGCCCAAGCAAACTATGCATAGCCATGAACATATCCCTCTCACAGAACAAAACAGACCTAACCGCACCGCCACTATATATCAAAGATGTCCCCGCTATCCTACAAGAAAACATAGTTGAGACAACACGTATAGGCATAGACTACGCTGGCGAGTGGAAAACCAAACCTTGGCGCTTCTACATTAAAGGAAATAAATTTGTATCAGCAAAATAAGCTCGTGCCTCCAAGTTTGGACCTCAATAAAAAACCACAAAATTAGAGTTCAACTTCCAAATCATCATATGCGCAAACAGTGTTTTTGAATATCTCCTTCGCTGCTGCTTCTGCCTCACGCCGCTCTTCCAAAGCTACATAATTGCCGACGTCAAAATGAGTCAACAAGAGCTGTTTAACCCCAGCCTGTTTAGCGATTTCAGCCGCTTCCCTCGGATCCATATGTCCCCAATTCTCCAGCCTTTGCCCCGGCTTCAACGAAGACTCCGTTATTAGCAAATCTGCGTCACGAGCGAGCTCACGCAGACCATCACACACGCCCGTGTCCGTGCAGTAAGAAATCACTTTGCCGTCTAACTTAAAACTATAACCCAAGCATGGATCCGAGTGAAACAAGAGCTTGCAAAAGAAAGGAAAAGGCAAACTGTAGTTGCCTTCTTCTAACTCATGGATCTCAACTGGAAAAGACAGATCACTTAACGGAAGCGTATAAGGGTGTTTAATGATCTCCAAACCATCCTTGACCCCTTTAAACCCGTAAACATTCACGGTTTCCTTGAATTTGAACTTGTCAAATAAATGAAACCCTATGATATGGTCAAAATGCAAATGAGACAAAAACAAGTGAACCGGCTTTTCAGCCAAGACATACTTGTCCAATTTGTAAATTCCGTCACCGGCATCAAGTACAACATAAAACCTTTCCGACTCAATCAACACACACGAAGTATTGCCAAAGTCTGTTGAATACCACCCATTTGTCCCAAGAAACCTAACCTTCACCTTAAACACCAGTCCTAAACAACAAAACCACAAAATCTTCTTTCAGAATCCATATTTAAATAATTCTTCATTAAAATGCGTTAGCTCAACATCTCCACTTGTTTTAGGTTCAAATCGTAAACTAATCATATGATGAAAGGCAATGCAATAATCAAGATAAAACCTACAACCAAGGCAACAGTGACGCTTGCGGTTATTGCTGTGACTATCTTCTCGCTCCTTCTCCCATGAATGATCCTCTTTAAAGCAATATTAAACATGCGCCCTCCATCCAGAGGATAAATTGGTAAGGCATTAAACACTGCAACATTGATGTTGACGAACCAAATCCAGAATAGTAAATTGGCGTAGACAGCCCATTGAGGACCCAACCAGCTTTGATAAAAAGGAGTTAACATATCTGAGAAAGGCACTAAACCCGGAAATAAGGCAGGCGGCATCATATACAACAATAAACTCTGAGGAGTAACATTCTGGTAAATTCTCAACCGGTCCTCAATCATTAAGTTGGCTGCACCTATTCCCATCACGGTGCTATTTTCAGAGACAGTTAAATTAACAACGGTAGAAAATCGGTTCTGCCACATATCACCCCTCGCAACCGTTACCTCCACCAAATCCCCCAAGGTTTTGCCGTCCAACAAAAACCTAAGTTCTTCCATGTTGCCAATCGGCACACTGTCCACCGAGATTAGAACATCCCCCGGCAACAACCCAGCAGCCTCCGCCGGCATATCTTCCAAAACATTACCCAAATAGACGCCGTCAACAACCGGAGCCAACCCACCCACAACCAATAAAACACCGATAAGACAAACAACTCCTAGTACAACGTTTCCTCCAACTCCACCAGCCATTACCCGCGAAGAAACCTTGCCTGAAGCTTTCTTAAGTTCCTCCTCATCAACATCCACAAACGCGCCCATGGGAACAAACAGGAAGAATAGCAAACCGCTAGACTTAACCTTCAATCCAAGGCTCCTAGCCGCAATTCCATGAGCTCCTTCATGAATGGCGATGGCGCAGAATATGGCAAACCAACCGTACAATATGGGCACGTAAGGATTGACTCCAGGTAGCAAAAGATAAAATCCCAGACCAGCCTCACGAGCCACCTCGCCTGCAGCCGGGTTCCACAACAAACTAACAATACTGCTAACAAGCAAAAAAAGCCCAATGCCAGCCACTACTGGAACTATAGCGAGCGCCATCCAAGAAAGCCACCGCGAAAAACGAAAAGCTCCAAGCCTATCGAACACTCCGCTGAACAACTTCGTTCGAAACGTAAGAATGGGAAAGTTAAACTCAAACCGCCTATGTTCAGAATCCTTTTTCACCGTCTCGTTTTTGTCCTCAGTCAATTAATTCACCGAACGCTAACCGCCATTAAACAGACCTCAGACATATATGTTTGGGAAAAACGAAACTCGCGCCCACTTAAAACCCAATTCACTCAAAGCATTTTTCCCATTTAGAATCAGCTATAACCTCACGGAGACATGAATGCAAACCTGAAGGCGGTCTCTTAAAAAACGCAAACTCAGAGTGCTCCTCGTTCAAAACAACCTCGCCACGCTTACACTTGCACAAGTAAGCAACAGTTACGTCATGCCGCTCTGGAAAAACACGCGAATATACATTAATTAACCTACTCTCAAGAAGTTTCAATCCCGTCTCCTCCTTGACCTTACGACGCAAAGCACTCTCCAAGGACTCACCTTTACAGATTCTGCCACCCGGAAACCACCACTCCCCCTTAACTGGCTCATTTCTCCGTTTCAAAAACAACAAGCCACCATCCGCGACAATCAACGCCTCAACAGAAACTATTGGCAGAACCCTCATCATTAGATTAAAAAGCCCAGCGGGAATGAAATCGGTCTGCTTCACACTCGAACTCACTAACTCACTTCCTTCTACAACATAACGCATAAGTCACTGTTAAAAACCACGCTTGAAACGTATCAGTCACTCTTTGGTTTCAAAAGCAATCTGAAATATAAACCCAAACGTTAACTCG
>CAYFXZ010000021.1:169-34016 GCA_964347245.1 uncultured Candidatus Bathyarchaeia archaeon | reverse complement strand
TCTCTGACAAAGAAAGGAAAAAGCTTCTAGAGAAGCAAACAACATTGGCACTTTTCATTCTTCAGAACTTTAAAGTTTTATGTGGTATTTACTAAAGTGGCGATGTCACCCGCACCACTTTCCCTTTTTTTATTTAAATGGTGCGGAGGGTGGTTTAAAATTTGCCAAAGTTCACACTTATCCTTGATTACACAGAAAGCATATCTATTCGGTCCATGAAACAATGCAGATAGCCTATTTTATTAAACAATAGAAATGTAGAGGATATTGATTTTAGTTCTTCTTTGCTATTTATGGGGTATACTCGTTTGTCGTGAAGTTCAGAGTGAAGGTTTCAGGTTGATTTGGCACTGCCCCGGCGTTTGGACTAAGGGATATAACGACATTGGTTAACACTTCTCCTGCAGTCATAACCACATAATAGCCTTCTACCCACTGCTGATCCCCCAAAATTACATCAGTATAGCGGATGTTCATATCCCAGCCTGATGGAAAATTGATTTTGTTCCATGTAACGTTGGCATCTACATTTCCTGTATAATTTAGTTGTAGACCTGTGAAATCTTTTCCTGTCTCTTCAGGATTAAACTCTCCCCAGTCGTAACTTGAGACTGCTGTTCCATTCGAAAACTGTAATTGCAGTTCATAGGACTCCACTAAAATCATGTTCATGTCAGTTTGCCATGTGTATCTGACGATGTAGGCACCTGTAGCACCTCCTATAAGCACGGCTAAAGCTAGTAGCCCAAATAAATGCCTCTTCTTAAGCTCCATTATCTATTCCACTAAATCCAATATTTTACTGATATAGTTGGTATTAAATCCCATAGAACAAAAATTGGAAAAAAATAAAACAAAAATTGGAAAAAAACAGAACAAAAATTGGAATAAATTAGACTTGGTTTGTTTGGTTGGTTGTATTAAAAATTAAACCTCATTAAAAATTGAGATATCTAAAGTAAAAGCTTGAGATAACACCCGATCTATTCACTTCTTGTTGTTGATTTATTTCTTCCGCCTTCCTTCCCTTTTTTCTTATCGATTGATTTATAGATTCAATGTGAATTATAGGGCATTAGGTCTTAGGACACTCAACAGCTTGCGCTGTTCTTGTTGGAGGGTGAATCATGCCTTCGTTGAAAAAGAAGAATATACAAAAAAAGAAAAAACATGATGCAAAAGTTGGTAAATAGAGCAGAAGATCGCGCTATTTTGCTCGCTTTTCCTTGCGCTTTTTCTTCTTCTCTTTTCGCTCTTTCTTAGTCAACGGCTTCTTCTTTGAACTTTTCATTCCCAATTCAATTCACCAATTCAACATCTCTGTCTATTCTTTTCTGTCGAAATCGTTTTATGCATTCTGGACAGAGCTTCTGTTTGCGTGCTTTCTCTTTGCGAGTTTTAAAGAATTTTTTGCATACACGGCATTTTATTTGAATGACAGGGTTAGGTTCAAGCAGTTTCAGTCTTTTCACTATCTCAGCTTTGATTGCAGAACCTTGTTCCTTCTTCAAGGATTCAGCTAATAATCCTCTAGCTATTTTCAAGCTTTCATTTCCGAAAAGCTTCGTGAAAGCGCTTGGAATCTTCCCATCAGAATCTATTCTCATTGGCAGCATGCTGACAAAGTTTGCCGGATAGCCTTTGGAATTATTTGAGTCTACAACGGCGAATCGAAAATGGTTCCAAGCATAATGACCTCTGCCATAATCTACCTCGAATACCATCAACTCAAAAGTCAAATTAACAATCCCTGAGATAAAGAGGCAAGCGAAGTTAATCAACATATCTACTTCAGTTTGCCAACTTCCACACTCAACTGGATTTTTTCCTTATGTATCCTGTAACCTTTTTCCCCTTTTTCTTTCTTGATGCGCGCGAAGCAGAAAAAGAATTGTCGAAGAATAAGACCTAAGGCGAAAATTAGAAAAGACAAACGGCCTCTATATTTTTGCTATGAGCTTCATTCTTAGGAAGAGTCCGCCAATACCTCTTCTTTTAGTAGCGGCCTTTCTGCTTGTGTTAGGAATAGCCACTTCTGATATGCTCCTGAGAGAACAACTGTTCACTTTTGCTCGTGTTTGCTTCGTTGCGTGGGTATTTCTTACAATCTTATGGTCATATTATAGATATAGGAAGCGCAAATAGCGATGCCACTATAACATTCTATAAAAAACTTTAACGTTTTATGTGGTATTCTTCTATTATGTCTTTTGCTTTTTCTTTTCTATTGCGGTGCTCTCTAAGGAACTTGTTGAGTCTTTCGACTAAATCTTTTTTACATTCGCCACACAATATAGCGCCTGTTCTGCATCTGTGATCTCTTTCCATGAGTTTTTTATCATCTTCCTCAAATAGATAGGTGAAATACTGAAAAACCGAACATACTGTTGGTTCGGCTCCTGTTTTTCGTTGTTCAGCTGCTGTTGCTTTGCCTCCTGTGAAGGCATTCCAGATTTTGCGTTTAACTAGTTCTGGTGGATCCTTGGTGAAAATAGAGGTTTCGGGCTCAGATGCACTCATTTTTCCGCCTGGCCCTAAACCTGGGAGAAATCGACAGTGGATTTGAGCTGGTTTATAATAGCGTAGTTTCTGTGCAATATCTCGGGCTACGCGCCAGTATGGATCTTGGTCTATGGCTGCTGGAATCAATGCGGGTACATTCTCGCCTGTTAGTTTTTTGTGGATGAAGCATGGCACGGTTTGTATTGCAGGCCAGAATATCCACCCTATGTTTGTGCTGTCTGAAAACCCGAAGGTTGATTTTGCAGTGGAGTAAGTGATGCGTTTGGCAACCTCCAAAGTGATGTCGTAAAGCAAGTCCATGTCTTCAACGTCATAGATTATGAATGTGTCTTCAGGTTTGAAGCCCAAAGCAATTAGATCCAAAGCGTTTTCGTAAGCGAATTTTCGTGTCTCTGAGAGAGTCGCATTATCATCTACCAGGAATTTCTCATCATCAGTCATTTGGAAATATAGTCGAACGCCGAATTTTTCCTGCAAGTGTAGCGTGAAAATCCACGGCACTAGGTGACCTATATGAACTGGTCCCGAAGGACCTCTGCCCGTGTACAGGACGAATTTTGTTCCATTTTCGTAGAGATTTAGTACAGTGTCTAAGTCACGGTGGGAGAAAAATAAGCGCCTTTGAAGCTGAAGATGAAGTTTTCCCGTGTGCTCTGCTATCTTTTCTAGTAGCTTGTCTGTTAGTGGTTGAGTGCCGAACTCGCGTATTAGGCGTTCATAGTCTACCTTGCCTTTTACTTCCCAAGGTGTGACCAGCATCTCGTTTTCTTGGTCGTTAGATGAAACCGTCTAAATCACCTACTTTTAAAAAGAGTGAATCCTTGGATCATATATGTTTTTTCGCAGCTTTTGGGATTGTGGTGCACATTTTTCCTTTTATTTCCATTGGTTTAATGGAGTATCGTAATTCGGGAGAAACAGCTTTAAACGTCCTGAGTTGTTTGACGAATAAGTCAATTCCAACAATTGTTTTTCCCATTAATTAAAGATAAAATGAGAGTACGCATAGCTATGGATTTAAAATTCTGGTACTTAAAAAAAAACTTTGCCGTTCGTAATTAGTTATGTTTTTGCTGGTGATCTCTGCAGTTTTGATTTATTGTCTTACGGGAAGATTTTTAAAATCTGTGTGTTTCTTGAGAGACTATGAAACTACGTAGCGCGGTAACGACCACTCTTCGAAGTAAAAGATTTTGGTTGTGGCAATTGTGGGGTGTTATTGTTTATGGGTTGCCTGTTGCGTTTCGTTTTGCGACTGGGAGTGTTGAGATCCCGTTTCTGAATTTTCCTGGGTCTTGGATTGGTCATTATGTTCCGGGTAATATGTTGGAAAAGATTCTTGTTAATGCGTTTTTTCCGGGTGGTGCTGGTGGTGTTGCTGGGGAAATTTTTGTTAGCAATTACAAAGGTGAGGCTGTTGAGGGGAAAGCAAAGTATTTATCGAGATTTGGGGGGGCGATGTTGCAAACAGTGGTTTGGTCAGTGTTTCAGTTGTGGGGTTTCTCGTTAATGATTTTGGGTCCTTGGAGTATAGGTGGTAATTGGGGTAACATTTTTGAACATTATCTGGTATTTCCGTTCAATTTCACTTTGGCTGCTTTTTCGATATTCACTCCAGATATTGTGAACTTTTTGAAGTCAATAGTTTTAAAGGCTTACTGGAAGCTTACTGAACGGAACTCTAAAAGTTAATATTGACTTTTTCGCTTTGGATTTGCGATGTCGTTTCATGTTCGTCGAAAAGACCAGGAAATAACTGATTCTGATGAGCTTAAGAAAATCTTGAAATCCACCAAATACGTGACCATAGCATTCTGCATGGAGAATGAGCCCTATCTTGTTTCGTTAAGCCATGGTTATGATGAAAAGCGAAACTGTCTGTACTTTCACTGTGCAGATTAGAGAAAGAAACTTGTTTGCTTGAAAGCAAAAATAAGGTGATGGGGCAAGCAGTCCAAGACTATGGGATAACCGACAAATGTGACTATGCTTACAAAAGCGTTCATTTTAAGGGAACTGCGTTCTTGATTGATGATTTGCTAGAGAAACAGCATGGTATGAAAGTTATGGTGCGACAGCTTTCAGAGAATCCCAAGAAGAAATTGGCTAGGATAAACCATGATAAACTTGCAAAAACAAAAATGATTGGAATCGACATAAAATATATGACAGGGAAAAAACACAAATAATCAAAATCATAAAACTAGAAAACACATCAATTTTTTTAGGAAACCTCTAGGTATGCCTCAATTCCACGATAGAATCAAAAAGTTTTGTTTATTAACAATTTCCGCTATATGATATTGAGGTTGATTGCTTGCTTTCCGCATGTGTCTTAATAAGAACTTCGCATGGTAGATTTGAAGATGTTGTCGAGTTTTTGGGTAAATTAAGTGGGGTTAAACGAATATTTCCAACCCTTGGGCGGTACGATGTTGTTGTAGATCTAGAAGCGCCAGACCTTGAGGCTTTAGACGCCGCAGTTTTAAGGATGGGAAAATTCGCAGGTGTGGTTTTCACGGAAACCCTATTGGAGATAAAAAGCAGAGGATAAAAATAATGTTGAACGCTTGTATACTGTTAAAAGTTGTACCGATCAAAGCTTATGTTATTTTATCTGCAGTCAAAAAGATTGAGGCTGTAAGCAAAGCATATTTCACTCATGGCAGATTCGACATAGCCGTTTTTGTTGACGTAGCAGATTATAAGAATTTACGAGAAGTTACAACCATAATAAATTGTATCGAAGGGGTAAGAAGCACAGAAACTTTGCCTGAAGCTTAGTTTTGAAGCTGTTAAAACGACATTTGCTGCACTTGTTTTCTTATCTAAGAATGGGTGTTCTAACACTAATCTAAATTTTAGCACCTTGAGAAGAGTACTTTGAAGCTTGCACGTTTTCGTAAATTGAAAATGGGTTGTTTTTAGAAGTGAGTCAAATTAAAAGTAACAACTCGGGCAAGCTAATTACTCTGTGTCAGTTGTGAAGTATCAAGATAAGCTTAAATAATCAAAAATTGCATTATCCATCTCGCGCTATTGGCTTTTGTAGCCCAGGTAGTATAGTCCGGTCTAGTATAAGCGGCTGTCGCCCGCTAGACCCGGGTTCGAATCCCGGCCTGGGCGCCATTTTCACAATAATATTTGTTGCTATATAGTTGGTTAAAGAGTTGCCTTGGCGAATCAATTCTACAAAGAAATTCTATTCATCATAAATCCTGTCTCGGTTTTTTCCGCTTAGCAATCTTATTGTTTGGTAACTGTTCGGTCTTATTGTCTCCATCTCGGACAAAACTCCATCCAAAGCTTCCTGCAATAGTTTTTCCTATTTGAGTCCCATCAGCGCTAGTGTTTAGGATTTGCACCTTTCTTTTCAAAAGCGCTTAGACAAACCCGCTTCAGCTAGACTAATCTCTTTGCAGAAAGTATTCTCCACCCAATTTTTTATTTCATCCCTAACAACTCTAACTTTCAGCAATATATCCTCTTCTGAGCCTTCAAAAGCTGCTGGATCTGGAAAACTTTTATGAATTTCCTTTTCTCCAGGAAAAAACGGGCAGATTTCACGTGCCAAATCACAGACCGTAACCACGTAGTCAAAATCTTTTCCTTGAAACTCCATTACACTCTTAGACCTGTGCATTGAAAGGTCAATGCCTATTTCTGCCATAACTTTAACCACATATGGATTAACTTGAGTGGGAGTGACTCCAGCGCTTTCTGCCTTATACTTTTCACCGCAAAGCTTATTCAAAAACGCCTCTGCCATATGGGAACGCGCTGAATTATGAGTGCAAATAAACAAAACCGCCTTCAAACTAGTTACCCTAACAAGCTATGTGCTCCAAAAACGCCTAATAAGATTTGCGAATATCATAAAGAATTACCGAGAAGACTAGCGCGGGCCAAAAAAGGAAAAGAGCCTTAGAGAGCTGTTAATTCTAAGTTTTGCTGTTTCAAACGTCCACCATGTTTTGACTAAAGCTTGACTTCAGCTCTACTTTTCTGAAAAGCACCAAAAACTCTCACTAAAACCCTGATCATTCTAGTACTCTCAACCTGTGATTTCCCCCGATATATTTTGCCTATCGCCTAAATCATTTTTTACAATTTCGAGTGTTAACTTGCATGTCTATCAGCTAAGAACATTTGGAATTTTGCATTTTTTAAATGCAGAAAGCATATGAAACCGTTTCATTAATCATCAATGATAATTATGACCATGACCTCTAAATCGTATAATCAGAATAAAACTAACAATTGGCTAATTGATTATATTAAACGCAGCAACAGTTCACTCTTCGAAGAAAGCCAAATTAAAACCAGAACGTCACAACGCAGTTTATGTGTCGTATGTAAGGGTTCTCGTCGTCTCTGCGGAAAAAATCGTTGTCCAATACTAATCAGAACCAATTATTACCTAAAAAGCGTGCCTTTAATGGCAACCGAAGACATTACTGGCGTTTCACCACCCAGCGTTTTCATAGGTAGAATCGGCTACCCTTACGTCTACGTTGGACCTCTCGTGCCACCTGTTTACAAAGATACCAGCATATATGACCTGCCCGAATGTTGGTTCGGAAAGCCAATTGACGAAATCGTGGCCTTTCGCTCGTTGCTTATTAGGGGCAAACACCGCGTTCACGTGCATAAATTCGCTGAGGCAGGCAAAATAATGGAGCAAACGCGAGACTTAGCCCTTGCAGAAAAAAGCGTGGATACTGAGCTAAACCTAGCGAAAAAACCTCAGGGCTCGATATACATGGATGCCAGCGTCCAACCTTTTGGACCCTCTGCGCCCATAAGGGACATGAATGTTGGCAACGCGCGCTTTGAACATAGAGTTGAAAAAGCATACTATGACACTGATCTACTTGCTACACAGGCTGTGCTTGAGCTTTATGACAAGGGAGTCATGGTTACGAAAATTCAGAAAGCCTTTAGCGTCGGAGCTTTCGGCATAGAGAAAAACAGGCATTTGGTTCCCACACGCTGGAGCATCACCGCTGTGGACGACATAATCTCTAAAAGCTTGGCTGCGAAAGTTAAAACATTCCCTGAAATAAATGAGTATCGAGTCTATGAGTCAACATATATGGACAATGTTTTTGAGATTTTGATGATTCCAGCCGCTTGGAGCTACGAATCCATGGAGGCATGGTACCCTGGCACTGTGTGGAATCCGAACGGTAGGAATACCGCCATATTCTCCGACTATGAAGGTAACAACGGGAGGAAAACCTATGCACAGATAGGCGGGTGCTATTACTCAGCACGGTTGGCTGTTTGTGAGAAACTTGTTAAAGAAAGACGTCAAGCCACTGTTATTGTGCTACGTGAAGCGCGCCCCGGATACATAATGCCCATAGGCGTGTGGCAGGTGAGGGAG
This sequence comes from uncultured Candidatus Bathyarchaeia archaeon, assembly GCA_964347245.1. Classification (GTDB taxonomy): domain Archaea; phylum Thermoproteota; class Bathyarchaeia; order Bathyarchaeales; family Bathycorpusculaceae; genus SG8-32-3. The sequence continues at coordinate 26,104 of CAYFXZ010000021.1, read as the reverse complement.
AACGTACGCAATGCAGTGAAGCACGTGCCTATAAAATTCAACACTCTAAAGGAGGCTTTAGAACGAGTTTCAACCCGATTAAAGATTCCATTAAAAAGATGGATAAACCAAAGCAGTTTACTAAAAAGTATTCTCTATCAGAGGAGAATAACCGACTACTTCAAGAAAAACCCAACGCCACCGAATTAGAGGAAATCTTGGTCAATTTCATTTTAGATTGCAAAAACCGAGGATTCAAAGAGGGCACTATCAAAACCAAATCCCAAAGAATCAAACTCGTTGCCAAATATGGAGCTAACATCTTAGACCCCGAATCAGTAAAAGAAACTGTCGCTAACCTACATTGGAAAGACATAACCAAACGCGAAGCAGTGCGAGACTTCACATCACTCTACTATTTCCTTCAAATAGAATGGGATAAGCCCACATACAAAGCCCAAGACAAAATACCCTTCATACCAACCGAAGAAGAATTAGATAAACTAATTTCCGCTTCAAGCCGACTACACGCGCCACTACTCCAATTTCTAAAAGAATCTGGAACAAGAATAGGAGAAGCTTCACAAATCGAATGGACAGACGTTGACCTTGAAAGAAAAATTGTAGCTGTAAACCATCCAGAAAAAGGAAGCAGAGCAAGACTATGCCCAATCTCAGAAAAATGTAAAACAATGCTTGGACAATTGCCACGCCCAAACAACTTACTCTTCAGGCTCAAAAAAGAAAGCCTTAGAAAAGCCTTTGAACAAATGCGGAACCGCACAGCAATTAAAATGGTGAACCTAAGACTGCAAAGAATCACCTTCCACACTTTCCGACATTGGAAAGGAACAACCGAATACCACAAAACCAAAGACATTCTACATGTTGCTTCAATCTTAGGACATAAAGACATCAAATCAACCATGAAATACATAGCAATCGAAAACGCACTATACCAAAACACAATTGATGACGAATGGACTCACAAAGTAAGCCACTCAATAGAAGAAGAAGGAAAACTAATCAACGCAGGATTTGAACTCGTAAGGGCAGTAAACGAAACAACCACAATATACAGAAAACGCAAATAATAAGCTTTTTTAATTGCAACTTTGCAATAGGGATTTGGGGGGGTTTGTGCAAAATATCCGAACCTTCTGTATCATTTTCAGATGAAGAATTCAATGAAATTTTGCAAAAAAAGGGTAAAGAACAATTTGACCATACCAAAAAAAAACTAGACGAAAACACTTCGAGAGGTTTTGCACTTCTAAGGAAACTTTTAGAAGTTAAAAAAGAAAGCGCGGTAGTATTGTTGGATTGTCTTTTTTCAAATGCAAAAACATCTTCAAAATATTTTCTCGGCGGCTATGTCTTTGTTACTAGCGTTAATAACAAGGATTTTGTCACAAATGAAAAGAATTTACTAAACGAAGCGGTACAAAAGCAGTACCCCAACGGTTTAATACAAAACGTGATAAGAATTAAAGACGTTTTGGCTTGGATTAAGGCCTATGAAGGAAATCTTGAAAAAGCTTACGACGATTTCGAAAAGGTACACAATAAATATCCAAACGACACTGATGCTCTTTTTGGTATGGCCTTCTGCAGAGAATGGCTTCTTGATTACAAAGAAGCCATCAGGATTTTTAACGAATATGAAAAGCTAATTCAAAAAGATCCAAGTCAATTTAATCAAAACGCTTTTTGGCACAAAGGTTTTTGCCATATCCAATTAAATCAATTAGAAGAAGCAAAAAAGAGTTTCAAAAAATTCTTCGATGCTTCCTCAGATGGAGACCCACTTAGAATCGAAGGCATTAATTACTTGGGCTACACCGCTGCTGAGACAGATGACCTTGATTTGGCAGATAGATACTTTGACCGCGTGTTAGATAAAGATAATTTTAATTTTGGTGCAACAATAGGAAAAAACCTCGTAAAACAAAAACGAAGTCTAGAGGAAAACAAGAAGAAGTTAATCGTAAGCACACAAGAACACTTGAAGAAATTATTTACCGAAGTTCCTAAAGGATTGAGAAACGTTGCAAATATGTACATCATCCAATTTGGCATTGGAGTTTTCTTTATCATAGTCGCAATAGTCTTGGCTGCACTAGGAATTGACATCTTAATTTCGGGTATCTCTGGTTTAGCCGGGGTTGCAATTTCTATAGTTTCTCTCGTCAATAAAGCTCCTGTTGATCTACAAAGAAACCGCGTCAATTCAGCTCAATGGATGATAGCTTACTATAATTGGATAAACGCGTTGTATATGGTTAACTTAGCAACTGAAAATCTTGCTAAGAACAACAAGGAAACAACATGGAAAGAAACTCAACCATTACAGGATTACCTAACAGAGCTCACTACTCACACCATTAAGACTATGAGTACCTATTGCGTTATCCCTGAAGAAGCAGAAAAAATAATAAAGCGGTTTGAGAAAAAGCTCGCTGAAAAAGTAGATAAAATAGCAAAGCGGTTTGAGAAAAAGCTAGCTACTGAATCCAGTACTGATTCAACGAAGGAAGTAAAAAGCAGCAAATAACCCAAGGATACGAATACACCACAGAAATCGAAGGAATACAACTATTCAAAAAACGCAAATAATCCCCCTTTTTCTACGAGCGCGCGCTCCGCTTTCCCTCCGTACCAACTCGCTTAATATCCGCAAGCAAAACAAACAATCAAGAAGACTCCTGTACTTAGTAGCAAGTATCGGAATTAGAGAGAGAATCTTTTCTTCTTATTTCCCTTTTGAAGCATTAAGATATTGATGAATAGCGGTAAATCTTGGGCAATTTTTAAAATCATTAGTTTCGCAAAATTTCTTTCTGGTCTCCCCCTCTGGCTTGTAATGTCCAGCACCTATAGGCAAAGGAGGATTAGCATAGCAAATTCCATCTCCGCCAAAATATATACAACGCATATTTGTCACCTCTGTTATTACTGACTCTTTCTTTTGTTTATAAGTTTTAATTATCAACCAATTTTTTTAACAAATCAATCCAAAACCCAACGTCAATATAGAATTTGAAAGAGCCAAAATCATATATTAATCAATGCCTCATCAACCATCGGCTCATTCCGCGTCGCTTCGCTCCGCTCATTCGCGTTGAGACAGTCAGAAAGCTAAAATGAAATTTTATATCCGAAAAAGAGCGTAACTGTAAAGACGGTTGTCGTTAGAATTGAAAAATAAAAAACAGTTTCTGCAAATTTCTGTAACTGCGTTTGTTCTCTCTCTAGTTCCACAAATACTCAGTGCTGTTATAAATCTTGTTGAACGTTCTATGCTTATCGATCCTGATTATGAAATTCGCCCATTACTCAGCTTCATCAACAATTGGATGAGCTTTACTATAGCTCCCATCTTGATATTTGTAGTATTTTATTTCATTGGGAAGAAACCCAACCTAACGTTTGAACTAAAACCAATCTTGTTGGCGCTACTCATTGGAAACGTTGCTTCCTTGTTTATCAGTTCAGTAATTCGTATGGCTGTCGAGATGGCAATATCCGTTTTTGCCATTTTAGGTTCTATGCTAGGGTTGACATTGATTTTGTTACCAGTTTTCTTTCTAGCGGCTCTTGCTGGTTTATCTATCGGTTATATTAGACGAAAAAAGTCGACGTCAATTGCTGAATCAGAGTTAAGCTGACACTTGCCCTCAAATTGCGTCTCGGCGTCGCTTTCGCTTCCGCCTCGCATTGAAATAAGACTACTTGTGCCCTTTTTAGCCTGAAGGGCAACGCAGTCAAAAACCAACACAGGAATGACCGTCAGCCGACACCACGTCTTTTCCTCGAAATCCGTACCAAAACGCAAAGTGCCTTCTGCTTCCGCAGTCCTCAAGGTAAACTTTTCCTTCCGTTTTAGCCAGAAGTCGTTGCGACTAAAAGTTTACTCTCTCGGAACAGGCACCCAAGAAGGGACGCATATCAATCCCAACAAGGAATGAGGAAAATGTGAGTGACAAAAATGAAAAAAGCAAAATATGAAACGAACATAGAAACCATTAAGGGGAGAAATTAAATGATAAAAACAAAAAGTAAGAAAATTGAATGCCCTAAGGCAGGTGAGGGAGAACGTACGCAATGCAGTCAGGCACATGCCAAACAAATACAACACGCTAAACGAAGCATTAAACCGAATTGCCGACCGACTTCAAATTCCATTGAAAAGATGGATAGTTCAAAGCGAACTTTTGAAAAAAGCCCTATTCCAAAAGAAAATTACAGACTTTTTCTCAGTCAGTGGCAGCCTTTGATGATAAATCTTAAAATGATACTAACCGCAATTATATCGAGGGACAACAATGTCGAGAGAGAACTGGGAATTTAAGCAGTTCATATTGCCTTTTTCCAAACTTTCAGAAAACCGCAAGGAACCCTTAACACCTGATCTCGAGCTAGCAGCCATATTCTCGCTGATAGAGATGGAGAGATCAAAAGGCAGTGGCTTCTTTTCAAAGGGGCCTGAAGAAAAAATGATGTTCATCACTAAGGTTGGTTATCCTCTTTGGTTTTATCCATGGTCAAATGTAGCCTTATTGTTTGATGGGCTGAATAGATCAAAATACACTCTATCGTACGCTAAAGTTCCAGAATCCCAAGATTTCATTGAAAATCTAAAGAGGTGCTCAAAAACATATGAGACCTATATGGCTTTTCTCTCCGACCACATCAACTATTTTACGGCTGAAGCGACCGAAAACAAAATTGAGATAAATGGTTTAATCACAGATCCAGATTTCTTAAACGAGTTTGACTCTTACCGGCACGAAGCATCAGCAATAGAAGTCCGACCAACTAACTCTGGGTTAATTTATCCAACGATTGATAAATCAACAATCTCATCTATAGTTGAGGATCTCATTTTGCTCCATTCCTCCTTGGAAAGGGGCTTTGAAGGTCTCAATAAGTGTATCAAATTCATAAACGAGGCTACTCAGCATTACGTCAAGGTACTTCGCAGCAAAGCTAAAGCAATCAAAGAACAATTTGATGTTAAGATTAACGCTCAAGAAGAGCTTGTAAATCCAAAAATCAATCACCTCAAAGAACAATATGATCATCAAGTAATCCAGTCAAAGAAATCTTTCGATAAACAGCGGCTACCTATTCAAAAGAAAAAAGTAAAACTTGAGAAGTCAAAGCAACGAGCTCTCGCAAAAATTGAGAATTGCAAGTTGGAAGCTAAGAGTTGTGCGGAAAGGGACAATTATGTTGGTGAAGACAAATGGAAAGGAAAAGCTAGCGAAACAAAGAAGGAGTTTTCAGAAATCGAAAATCAATTGAAAAAAGTCGAAAAAGAACTTGAAACTTTAGAGGAGCGTAAATCTCTTGAGATTTTCAATTTGAGGTCAGAGCTGGACGCCAAGATTAGAGAGGCGCGCCAACCATTATTGGATCTTGAGTCTTCCCGTGATGCAGAGGTTTTAATTTGCCAGCAAGAAATGGAGGATATGGAAAAGAAGACCAAGGTTATAATTGATCAGGTTGGCAAAACAATTAAGTTGAGAGAAATAAGCATTCAAAACTTTGCAAAGCTCGGCATAAAAAGAGACTCGGAGCTTAAGGGAATTGCTTTGTTTTACATCCCCTTCTATATCGCTCGTTATGAAGTGAACTCCAAAAAACGTTACCTGTTTCTTCCACCGTCAGAAGTGAATGCATACGGTTTTTCCACCAAGCTAAAAAGCGCCTTAGGCAAAGCAAAAATCAAGCAGCTACTTGTTCCCCGCTTTGAATTGACAAATTCCCTTATGGATGCGCTTCAGGTACTAGCACATCAGAACGCGGTATTTGAAACGGAAATGAGAGAAATGGGAGAAAAAACAAACATTTTGAACAAAAGTTCGCAACGGGAAAGAATCAAAAAAGGGTTGGAGTACATAAGAAAAGAAGGCTGGATTTCAGAGAAGGAGCATCAAGATTTAAGCCAAAGAATAACCTAACGCTAAAGTTCAAAACGAAAAGGCTTTTGGCTGCTGCAAGCTATACCATGCATAGTTTTCGGTATTTTTGTATGGAGTCATTCACGATTTCCATAGCTTCTTTGGCGCTTTTCCAGCCTTTTATTTTTGTCCATTTATGTGGCTCCAGTCTTTTGTAAGTCTCAAAAAACTCTTCAATTTCTTTTAACTCGTGTTTATGGACGTCGGATATGTCTTTGTAGCCTTCAAATCTTGCATCGTTTTCGAGCACTGAGAGGATTTTTGGATCTATGCCATTCTCATCTTCAATTATTAATGCACCTATTACTCTGACTCTGGCAACTGCGCCAACTTCCAATGGTTCAAAACTCATTGCCATTATGTCTAAAGGATCGTTATCTTCGAACCAAGTTTGCGGAACGAATCCGTACTCAACTGGAAAAATAACTGATGATGGAATTATCCTGTCCAGTACGAAAGTTTCCCATTTTGAGTTATACTCGTACTTGTCGCGAGAATTGCTTGTCACTTCAATAACCATATTCAAAAATTTCGGAGGCTTATCCCCAACTGGAACGTCGTTCCAAAGATTCATGATATTTATTCACCTGAAAATGCAAAAGCAACCCACTGATTTAAGCCTTCTCAATTCTGGTCCGCTAGTTGTCTTCCTTGAAATAAGTTTCAAGTTTTGCGTTTTGGTCTTTCTTTAGCACCTTAGCACATTTTTTCGGGTCTAACGATTTGAACTCCAATCCGAGAGTTTCCAGTAGCCTTTGTACGTCTTTTCTGATGCTTGGTGCTACAAGCACACCTCGAAGTTCACGGTCTGCTTTGCTCTTTATGGCGTTTATGTACTTGGAAAGTTGTAGGACAGCTTCTCTCCCAGCAGTTTTCCTTTTAACCTCAACAACTACAAGCTTTCCACTCTTGTCCACGCCGTAAACGTCCACAAATCCAGGCTCCACTTTCTTTTCGTAGCTTATGGGTGTGAATCCATCCTCCAAAAGTGATGGCTTTCTAAGAATCGCCATGTGCATGTCTCGTTCGCTGGCATGAAGCGAGAACTCACCGGCGTCATCGAGGCTTAGCGCTGAGATCATTAAAACCTGACTAAATATCACTCGTACGTTTTCTCGAGGCTTCTGTCTAACCGCGTGAACCTCGATTGTGTTTGCTTTGGTATGTACGTGGAAAACACTTCCTGAAGGTTGCCAGTTAACGGGTTCGTAGCCGACTGGGCGGTGAACAAGTAGTGACCCGTCCTCCTTTATTATAAGTATACGTTCGCCGGGTTCTAAAGTCGACTTTGCTCTGCCCGAGTAGAGCACTTTACACATGCCCGAAACGATAAGCGTTTTTCTTTGTGCTAACGCTTTTTCAATAACTTCAGCGACTTCCGTCAGCTTCGGGTTCGTAAGAACTATTAGCTTATTATGCTTCGGCAATTGTTTTCAGCCAAGTATTTTAGAGTGTTCCAATGTACATAAGATTTCTGAAGGTTTAGCCAATGAAAAAGTGGATAAAAAAAAGCAAAACTATGCACCGCTACGATTTAACAGCTGAAATATACGAAATAAGGTACGGAAAGGAACAAGCAACAAAGTATAAAGCAGCCCTAGAATGCCTAGACATAAACGCCAACAGCATAATCCTCGACGTTGGATGCGGCACTGGTCTCCTGTTCAGGCATGTCGCTGCCAAAGCCAAAATAATAGTGGGTGTGGATATTTCCATCAAGCTGTTGCGTCAAGCCAAGAAGAACGCCGCAGAGCTACCAAATGTTCACTTAATCCAAGCGGACGCTGATCACTTGCCCTTCGAAAACAATCACTTTAACATAGTTTTTGCCTTCACCGTGCTTCAGAACATGCCGAAACCCTCGGATACACTAAAAGAGATCAAACGAAATGCAATGCACAACGCGATCATTGTAGTAACCGGTTTAAAGAAAGTTTTTTCTTTAGAAGCTTTTACAGCGCTACTAGGAAATGGTGGTCTGAAAATAGTTGCTTTGAAGGATACTGAGGAGTTAAAATGCCATGTTGCTGTAACAGTTCAAAGTTAAGCATTTCTTCATTGATTTTCCGTCAAATCATTGAAAAAATGATTTTATTATCAAGTAATGTTTATATCACCAACACCTCAGTGGAATACTCTACCGGCACTAATTTAGCATTAGAAAGTTTGTTATTCCGTACAAGTTGTTGGTGACGCGATAGATGCCTCCAAAAACTGTGCACTTTGCCGAGTTGATTCGCGAAATTGATCAGCAGATGCACCCGTTGGGTAAAGAGAAGATTAAAGCTGAAAACCAAAAGCTGCGACTTACATCAAGAATATTCCGAAGAGGAAGAAACAAAACTAGCTGAATCTTCCATAGTCCATTCTTTATCGCAAAAAACATGTAATCTGAGATAGTATGGATTTTTTCCAAGAATTTTGTTAGATGCAAACCGAACATACTATATATTTGTTTTCACACTCCCATTCTTCAAAAAATCAGAGATCAAGTCTACAAAGGACAGCAACGAAATCAAACAATTTGCAGGAAAACCTGGCAGCATTTTCCTGCAATATTGAAAGCATTCGTATCTAATGCTAGCAGTTAATCCTGCATCAAGCAGATCTTTGGTTTGATAGTCAACAATAAAGTTGAAAACAATATGAGCAAACTTGTCACTCGTCTGCGACATATAACAGGTTCCGAAAGAAATCAGTATTGCCATCAATGTGGCAAATGTTCGAGCGGTTGTCCCGCTGCTGACTTTTTTGATTTTAGGCCCCGCAAAATCATAGCTATGGTCCAACTAGGTATGATAGAAGAGCTCTTGACGTCTGAGGTTATTTGGCATTGCGCGCAGTGTTTGCTTTGCAAAGAAAGATGCCCACGAGACGCAGGTCCTTTCGATGTTATCCAAGCCTTGCAAAACTTGGCATACAGCTCAAATGTACATGTTCCTGATGGCTACCCTGCCCTTATAAATTCTATTTTGAAAACGGGTGTGGTTCAAATGCCGAAAAGAGTTAGAGTTTGGAAGGAATTACCCACAAAAGACGCGCCAAGACAAGAATTCGAATTACGTGATCGCCTTTCATTCGGTCTGCCTCAACTCAAAAAGCCAGATGATATTGAGAAGTTGGCTAATGCACTTCAGGAGACTTTGAAATGGAAAGAAAAATGAAATTCGCCTTTTATCCTGGATGCACGGTGGAATCGGAGCAATACGCTTACGAAATGTCTGCAAGGCAAGTTTTTCCAAAACTGGGAATTCAATTGATAGATGTTGAAGGTTTTAGTTGTTGTGGTTACCCACTGAAAAGCATCAGCCTTCCTGCCTGGTCTTATCTGTCAGCTCGAAATCTGGCAATAGCTGAAAAAATGGGCTTAGATATTCTTCCATTGTGCAACGGGTGTAATCTTTCTTTTCGTGAAGTTGGTTCCTATCTTGAATCTAACTCGGACCTTAAAGAGCGGGTAAAGACGTTGCTTTCTTCTGAGGATTTATCTTTTAATGGAAATGTAAAATCTTTGCATATTTTGGAAGTTTTGCACGAAGTAGTCGGCGTTGAAAAACTTCAATCAGTAGTAAGTAGATCTCTTAAAGGACTAAAATTGGCTACACATTATGGTTGTCACGCTCTTAGACCAGGAGAGGTAGAAATTTTAGACGACCCGGAAGACCCAAATTACTTAGAGGCACTCATATCTTCTCTTGGTGCCAAAGTGGAAGATTATCCTGAACGTTTAGATTGTTGTGGTCAAGGATTGGCCATTACCACAGGCAAGACAGCCCTCACAATTTCGGGTACCAAATTGAAAGCTATTCAGGACCGAGGGTTCGATGCTGTTATAACCGTGTGTCCCTTCTGCATGAAGATGCTTGACTCCAAACAAAACGCCATCAGAGTTACAACCCGAACCTCCATCAATTTGCCCGTGTTATACTACACCCAGCTACTTGGTTTAGCCTTGGGAATATCAGCTGAAAAATTAGGATTAAACCTCAACCTCAGTCCAGTTGGCGAGATTCTGAAAAAGTTGGAGGGAAACTAATGGAAAAAGGCTCTAGTGTACTTGTAGTTGGTGGCGGAGTAGCAGGAATGCAAGCTTCCCTTGATTTAGCAGATCGCGGTTTCAGGGTCTACCTTGTGGAAAAAACTCCTAGCATAGGCGGAAGAATGTCCCAGCTTGACAAAACTTTTCCTACAATGGACTGCTCTATCTGCATTTTAGCTCCGAAAATGCTGGATGTTGCCCGTCGCGAAAATATTAAGCTACTTACATATTCCGAAGTAAAGGAGATAAAGGGTGAACCTGGCAATTTTAACGTTAAGATCCTGAAGAAAGCTCGTTTTGTTGATTCTGATAAATGTACTGGCTGTGGGGAATGTACTGAGGTTTGCCCTGCTACGTTTCCGAGAGAGTTCGATATGAACCTAGGTACAAGAAAGGCAATTTACAGGCCTTTTCCTCAAGCTGTCCCCAACATCTTTGTAATTGACAAGAAGGGTACTCCAAAATGCAAGGCAGCCTGTCCAGCAGGAATAAACGTGCAAGGTTACATTGCTCTCATAAATCAACGCAAGTTTGACGAAGCCCTAGAGTTGATTAGAAGTGCCATTCCCTTTCCTGGGGTTTGTGGTCGAATTTGCTATCACCCCTGTGAAACAGAGTGCGAGCGAGGCAAAGTCGATGAACCAGTAGCTATCAATGCTCTAAAACGATTTGTATCAGATTATCAACTTAAAAACAGAGAGAAAAAAACTATAGCTCCCATACCAACTACGCACAAAGAAAAGGTAGCTATAATTGGTTCTGGTCCAACAGGACTCGCGGCCGCTTATGACCTTGTTAGAATGGGCTATGCTGCTACTGTTTTCGAATCTCTATCAAAACCAGGCGGGATGCTAAGGGTCGGCATTCCAGAATTTCGGTTGCCGAGCAATATACTTGATGCTGAAATCGAACACATAAGGAATCTGGGTGTTGAGATTAAAACCAACATAACCGTTGGTGAAGATTTGATGTTTAATGATATTATTCAGGATTATGATGCTACATTAATTGCCAGCGGGTGGAATAAAGGTGCAAAATTAGGTGTTGAAGGTGAAGAGCTGAAGGGAGTTTTAAACGCAATTGATTTCTTGAGAGACGTAAATCTGGGGAAGAGCATTGGACTTGGCGACAGAGTTGCAATAATTTGCGTTCACAGATTACTTGCTCTAGATAGTACAAGGGTTGTACTCCGCTTGGGACCTAAGGAAGTGAATGTTGTATACCGAAGGTCAAAAAAGCGAATGTTGCATCACGAAAAAGCCGGAGAACAAATAAAGAACGAACTGAAAGAAGCGGAAAGGGAAGGTGCAAAATTCCAGTTTACAATTTGGCCAACCCGAATTTTAGGCAAGGACGGAAGAGTAACTGGTATAGAATATACTCGAATGGCTTTAGGAGAGCCTGATAAGAGTGGAAAAAGGTCATGGAAGCCAATTAAAGGCTCGAAATTCACATCTGAAGTAGATACAGTAATCTTGGCTGTTGGACAAGCGCAAAACTCGCCATTTTTGCCTAAAGAAATTGAACTTGCAGAAAAAGGCACAATAAAGGTAAACCCGATCACCCTCGAAACAACTGTTGCTGGTGTTTTCGCAGGTGGAGAAGTGCAGTCAGGACCTGCAACGGCGATCGGGTCGATAGCTCTGGGAAAAAGGGCGGCTGTTTCCATCGATCGTTACCTGAGAGGTGAGTATATAGAAGTCGAAAGGGAAATTGAGACAAAACTTGTAGAGGACGTGGCTACTGAGGGTTTACAGAAAAAAGCGCGGCAAGTTATGCCCGTGTTTCCGGTCGAAAAGAGAGACAAAGGTTTTGATGAGTTGGAAACTGGGTTCACAGAAGAAATGGCTTTGAAAGAATCTGAGAGGTGCCTGAAATGCGGAGCTTGTTCCGAATGTTTAGAATGCGAAAAGGTTTGTGAACCCAAGGCAATAGTTCATGATCAAGAAGATGAGATTATTAAAGTTAATGTCGGAGCAATAATACTAGCGACTGGATTTGACCCTTTTGATCCTTCTGGAATCAAAGAGTACGGATATGGAAAATATCAAAATGTTTTGAGTTCTATGGATCTCGAGCGGTTACTTTCGGCTTCTGGTCCAACAAGCGGTCACCTTCTCAGACCTTCTGATAAAAAGACACCGAACAAGATAGTGTTCATTCAGTGTGTGGGTTCCAGAAGTTTAAAAGGTGGATTTCCTTATTGCTCAAGTGTCTGCTGCATGTACGCTACGAAAGAAGCAGCTTTGATTAAGGAGCATGAACGTGATTCTGATACCTACATTTTCTACACCGACATAAGAGCCTTCGGGAAGGGATTTCGGGAATTCGTAAATAGAGCTGAATTGGAATGGGGCATGAAATACATACGAGCCAAACCCTCGGAATTGAGGGAGGATACCAAGACAAAGGATCTTCTAGTCGACTATGAAGACACGCAAACTGGAGAAATGAAATCTCTTCAAGCGGAACTAGTTGTCTTATGCACTGCATTAGCTCCAGCTCAGGACAACCGAAAGCTAGCAGAGACTCTGGCAATAGAAGTTGATGAATATGGATTCTTTGAAGTCCCAAACCAACTGCAAGTACCTCTAGATTCTACTTCACCAGGTATTTTCCTCTGCGGCTGTTGTCAAGGTCCGAAAGATATTCCTGATTCAATTGCTCAAGCGAAAGGCGCTGCAGCTAGAGCTGCTGAGTTTGTTACTCGGACAGATTCTATGGAGGCGCCAAGATGAGGCAAAAGCTGAACCGAAACGAAAAGTTGAGAATCGGTGTTTTCATATGCCATTGCGGCATAAACATTGGTGGAATTGTTGAAGTTCCAAAGGTAGTGAAATATGCAAAGACGTTGTCTGGAGTGTCTTACGCTGAGAGTAATCTTTACACATGCTCTTCTGAGGGAACAAAAAAAATCGCTGATAAAATCAAAGAACATAATCTCAATAGAGTCGTTGTAGCGTCGTGCACTCCCAGAACACACGAACCTCTTTTTAGAGAAACTTGCGAAGCAGCCGGACTTAACAAGTATCTTTTCGAGATGGCTAACATTCGAGAGCATTGCTCTTGGGTCCATATGAAGGAAGCAAAGAAAGCGACAGAGAAAGCCAAGGACATTGTGCGAATGGCTGTGGCAAAAGCCCGCTTACTCAAGCCTCAAGAAGAAACAGAAGTAAATGTCACTCCAGCCACACTTATACTCGGTGCAGGCATCTCCGGCATGCTAGCCGCTCTTAGTTTAGCGCGCCAAGGCTTCAAAGTCTACCTTGTGGAAAAAGAAGCTGAAGTCGGTGGCATGTTACGAAAGCTTAACAAACTATACCCTACTGATGAGGATGCATCTATATTCTTAGGTTTAGCGGTTAAAGCTGTAAAAGCTAATAGCAACATTAATTTGCTAACTTCCACGAGTATTCAGGATGTTAAGGGCTATATTGGCAACTTTGAAGTTACAGCGTTAAAAAATGGAAAAGACATGATTGAACTTAGCGTCGGAACTATTATTGTGGCAACTGGCGCAGAAGAATTCAAACCAACTGGAATGTACAGCTACGGCGAGCAGAAAAACGTGGTAACACAACTTGAACTGGAACAGCTCCTTAAGACAGGGCTTCCTGAAAATGTAAAAAAGGTCGTTATGATCCAATGTGTTGGAGCTATGGAGATACCATTCCCATGGGGAAGGGAATACTGTTCAAGAATCTGCTGTGCGGTCGCTTTGAAAAATGCTTCTTTTATCAAAGAGTCAAAACCAAACATTGATGTTTATATTCTATATCGCCAACTCCAAGCTTACGGGAGAGAATACGAGAATTACTATTTGAGAGCTCAGGAAAAAAATGTGAAGTTCATTAACTATTTAGCTAAAAAGCCTCCTGTGGTCAAAATTGAAGCTGGCGGAAGGCTCAAAGTTAACGTTTATAACACCCTTATCGGCAAAGAAATGCCTATAGACTGCGACTTGATAGTGCTATCCACGCCGTTGGTTCAACATGAAGCGGGTAAATCGCTATCTTCACTTCTTAAAGTGCCTCTAGGCGCTGATGGATTCTTCCTTGAAGCTCATGTAAAGCTCAAACCTGTGGACTTCGCAACAGATGGAATATACGTTTGTGGAACAGCCCATAGTCCAAAGGCTGTGGATGAAAGCATAATTCAGGCTCATGCAGCTGCCTCTTCAGCGGCTATTCCGATGGCTAGGGGACGTGTTCGCTCAGAGGCCATTACTGCTGGCGTAGCTGAGGAGCTTTGCAGAGGTTGTGGTGAATGCAAAGAGGTTTGTGAATTCAACGCAATAACCTTGGAACAAAAGATTTTCGAAGTTGAGCCGTTATTCCGCGCGCTAATTCTCGTCGCGAAAGTAAACGAGGTTGTGTGTAAGGGCTGTGGTTCTTGCGCGGTTGCCTGTCCAACAGGTGCTATTGAAATGAAACACTTTACTGACAAACAAATACTGGCCGAAATCAAAGAAGCTTATAGGAGTTGATAGAGTGAAGAATGACCCAGAGATTCTGGCATTTCTGTGCAATTGGTGCAGTTACGCGGGAGCCGACCTTGCTGGAACTAGCAGGATCCGCTATCCTGCCAATGTTAGGTCTGTTAGAGTAATGTGCAGTGGAAGAGTTGAACCTTCTTTTATTTTGAACGCCTTCATTAGCGGAATAGACGGCGTTTTAGTCTCTGGATGCCACCTAAATGACTGCCACTATATTAGTGGAAATCTAAGAGCTGAGAAGAACGTCAAAAGTACCAAGAAAATCCTCAGGTTATTGGGCTTAGGCTCTGAAAGATTGCATTTAGAATGGATCTCAGCCTCTGAGGGTCAGAAATTCGCCAATGTGATAACGTATTTCACTGCGAAACTGAAGAATATGGGTCCAAATCCATTAAAGAAAATGCATGAACAGGAAGATATTTCTATCAAAGAAAAGCCGATTTCAGAGGTCATAGAGAACACTAACATAAGGCTGTGTTTGGAATGTGGGAAATGTTCCAGTAGTTGCCCGATAACTAGAATGAATCCTGATTTCTCTCCTAGAATGACTGTCAAGAGGATTTTAAGTGGTGCTGAAGAAATTTCAGTGGAGGATCCGGGCATCTGGGCCTGCCTGACTTGTGGTCTTTGCCAAGAGAGGTGTCCATCTGACGTTCATTATGTTGATTTCGTAAAGGCTTGTCGAGAAAAGGCGCGACTTTTGGGCATAACTGGAACTTGCTCTCACAAGGATTTGCTACTAGACTTGCAGAGAATTATGACAAATCCTAATATAAATCAAAAACGTATTGGTTGGCTTCCTAGAGACGCCAAGGTCTCCGAGATTGGAGATATTTTGTATTTTGTTGGTTGCCTTCCCTATTTCGAAGCAATCTTCAACGATATTCAGGTCAATTCTATTGAAACAGCAAAAAGCGTAGTAAAAATAATGAATAAGGTGGGTATTGAACCTGTGCTTCTCAGGAATGAAAGATGTTGCGGTCATGATCTGTACTTTACAGGAGATAGGGAAAACTTCGAGAAACTGGCGAGAATGAATATTGATGCTATCAAACAAGCAAAAGTGAAAAAAGTAGTCACTTCCTGTGCAGAATGTTATCGAACCATCAAGTTGGACTATCCAAGAATTGTTGGTGATCTAGACTTTGATGTTATTCACGTTTCAGATTTCCTTGCTGAAATAATCGAAAAGGAACAGCTTGAGTTTCCTGAGGTATTCAACGATAAGAAGGTGGTCTATCATGACCCCTGTCGCCTTGGCAGACACATGGGCGTGTACGAACCACCTCGCAGTGTCATCAAGAACATCCCTGAGACAGAATTATTGGAGATGGAAAGAAATCGGGAAAACTCTCTTTGCTGTGGAGTAAGTTCATGGTTGAACTGTGGAAAACTCTCTAAACAAATTCAACTAGATCGATTAACTGAAGCAAAGGCAACTGGAGCTGAATGGTTAATTACCGCATGTCCCAAATGCCAGATTCACCTTAAATGCGCGATGAATGGTGAGTTGCCAATTAAACGGTCAAAGATTGATGTAAAAGTTTATGACCTGCCAGTATTCGTGGAAAAAGCCTTGCATAAAAAACGTTCAAGGAGTAAGTGACAAGAATGCTAGAACAGAAAAACGAAGAAAAAGCAACCGAAGCACAAAAACAGCAGACTGAACCTGAGGAGCTTAGGATAGGTGTTTATGTGTGTCACTGTGGCAAGAATATTGCTGGTTCTGTAGACTGTGAAGAAGTGTCGAAATATGCTTCTAATTTGCCTCATGTAGTTCTTTCAAAACATAACTTGTACAGCTGCTCTGACCCTGGACAAGAATCTATGAAGAATGACATTATTGAGAATAAACTGAATCGGGTCGTCGTGGCTTCTTGTACTCCTCGACTTCACGAGCCGACTTTTAGGAGAATGTGTGAAGAGGCTGGAATAAATAAATACTTGTTTGAAATGGCCAATATTAGGGAGCATTGCAGTTGGGTGCATCTGTATGAGCCAGAAAAAGCTACAGAGAAAGCTAAAGATTTAGTTGAAATGGCTGTTGCCAAAGTTGCCTTACTAAAGCCCCAAAAAGAAGCTGTAGTTCCAGTAACAAGAAAGGCACTAGTTATAGGTGGGGGAGTTGCAGGTATTCAAGCAGCCTTAGATTTAGGCGATACGGGGTATCAGGTCTTTCTTGTAGAGAAGAGCCCAAGCATAGGTGGAAGAATGGCTCAGATTGACAAAACCTTCCCCACTATGGATTGTTCTATCTGCATTCTAGCTCCAAAAATGTCGGACGCAGGAAGGCATCCAAAAATTGAATTGTTAGCAAACAGTGAAATCGTAGAAGTAAGTGGATACATTGGGAACTTCAAGGTTAAAGTGAAGAAGAAACCTAGGTACATAAAAAAGGAATGTACAGCGTGCGGTGATTGCGTCAAAGTTTGTCCAGTAGAAGTGCCTAACGAGTTTGAAGAGGGGCTTACCTACAGAAAGGCAATCTATATACCATTCGCTCAGGCAGTCCCAGCCCTCTATTTAATTGATGAAAAAAGCTGCCTTGGCATAGGTGATAATACCTGTGCAAAGTGCAAGGAAGTTTGTGGTCCAGATGCCATAAATTTCACTGCAAAAGAAGAAATAGTGGAATTAGATGTCGGAACAATTATCGTAGCCACTGGCGTAGATGTTTTTGAACCCACTGCCTTGACTGAATACGGTTACATGAAATTCCCAAATGTAATAACTTCCATGGAATTTGAACGAATAATCAATGCCGGGGGTCCCACCGGAGGTCATTTAACCCGACCAAGTGACATGAAGCTTCCCAAGAACGTTGCCTTCATTCAATGCATAGGATCTCGTTCTCTCTCTGATAAAAAAGGTCACGCCTATTGTAGCAATGTATGTTGTATGAACACGATAAAAGATTGTCTACTGATTAAAGAACATTGGCCCGAAATTAAACTCTATGTTTTTTATATGGACATAAGGGCTTTTGGCAAAGGTTTTGAAGATCTTTACAAAAGAGCAAAACAGGCAGGGGTTGTCTTCATTCGTGGTTTGCCAGGAGAAGTTACTGAAAATAGCAAAAATCATAATCTAATTCTGGTCGGGGAAGATCTAACGTCAAACAAATTTTACAAAATGGAAACTGAAATGTTGGTTCTGTCAGTAGGTATTGAACCAAGAGCTGATAGCAGTGTAATCCAGCGCCTTCTCACGTTATCTAAGACTTCAGATGGCTTCTTCATGGAAGCTCATCCTAAATTGCGACCCGTTGACACACCAACAGGAGGGGTGTTTCTTGCTGGTTGCGCGGAAGGCCCAAAGGACATCAAAGACAGCGTTACACAGGCAAGTGCTGCAGCGGGTCGTGCTGGGATTCTTATGGCTAAGGGAAGCGTTACGGTTGAAGCGATTACATCTATGATTGATCTTGACAAATGTATTGGATGTGGTTTATGTACCAAAGTCTGTCCTTATAATGCTATTTCCGTGAATAAAGAAACCAAAAAAGCTGAAGTGGTTGAGGCAGCTTGTGCTGGATGTGGAACATGTGGCGCCGAATGTCCATTTGGAGCTATAGAAATGCGGCATTTCACTGATGAGCAAATCAATAAGCAGATAGATGCGGCAACCAAAGAAAACGCGGAAAAGAAGATTGTGGCATTTTGCTGCAATTGGTGTTCCTATGCTGGGGCAGACTTTGCGGGCGTAAGTAGAATGCAGCATCCTCCAAATGCTCGGATTATTCGTACCATGTGCTCTGGGAGAGTAGCCACAAAATTTGTGGAAAGAGCGTTCAGAAACGGCGCAGCTGCGGTACTTGTTGCAGGTTGCCACTTGAATGATTGCCACTACATCAACGCCAACTATGAAACTAAGAAAAGGGTAGAAAAACTGTGGAGTAAATTGGAGAAGTTAGGCATAGATAAAAACAGGCTTCAGCTTGCTTGGATCAGCGCGGCAGAAGGCGAAAAATTTGCTTCAAAAATTAGGGAAATGGAGAAAATCGTGGAAGGCGTAACAAAAGCAGAACTTGAAAAGACGGTCGCTGCGCTCGCTTCGAAAAAAGCTACGAAAAAGGGCTAATTTCATGATCAAAAAAATCAACGGTGATTAGAGGCTACAAATATTGCGTGGAGAAACAATAAAAAGGGAAAAGAGGAAGGAAATCAGGCTTAGCCGGGATTTTCTCACAAGGAAAAATGTTCTGCGATTGGATAAGGATTTATGTATTGGCTGTGGAATTTGTGCTCAGATTTGTCCCAAGGAAGCTATAGAAGAAACGCCTGCTTCGGTTGTTAATGGGCGTCTAAAGAAGAAGCCTACAATTGACATTGACGCTACCTGTTGCGTTTTTTGTGGTGAATGTGTGGTGTTGTGTCCTTATAATGCTTTGAAAATGCAAGTTGATGGTGAGGAAACCACAAACGTTGTTAAAAACGAAGTCTTTCCGGTTTTGTTAAAGGAAATACAAGTGAAGAAAAATATTTGTTATTTCAAGCCAGAATGCAACCTCGAATGTAAAGACTCATGTCCTACAGATAGCATTAGAGTGAATGCCAAGCGTTCAGATGATGGAAAGATTTTTCGGGTTACTGAGATTGATATCAATAAAGCTCTTTGTTTGTATTGTAAGTTTTGCGAATCGGCATGTCCTTTGGGTGCCATACATGTGAAGAAGCCTTTTCAAGGAACAATTGAGCTGAATTCAGATCTTTGCCCCGATGATTGCAGGGCTTGCATTGATATTTGTCGCATAGGTGTGATTGAATTAGGTGAAAATGGCAAACCGGTCGTCTCACCTGAGTTTTGTCTTTTCTGTTCTGCGTGCCAAAAAGTTTGTCCAGAAGAAGCTATAAAGATCAAAAG
The DNA here is from genome assembly GCA_964347245.1 of uncultured Candidatus Bathyarchaeia archaeon. Lineage (GTDB taxonomy): Archaea > Thermoproteota > Bathyarchaeia > Bathyarchaeales > Bathycorpusculaceae > SG8-32-3. The sequence goes on along the minus strand of CAYFXZ010000021.1, from coordinate 6,762 downwards.
GTTTTGGCTGTTTCATTCTGATATCAAGGCAGCAGCGTGGTTAACAGCGCTTAAGAAACTAGCATCTACAGAAACCGTAGTAAGGGAGCTTCAAGCTAAATCTGGCAAGAAACGGCTTTCATTGGTGAAAAAAAGAAGAATGGATGAAATTTAGCAATCCCAAAGCTTTTTTTCCTTATTTAGAGAATTAGGATAATTTTCAAGAACAAAAAATTCCTGACTTTTCCAATCGTCAACAGTTTCACTTTGAAGTATGTTTTTTGGCGACGTAGTAAACTGCCCCTGCGCTTAGACACATCCCGCCCATTATCCATGCTTGTATTGCGACGAAGAGAACAAACACTAGCAACACAATACATGTTCCTAACCCTATGAGAGGAACAAACTTGTAATATCGTCTTTTCTCGTTTTTTAATTTGAACGCGGATGCATTCGTCAAGGCATAGTAGAAAAGGGCTCCGAATGTGCTGACAGCTACAACCCCTCTCAAGTCAAAAAGCAAGACGAGCATCGACATTAAAATTCCGATAATCCAAATTGAATAGTAAGGCGTGCAAAACTTAGGGTTCAGCTTAGCCAAAACCCGCGGCAAGTCTCCTCTTCTTGCCATGGAATAAGCCATGCGCGAGACACCTAAAACAGCCGTTAGCAGTACGCTAGCAGTTGCCAACAAACCTCCAAAAGATACAACCTGTACTGCAACCTGGTTTCCAGTAGCGTTCATGGCTTCAGCTAAAGGTAAACTCGAATTTTCCAGCTCAGTTGATCCCACAAGCCCGACAGCAATTATTCCAACAAGCACGTAAATTATGGTGGAAACCGCAAGCGCCAAGAGCAAAGCCCTGGGGACATTGCGTCTAGCGTCTTTTACCTCTTCAGCTACAACAGCTGCTCTCGCAAACCCCGTGTAAGCGAAGAAAATGAAGTAAGCACCATACAAAACCCCAGGATTAAATGGGTCAAACGGTGTGAAGTTCCCAGAATTCATGTTTATCGATCCGTACGCTACAAAAAAGCATAGAATCAACAATTTCAATATTACCAAAACGGTGTTTAGGCGAGCTGATTTTCGCACCCCAAAGAAGTTCAAAGCTGTAAACACTAGGCACAAAAGCGCAGCCATAACGTTAACTGGCAAATCTGGAAACAAAGTGGTCAAGTAATACGCAAAGCCAAGAGATACAGCGGCTCCTGTGAACGTGTTAGAAACCATCCACATCCAACCCGCCAAAAAACCCGTAAAAGGCGAAATAACCTGACGAGCATACTCATAAACGCTTCCTTCTATAGGCTGCCACGCTGCCAATTCTGCAAAACTCAAAGCCGTAAAAAATGCGATTACCGCCGCCACAATCATGGACACCAGTAACGCTGAACCCGCTAATCCTGCTACGATACCTGTTACAACAAAAATGCCGCCGCCTATTATCGCGCCAACGCTTATCGCAGTAGCATCCAACAAATCCAACGAACGTTTCAGCCCGCGTTGCTGTTCCTCTCGCTCCATTCATCCTCACTTTTAAAACCATTTTAGCCAGTTAAACACTATAAAGTTAAGTATAAGACGACAAACGCTTAATCTCTCACGGTTTCATTCAGGAAGCAGCTTCAATTGAATTCAAAATTTAGATACTTTGTAATTTGTTGTTTCTGGTGGATGAAAGCAGAAGCGGTACTATGCCTCCTTGCTCTACGAAACCAAAACCACCGTTTTTAGCCGATAACTCGTCAAACTCTTGCACGTCATCTGCCTGTAATAGAGGTGATTGAACTGCGAAAGGCACCGGTTCTCTTGTGTGCGTGCCAATTTCAATCGGCGTTGGATGGTCTGGCAAGACCGCGATTGCGTAAGGTTCCTTTAAGCCCTTTAAGCTTTTAAGAATTCTACCAACTAACCTTTTATCTAAGTCTTCTATCGTTTTGACTTTGAGCTTATAATCCTGGACGTGACCTGCTTCATCTGGCGCTTCAACATGAATGAAAACCAAATCATTGTTCTTGAGTGCTTTTAGGGTGTATTCTGCTTTACCCTCATAGTTTGTGTCCTCTCTACCCGTAGCACCAGAGACGGCAATGATTTCCATTCCCGCGTAAACGCCTATTCCTTTCACCAAGTCCACAGCTGATATGACTGCCGCATCCAAACCGTATCTCTTCTTGAAAGAGGGTATGCTTGGTTTTTTACCGCCGCCCCAAGGCCAAATCATATTTCCAGGATTTTTCCCTTTTTTCTCTCTGGCAACGTTAACTGGGTGTCTTTTTAGTACCTCATTGGATTTATGTATTGCTTCTTTCAGCTTGTTCGCTGTGTTTTCAGCTTCAGGCGACGTGGCTTTTGGCAAGACCGCTGAGAATTCTTTTCCCACTGCGTCGTGCGGTGGCGTGCATTCAACCTTGAGCGATAACAGAGAGTCTCTCATAATAAGCAAGTGTCTGTAGTCTAATCCTGAATAGAATTCGATTTCACCAGTTTTCTCGCAAGCTTTTTTAACGGCTGCCATCAACTGGTTGGAGTCTTTGCTATGTATATGACCAGCAGAATAATCAGCCAAAATCCCATTTTTTTCGGTAATTAAATTACATCTGAATGCTACATCGTTGTCTTTGAGTTGGATACCCTTGGCAGCTGCTTCCAAGGCTCCTCTGCCTGTGTAAAAATGTTCGAGATTGAAACCCAATACTGAAAGAATTGCCACATCTGAGCCTGGATTTAAACCGTCGGGTATTGTTTTGAGGAGGCCATTCCTGCCTTTTGCTGCTATCTCGTTCATATTCGGTTTACGGGCTGCTTGCAGTGGAGTCCGATTTCCTAATTCAGGAATGGGATAATCTGCCATGCCGTCCCCGACAACAACTACATATTTCATTTGTTTATCTTCCTTTCTAGTGGGTATCTGAGATTCCTTTGATGCATGAATTTAACAAGTTTTGTAGTTAAATAATTTGTAGGAACTTTTAAAGTTTAATATTTAGCCGATTTGGTTTAATGGTGGATGTTTTGGTGTTCTTCTGTTGCTGATTGCTCTGTATTCTTATCTGCTATGTGTGTTTTTTTAGCTTTTGTTTTGCAGGATGATCTGCATTAAGTTCCACAGCTGTTTTAGAAGATGAACCTTTGGAACAAAATTTGAGGAATTAATGAAATGTCCTCTTCTGAATCTTATAGATTTGGCTAGTTATAAAATTTCGCATGTAGGTGTCGTCAGGCATTTTGTCTGAACGTTATGAGTGTGGATTGTGAAGAATGAATAATTTTAAAAATAAATTAGATTTAATAAGAGTGGAGAAAGTCAAATGATAGGCGAAATAGACCTTATTGCACTGTTAATCCAAATAGTCGTCGGCGCTATTATCATAGCTCCTGTGCTTTGGCTTGCTGGAAGAGCGCTAGTTGGCAAAGAAAAAGCAAAATTTCTAGATGCTGTTTGGATAGTGGCTTTAGGAACAGTAATAGGTGCAGTCGTTGGAGCCTTAATTGGCGGGTTAATTGCAGCGCTTATAATGTTCATAGTTTGGCTTGCGTTGATTAAGCACTTCTTTGACTGTGGCTGGTTGATGGCTTTTGCAATTGCCATAATTGCAGTTATAATCTACATTGTAATAGTGGCGATTTTGGCGATTATCGGCATTGGCTTGCTTGCGCTAGGCTTTGGGTTATAGACTTTCAAAAAATCTCCTTTTTTTATGCAGAAAAAGTATTTCGTTGAGCTTGTTTTAGCTTCTGTTTTCACTATCTTCGGGGATAATGTTTTTTTGGTCTAATTTCTACTTTTGACATCTTAGAAAAGTTGTTAGGTTTCAAAAACTCAAGACCTCGCTATGAGACTTGCAAAAATCTTAAGAACAAACCAATAGAAATATTTCAAAAGATGAATAGTCCTGCCTATTTCTTGCTATTCCTGTTTTTTATAGTGATATTGTTCTTTGTCTGGATTCTTTCGAAAATTTTGAAGCCGAGAAAAAAGTATGGAGTTGAATCTCTTACATTAAGAGGTGAACCTGTTAGAAGTATCGGAGAGAAAAGAATCGCAGATTATTTTGAAAGAAACAACATACGCTATCTCTATGAGCATGAAGCAAGAACTAAAGCCCTAATTTTTGATCGCAAGATTAGCAATCCTGATTTCTACTTGCCTCATTATGAAGTCTACATTGAATATTGGGGGGCTAGTGGATGCAGATGACAGGTGGATAAGAACAAAATACATTAAAGCCATGAAAAGGAAAATGGCTCAATACTACCAAAACAACATCAAGTTCATATCAATCTACCCAAGAAACCTGGAAAACTTGAACTGGATTTTTAGAAAGAAATTCAAAGAAGTCACAGGTTTAGAACTGCCAAATTTATAGAAAAAACCCAAAGACAAAAGTATTAGAACAAACCGTTCCAACAATTGGACTTCTAACAATGACTTGTCTTTAGCGTGCAACTTACCATAAACTTGAAATGTGCAGAAACGTTTGTTTTGGATGGACTATGAAGTAATCGAGGTACGCTGAAGCTGAAGGCGGGGAATTTAAGCTGGAGGCTAAGGAGTGCATTTCTCTTTACTGAGTCCAAATAAACTTAGTATCCTCAGTATATTGGTAACGTATCGAGGTACGAAGACGCTGAAAGGCGGATGAACACTTTTTCCGCTTCTGAGTCCACTAGAAAAGCATGAAGCTTTTGGTTTTGCTGTTGTTTATGTTAATTTACTTTAATGTAAAAAATTCAAAACTCCTGTTCTTTGGAGTAGGATTTTAATGGCGAAACAAAGAAAGTAGAGGTTTTGTTGTACTTATGGTTGATTTTTGTTACCTGTTAAGTATGCCCATACGCTTACGAGTCCGACAGTTAGGACGGCACCTGCGCATCCCGCTACTATGTAGCTTGTTAGGCCACCTAGCATTGGTAGGATTGAGATGATCCACGGAATGACGAAAACCGCTGTTAGCTGTGCTATTACTCCTGCCATGAAACCCAAAAGTGCAACAATTGCGAATACTTTTAATCTATCACCCATTCAATTCACCTTTTTATTTTAGGATTGGATTAAGCCTCTTTTTAGTCTAACTTACACGTTTTTGTCTAATCTTCGAATAGTGCCTACCCTGTCTTTTAATTTTCTAATTAAAGCCAAATTCAAGTTTTTTTGACCTGTATATCTCTACATATATACGTGCATATTTTCAACATGTTAACAATGTATAAGATATTTCAAATGCATCTTTTGTGCAGGAGGTATTTATTTGTCAGAAAGATTTGCGAAAAAATGGGAAACTAAACGGGGTGAAGCACCTTTCACAGAACGTATCAAGGATGTTGTGAATCCGCCAGGACCGCTAAAGCCTAGACTAGACTTTGCTGTTAGAAGAATAGAGCTTCAAGTGCAGAAACTTGACCAAGCCACAGACAGGTTCAGCCAAAGAGACAAAGCAATCTTCGCTAGAATAGTTGACGCTTATACTAAACACGACACTGCGCGCGCGAACGTTTTTGCGAATGAACTCGCAGAAGTTCGCAAGATGGAGAAGCTAATCATAAACGCTAGACTCGCCCTTGAACAGATAGTGTTGAGGTTACGAACCGTATCCGAACTTGGAGATGTGGTGTCCACTTTAGGACCAGCCGTTGGAGTTCTACGAAATGTCAGAACCGGACTAGTAAGTGTATTCCCTGAAGCAGAAACTGAACTAGGTGAAATCGGCAACTTGCTAAGCGGAATAATGATAGAAGCAGGACAAGGATCAGGAATGACGCTGAACTTTGACACTGTGAATGAGGATGCCTCAAAAATTCTTTCAGAAGCAGCAACCGTTGCGGAACAGAAAGTTAAAGACAAGTTTCCAGATCTACCAGCAGGTATGCCATCTACTGCAGCCGCCCAAACAGAAAAAACAACAGAGAGTTACTAAAATAAGGAGAAAAAAACATGATCAACAACTCCAATCTTTTTCTTTCTATTGGTAAACCAATCAAAGATGAGTATGGCCGCACAGTCGGAAAAGTTGCCTCTTTCGCATTAACCCCAAACGGAAAATTCGACGGTGTATACGTCGAGTCTAATGACGGAAAATTCTTGAAAAAGTCTATGGAGTACTTAACATTCAATGGTGCTGAAGTCACGCTTAGCTCGACCCTCAAGTCACGGGCAAACGTTCTCTGTGATCAGATACCACTCATTTGGCGCAAGAATCAAGCTCTCAGAGATTTGGCTGAAAAACGAAAGATTTCTCCAGACCTTTACCAAGAACTCTATAACAACTTTGAAGCAGTTTTAAACCAACTGAAGAAAGACGCACAGGACCTCTCAGAAGAAGCTGACAAGGTAATAGCACGTTGCAATGAAGAGATTAAAACATTGGGCTATGCAGTTGTCAATCTTGAGCTAGAACATGAAATAGGACAAGTTGACGAAGAAGCCTACCAGTCTGCTTTCACGTTGCTTCAAGAAAATATTAAACGCACTAACATAGAGAAAAGCGATATCGAACTCACCAAAAGCAAGCTCTCAAATATTATGCTAGGCGATTCTGATAAACAACTTGAGCAAACAACTAACACTATCCACATCGAGCCTGCCAAAGAAGAAACTCCAGAAGTAAGT
>CAYFXZ010000021.1:0-69 GCA_964347245.1 uncultured Candidatus Bathyarchaeia archaeon | reverse complement strand
GAAGAGATGGCTGAAGAAGTAAGTGAAGAGATGGCTGAAGAAGTAAGTGAAGAGATGGCTGAAGAAGTA
>CAYFXZ010000020.1:15648-38090 GCA_964347245.1 uncultured Candidatus Bathyarchaeia archaeon | reverse complement strand
CAGTGATGCGTTTGATTTTTTAAGTGCCACAACAGCCACAGATGACCCAACTATAGTAATAAGCAAAGCTTTGAAAAGACTAGAAGAACTAGAAAGTAAACCATTATTCATCGACAAAGACTTTCTGGAAACACTGGTTAAACAATCAGAACATGTAGAAGCTATAATGGAAGAAAAAAACCAACCTCAAGATGAAAAGGCTGAACCTTTAGAGCAGAAGATATATGAAGGAAAAAACGTTTTTCACCCTTACGCTAGGAATGTGGAAGCAAACATTAGCGTAATAGAAGACCCTACAGGGAAGCTTACCTCCAATGGAACCTTTGAAGAATACCTCCAATACTTCCAAGACCGATTTAAACGAATTGAAAGTCTTTTAAGACAAAGAATTGACGTCAGAGATGCAACAACAATATCTGAAGCGGTAAAAGCGCCAGCCAAAACAAAACTAAAAATAATTTGCATGATAGCGGAAAAAAGGGAATCAAAGCGAAACATAATTTTAGCTGTTGAAGATTTGCAAGCAACCGCTACCATATTGATAACTCATAACGCACGAGAAGAACTATACAAAAAAGCCCAGAGGCTTCTACCTGACCAAATCGTGTGCATCGCAGTTGTAAAAACAAGAAACAATCTCTTCTTGGCTGAAGACATAGTTCTTCCAGAAATAGGTCAGAAACTTCATCGAAGAGCTACAGAACCCGTCTGCGCCGTGCTTACCTCGGACATACACATGGGCAGCACAAAATTCAATGATGATGCGTTTAACCGATTCGTTTTGTGGCTAAACTGCAAATATGGAAGCAATAAAATGAAAGAAGTTGCCGGTCATGTGAAGTACCTTCTAGTTGCAGGCGATATAGTTGATGGCGTTGGCGTTTATCCCAACCAAATAAATGAACTGGCAGCAACAGACGTCCACCAACAATACGCTCTCGCCTCAAAACTGATTGAAAAACTACCGGATTACATTGAAGTCCTTATTTCACCAGGAAATCATGATGCCACAAGAAAAGCCTTACCGCAACCAGCAATAGCTGAAGATTTTATAAGATCACTACACGAATCTGGCAGAGTGCATTCCCTTGGAAACCCATGTATGGTCAGCCTCCACAACGTGGAAGTGTTAATGTACCACGGTCGCAGTTTAGACGACGTAATAGCCACAATACCTGGCCTAAACCACGGTAACCCTGAGAAAGCAATGAAAGTACTTCTTCAAAGTCGCCACTTGGCACCTTTATATGGCGGCAAGACAATGCTGGCACCTGAAAAACGAGATTTCCTCGTAATAGAAAGAGCACCAGATATTTTCCATGCTGGACATATCCATGTAGTAGGCTACTGCAGGCATCGCGGAGTCTTGGTTGTTAATTCTGGAGGCTGGCAAGATCAAACAGATTATATGCAGAAACTTGGATTGCTTCCAACACCTGGAAAAGTGCCACTGGTAAACCTACAAACATTAGAGACTAACATACTCTCATTCACATAGTAGAAAAAGCATGATCTTCAATGCTTAGATAAGTAATTGGATTCTCAAAATTTATTTCTATAAGGGAAAGAGGAGTTATAACCCATCAAACGCCCTATTCTGTCGTCACTTCCAAAGACTTCCTTTATGAGTGTACGTGACGTTTCGAGTCGAATCTTTTTCGTTCGTCCATAACGCCCCATACTTACTACTTTGGCGTTTAAAAGCCCCATCACATCAAGCTCATTAATCAGAGTACCCAAACGTCGTTGCGTCAGAAGCCCAGCACCTAATTCTCCACATAGTTTATTATAAACGTCGTAGATTTCTCCCGTAGTTACGCTCGAACTATTCAATTGGTATACGCTTAAGAGAACCAACTTTGAATGCAAAGTTAAGTTCTTAAGAGCTTCAACAACTCGATTGTGTTCAATACTTCTCTCAGCTTCTTTAACATGATCCTCAGTAACCTTTTTTGCTCCTTGACGCTCAGCGACTTCACCTGCTACACGCAACAAATCCAAAGCACGGCGAGCATCCCCATGCTCAGCCGCAGCCAAAGCAGAACAAACGTTCAAGGCAGTCTCAGAGAGAGATCCCTCATTGAAGCATAATTTTGATCGCTCAAGAAGAATATTTCGCAACTCGCTTGCATCATAAGGTCTAAAAACTATTTCTTCCTCACTAAGTGAACTGAAAACTCGAGGATCAAGAAACTCCTTTAATCTAAGATCGTTTAATATACCAATTATTGAAACGCGACTATTATGAAGCGTTTCATTTATTCTTGTAAGTTCATAAAGAAGCCCGTCACCACGATTCCTAATCAAAGTATCTACCTCATCCAAAACGACAATGAAGAGAGTTCTTGACGAATCTAAGCCTGTTCGGAATCTATCGAAGACCTCTCCCACAGATAACCCCGTAAAAGGAACAATCAAACCTAGGCTTTGGCTGAGATTTGCAAAGACTCTATATTCAGTGCCTGTCATCCGGCAATTCACATAACAAAACCTAACCGACGCGCCGTACTCCTTTGCTTTGATCTCTAAATGGTTTAACACATATTTTGTTACGGCTGTCTTTCCAGTACCAGTTTTTCCATAAATAAAAATGTTGGAACATCTTGCATTTTTCAAAACAGGTGCTACTGCTCCACCGAGAAGACGTATTTGGCTTTCTCGATGAGGTAACTTGTCAGGAAGATAATCATGCCTCAAAACCTCTCGATCCTTGAAAAGTTTTGCACTCTTCACGAAATTTTCGAATACATCATCAAGTATGTTTGGATTCCCCATTGACTATCCCATTTTTTCAGAGGCAACACCGTTATTTCTTATGGAGCAAATAAACTGTGTAGTATAAAAAAATAGTTTTATCGCACAATAATCCTAAAAAATAATGAAAAATATCATTATTAATGATTTAAAAAAGCCAGACACACACCCACATTTCTATTGGAAATATACTCTGATGATAATTTAATAAAAATGTATTTCCTTTAATATGAAATATACTCTGATAGGTTAATATTGATTATGTAATAATACAATTACTGTTAAAGTTTTTAGACATTTTTTGTGAAAATTTTTTTCCAAAGTAGCATTTACCTGTTTATCCTGTGCTTTTCGATAGGAAATGAAGGGGTGTCTGTGAATCAATTTTTTTCATAGTTTTCCAAAGTAACAAATAGACAAAATACATTACCTCTTGACTTAAGAAATATTAAGTAAAGAATTTTTTTACCTTCACACATTGTTTACGATCCATACAATTTACATTTTTCACAATATGTGAATATCCTGCAAAATTATTGCTGAAAAATGACTTAAAATTCTTATTTTTTATTTTATTACTATTTTCTTCCTTTTTTTCTGTGAAAAAGACACCCCTATACTTCTACTGGAAATTAAAAAATGGGATAACAAGATAATTTATTTACTGTTTAAAATTCATGTGAAAGTTGTAATAACAAAAACTCTGCAAAAAACAGCCCCTACGATCTTTAAAGGCCGAAAAAACATTTTTATTTTTTTAAATTTCACCATAACAGCTATAAGCTGTGAAGTACAAAGCATGTGAACAGCGCTTTAGGTGTACACTGGAATGCCAGCTCGTAAAATACGTGTAGAGCTGTTTGATAGCGAAGGTAATCGATATACTATAGCCTTTGAGGGCCAAGTTACTCGAGATAAAGCTCTCCGCCTCTTAGACCTAGTAGAATTATTAGGTGGCATGCCGAATGAAGGAGCAACTTCTGGATCTAGCGCTGTTATAACAAGAAATAATTTATCTCGCTATGAGAAGGTTCGTTTGGTAATTCAGGAGAATTTTCCATTGATTTGGTTCTCTTCAAAAGAAATTCAATCAGTATATGAACAGGAACTTAAGGAACCTGTAAGTTTGAGTACTGTGTCAACTTATTTGGCGCGAATGACCAACAGAGGGCTACTCTTAAGGGCTGGCGAAGGCAATAACTTGAAGTATAAAATTCCGCCAAAATTTCCACATGCGACGGTTAAACAAAAGATTAAATGATAAAATCAAGAGTCAGTTGTGCTACAGCATATTGGAAATTTGGTGAGGAATGCGAAAATTAAATTTCTCATAATTCCTGAGAAACCCAAGAGCTACCCAACCCTAATAGACAGAAAAAACTTCCAAATTTACTCTCATATACCGTAACTACTCCCTGGGTTTAGCGAACTTATATATGGTTTTTCAAGAATTAATTTTGATGTTTTTGCCAAGTTCTGGACCGAAATAATTGTTAAAACTAAACTTAAGGAGGGCAAGGCATACTTATCTAAAAAACCTCCAACATGGAATGTAACGAGACTGAGAATGCTTGACCTGTTTGAGGCTTTACCGTTTCTAAGACAAACGAAATTCAAGGGTATCAAGAAATTTTTTATTATCCCACGCAGCTGGAGAAACAATAGCAAACGAAAAATATTATATTGATTCTACCCCACGGTCAAAAATGAATACGAAAATCAATACTAAGAAGAAAAAGTCGGAGTAACTATGTCTGCCCGCTTTCAGCTTTGTTTAGGAATTTTTTCATTTCTTCTTTAATGCTGTATCTGAAAGGTATTTTACCAGTTTCCCTTTCAAGATACCCTTTTTCATAGAGTTTCTTCATGAGTCTTGCTGTGTGTTCTCTACTAAGGCGGATTCTGTCCTTTATCTCAGGGGCTGTCTTTGGTCCTTCCGCTGAGAGCATTTCCAAGACTATAATTTCAGTATCAGTTAATGCAGCCATGGCTTTATCCCTTCTAATTGGTATAACCGGCTCATTCTTTAATTCTGGTCCTTCAGCTATTTTCTTCAGTTGACTTTCTAATTCTATGATTTTCGATTTCAACGAAAATTGTGTTGACTCGATATTATGTGTTTTAGAGTCTACCTCTGCAATTTTTGACAGAACCATTTCGTCGTTTCCAATAATTGCTTTCACTCTGCTCTCAAAGGGCGCGATTTTCTCTTCGATTTTGGCTATTTTTTTAAGGCTTGCATTACCCTTGGCTGTGTTTCCCTCTACTTTATACGCAACTAACTCTAGCCTTTTGGCTTCCCGTTTTAGTTCACGATTAAAACTTAATACAATATCCTCCACGGATTCTCTAGCTTTCTCATATTCCTTTTGAGCCTTACGAACTTGCCTATAATATTCAATACAAGCTACTATGGTCGCAATAAGTAGAACACCGGTAAGCATTAATAGAATTTCAATCACATTATTCACTTCTGTGATTTGCCCGTGATTTAAACTGTTGCATCACATATCACAGTTTTCCATGAAAAATTTAAGTTTTACGGTTTTTTTAAAGTCGCTTTTATATGACGTCACAGATCACAGACGTCATGATGGTTGCTTACTAGATAAGCACAGTGAAAATAAACCTTTCTCATTGCTTATTTTTACGATTTAACCTCAATAATCGCTTATATTTGCCCTTGTCTTTTTAGTCAAAAACGTTATGTTTATTTCATGTGATTTGTGACATCACACAACATCTTTTGATGGTGTAGATAGCCGTTTTAAGCTTATTTCTAGCTCTTCTCGTATGATTTTTATAACTTTTTGATGGTCTTTTAGTTCATTGTCCTTGATTGGTATGTCTTGGTGTGCTTCCACATACACCTTTAGTTTATTAGCTATTTCAAGATAGGGATCAAGAGTTGTGCTTTCGAAGATGCCTAAATAGCCTAAAAGCAATACTGTATAAATTGATTTTATGACGTTTTCTTTGGACTGTTTTAATGTTCTATTAAACGAACCCCGGCTTATTTTAGCGTTTGTTAGCCTTAATCTGGCTTTTTCATCGTATTTCAGGTATTTGCCGGATATATTTTCAGCTAAAACGTCTATAAGTAGTGTTTCAAGCTGTGTTTTTGTTAAGTTGCTGTTTTTGGCGAGAATTATTACAAAGGGGTCGCCTAAAGCCCCTTTTATCCACGCTTGAACGCTCTCTTTCAACTTCAAAGTCCTTTCTCCAGCGATATTATTAATGGATACATTTTTGTATACTGTCTTAACTTTTAAACTTAATGTCGCTCCATTGCGTATCTAAAAATTGCGCGAAAATAATGAATATGACAAAATAAGGACAAAATGAAAGTAAAAAATGATTTAAAGGTTTTTTAGCGGCTTAAAATAATTTTAAAAGTAAGTTTAACTTTAAAAATTCGAAAAATTGAACCAAAACACATTTTCACTGCTTTACAATTCCCATAAATTCTCAATATAATTCTTACTAACCTTACTGCTTAGCAAGATATTCGCGTAATTTGTTCCGTATATATCTTTGAATTTCTTAACATTACAACTTTGGAATGAATTTTAATTTATCCTTTCTTAACTTTATTATTGCCTTCGTTTTTCTTCCATATAAAATTCAAAGCAAAGCATATCATCATTAATGGGTTTTGAAATGTGACATCACTTATCACAAATGAATCACACATAATTGTTGATTTATTGTTTGATATCACAGCTGCCCGTGATATGAGTGTGATTTGTGATTTCTATGCTTTAGCGTTATGTCAAGGGTGCTAGCTATTTTCTTACTAGAGCGTTTCTGAATTTTTTTTCAGTTCATCAAAAAGTTCTGGGCGCAAATCCCGAAGAGTAGGTATGAACGCCTCAGCGGGTCTCATATCGCTGTAATCAACTTCACAGATGACTAGTTCCTCTTGATAGTATTTTGCTTTCGCCAGCAGATCTCCAGTTGGACCCACCAGTCTGCTCCCACCCCAAAATTGAAGCCCCTCTTCTACCCCTACAAGGTTAACATAAGCGAGGAAGACTGTATTCTCTAAGGCACGTGCCGCCGTGAGAATTTCAAAATATCCTCTGCGCACGGATGGCGAAGCCGATATGCATACTATCAATTCTGCTCCTTTCAACCTCGCAAGACGGCATACTTCTGGAAAGAATATGTCATAGCATATGAATAATCCTATGTTTCCAATTCTTGTGTTGAACGCTGCTATTTTATAGCCTGGACGAAAATATCTTTTTTCTTCAAAAACACTATGTGTAGGAAGATACATTTTGCGATATTTCCCAATGAAACCCGTTGGCCCTATAAAAACAGCTGTGTTGAATATTGTGGCTTGTGTCTTTTGGCTTATTTCCGGCATACCGAAAATGATATGCATCCCCGTTTTCTTTGCCAATTTCTCTACTCTTTTTGTTGAAGGTCCAGGTATTACCTCAGCCAATTCATAAACTTGATCATGCAGAACGTACCCTGTTAATGATAATTCTGGAAAAATCACAAGGTTCGCACCTTTTTCTTTTGCTTTTGTAGTGTATTCCTCCATTTTCCGCAAGTTTTCTTCTTTGCTTTCACGTTTGCTTCTTATTTGCGCGAGGGCTAAATTGATTTTCTGTTTCATTCTTTAACCTTCTTAATTTCAATATTTATATCGCGGAAGCCTGAAATCAGCTCCAACGGTTCTATATTCAACTTTTGGTGCCAGTGGTAATCGCCTTTTATGTTCTACGGATAACCACCTGCTTTTCACTTTTTCAATAAGTGATTTGTTTGCTCTTAGTTGTTGTGCAATTTCTTCTGTGGTCATGAACCTTTCAAGCCCGCAAAGTATGAGGTCAAGAGTTTCATATTTAACGCCAAGTTCTTCTTCTGCAAGCTGGTTAGGCCAAAGGGCGGGTGTGGATGGTTTCCTTGCAACTTCAGGAGGAATGCCTATATGCTCAGCGAGCATCCGAACCTGGGTTTTATAAAGGTCCATAAGAGGTGCTATGTCCGCGGCTGCATCTCCCCATTTGGTGAAATAACCCATCATGGTTTCTGATTTATCTGAGCTTCCGCCCACTATATAGTTAAGCTTATTCGCGAAATAATAAAGGTAAATCATTCTTGTTCTTGCTTTTATATTGCCCTTACAAATCTTATCTGCATGATCAAATATTGGTATTGTTTTGTAAAAGCCTTCTAAGACTGGTGTGATGTCACACATATGAGTTTTCAAACCAAATTTTTCTGCGACAAGATTAGCATCATCAACGTCTTTGGAGTTATATGTCTCTTTTTCTGGGAGGATAAGCCCAGTCACACGAGTTCCTCCAATTGCCAGGCTGGAAATTGCTACTGTTGTAGCGCTGTCTATCCCACCGGATAGGCCAAGAACTATGCCTTCTGCTCCCGCCTTTGCAATATATTCTTTGATAAAACGTCCAATTCTCTTCTCAACGTCAGGCAAATCTAGTTCTAATATAGACGATGTCAGTTTCATCTATGTTCAATCCTTGTTGTTTTATGATTGTAGGCAACTATTTAAGGGCAAGCATAAATATTAAATGAACATAAGCGACTTGATAGAAGAGACATTACATGGGGCGAAGAAGGAAAAAAGTGGTTCGGATTCCAAAGAAACGTTTGCCGAAATTCTTCTCCTGCCCCAAATGTGGAAAAGAAACGGTTAAAGTTGAACTTTTCAAGGATGAGAGCCGTGCCGTGACAGGTTGCAGTAGCTGTGGCTACAAGGAAGAATTTCCAGTGAAGCCTGCCCAAGGTGAAGTTGATGTTTACTGCATGCTCACAGACAGAGTTTATGGCTCTTCGAAAAGCCCGTCTGTAACAAATGCGAAAAACGATTAGAGGTTTAAGCATGCTCAGGCGTGTTGAGAAGTACTTGCTTGAAAAAATTAAGGCAGAGGGTTCAATTCACATTACCCTTGTGGATCCTGAAAAAACAACTCTTTCCCAAGCTTCGCAGGTTGCTGAAAATTCAAAAATCAACGGAACATTTGCCATTATGATTGGCGGCTCAACTTTTGTTTCGCAGGCTCATCTTGATAATGTGATTAAAACCATTGGAGGCATCATTGAAATTCCAATTATTCTTTTCCCAAATAACATAACGGGAATAAGCCCATATGCCGACGCCATATGGTTCATGTCTCTTCTGAACTCTGTAGACCCTTACTTCCTTATGGGCGCCCAAGTTTTAGGGGCACCTCTAGTGAAAAAGTATGACTTAGAACCAATCTCTATGGGCTATATAATAGTAGGCGAAGGTGGCACTGCAGGCGTTGTTGGCAAAGCGATTCCTGTACCTTATAACAAACCGGACCTTGTAGCTGCACACGCTCTTGCTGGGCAGTATCTTGGCATGCACTTCATTTATCTTGAAGGCGGCTCTGGAGCAAAGGAACCTGTGCCTCCTCAAATGATCAAAATGGTTAAGAAAACAACTGACATTCCTCTTATTGTAGGCGGCGGAATAAGAACCAAGGAACAAGCTTCAGCCGCAGCCTCAGCTGGCGCCAACATAATAGTCACCGGAAACATTGTTGAAGCCAGTGATGGTAAACAAAAAATATCTGAAATCATTGACGGTGTTAAAGGAAAAAAGGGCTAGCACCCTTGTTGGTTTTGAGTTTAAGACGCTGAAGTAGATTTCTCGCTTAGGGGTTTTTTCGATTTTTATGCTAGAAAACCAAAATAAACACGTTGTTTACACTGTTTAGGGAGCGTTATTACTTGAATAGCAAAATGAGTGAGAGCTATCAAATTTACATCGAAACCATGGAGAATCAGCTTAAGCAATTGTATGCCATAAGTGAGATGGCTAGATCAATCGGGCTTGACCCTTCGTTGAAAACTGAATGTGTCATTGCAAAAGATATTGCTGACCTAGTTGAGGGTCTTGTGGGTCCAGAAGAGGTGGGCACAAGCATTCGTGAATTAAACGCGAAGATGCAAAGGGAAGAAATCGCCTTTAAAATTGCCGAAGAAATCATTAGCGGAAAATTCGGAACCATGAAACCAGAAACTGCGGCGGAGCAAGCTATCCGCACTGCTCTCGCAATATTTACCGAAGGCTTAACTGCCGCTCCAATACAAGGAGTTGCTCAAGTAAAAATTAAAACCAATGCTGATCGGACCAGTTACCTTGCTATATACTTCGCCGGACCGATACGATCTGCTGGAGGAACAGACCAAGCGTTAACTCTTGTCGTCGGCGATTTTGTGCGCCGCTTACTT
Organism: uncultured Candidatus Bathyarchaeia archaeon; assembly: GCA_964347245.1. Lineage (GTDB taxonomy): Archaea > Thermoproteota > Bathyarchaeia > Bathyarchaeales > Bathycorpusculaceae > SG8-32-3. Next base: position 28,091 of record CAYFXZ010000020.1, on the reverse strand, counting down.
GGGCTTGACAGATACAAACCAACAGCAGATGAGATATCTCGCTTCCTTGAGGAACTAAGATTATATGAACGTACTATTGGGCGCTTTCAATACCACATTCCTGATGAAGAAGTAAAAAGAGCGCTTAAATTGCTACCTGTTGAAGTCACAGGCACAGAATCTGACCCCGTAGAAGTTTCTTCTTTCAGAAACCTTGAACGCATAGAGACAAATCGTGTTAGAGGCGGAGCCTTAAGGGTCGTTAACGACGGCATAGTAGGACGTGCTCCCAAGGTTTTAACGATAATCGAAAAGCTTGGCTTTCAAGGTTGGGATTGGCTTAAAGAATTACACAAAAAATCAGAAAAGAAGTCTAGTGGATTCATGGATGATATAATCGCTGGGCGACCAATTTTTTCATTTCCTTCGCGCTGTGGGGGTTTCAGGCTCAGGTATGGAAGGGCTCGAAACACAGGACTTGCAGCAGTCGGAATTCATCCGGCAACCATGCTGATAGTGGAGCGGTTTATTGCCGCTGGTACACAAATGCGCCTAGAGCTGCCTGGGAAAGGCGGTGTTGCCGTACCCGTAGATTCTCTTGAAACACCTGTCGTTTTATTGAAAGATGGCTCAGTAGTTCGCATTTCGCTTGAAAATTTTAAACGCGTAAAAAGCCAAATCAAAAAGATTCTGTTTTTAGGCGACATCATGATCAGTTTCGGTGACTTTCTTTACACAAATAAAATGCTTTCTCCTTCAGGATACGTTGAGGAATGGTGGGTTAAAGACTTGAAGCTTGCTATCACGGAAAAATTTGATGGAGACATAGCTAAGGCAGCTACGACTACCAAGATTTCTAGCGAAAAAATTGCTTCTTTTTTAGGAAACCCCTTCGACAAGAAGCCGACTGTCAAAGAAGCAATCGCTTTGTCTTTGCACCTTAACGTGCCTCTACATCCAAGTTTCACATTTTTCTGGTCAAACCTTCCATCAGTCAAAGAGGTTGATTTACTAAAGAAATGGCTTCTAAAATCTAAAGTGACGTTTGAAGATGGTGTCGCAAACAAGATAGTTGGAGACATGGAATCGAACGTAGCTCAAGTTTTGAGAAAAATTTTTGCACCCCACAAGGTTGTAAACGGCAAAATTGCTATTAAAGATGAAGACGCCTGTGCTTTTGCTTTTTGTCTTGGCTATGGAACCTCTCGGAAAGTGAAAAGTACCCAAACAGAGTCCGTGTTGGATGCAATTAGTTTGCTGTCCGGTGTTGTGATCAAGGATAAAGCGCCTACTTTTGTTGGTGCCCGCATGGGACGACCTGAAAAAGCGAAGAGGCGAGAGATGAGACCGATGGTTCACGTTCTTTTTCCAGTGAGCTTAGCAGGCGGCTCCCATAGAGACCTTAATGAAGCGGCAAGAAAAGGATCAGTGTTACTTGAGGTTTATAGACGAAAATGTCCCAGTTGCAAAACTTTCACTTTTAAGTTGAAGTGTGCTGATTGTGGATGCGAAACGATTGCTGAAAAGACCTGTCCCCGTTGCGGTAGGTCTTTGAAAGGAGATAAGTGTCCGGCCTGTAAATCCCATGCGGTGCGGTATATCCGGCAAGCATTTAACTTCAAAGAGCTTCTCGAACGCACATATAACTCGCTCGGCGTTCCTCGCCCAAAAATCTTGAAGGGAGTAAAAGGCTTAACCAATGAGGATAAGGTTCCTGAAATCATAGAGAAGGGTATTTTGCGGGCGAAACATAATTTATCGGTTTACAAAGATGGGACTGTACGCTTCGATGCTACTAATGCACCCTTAACGCATTTCAAACCCGTTGAAGTTGGAATAACGGTTGAGAAACTTAGGCAGCTAGGGTATTCTCATGATACACGGGGCGAGCCTTTGACTGAACATAGTCAGATATGTGAACTTAAAATTCAAGATGTTGTCATCCCGCGAAATGCAGGAGAATACTTTGTGAAGATTGCAAATTTTATAGACGAGCTTTTGATGCGAGTTTATAAACTTCCAATCTACTACAGCATTAAGCGTCCTGATGACCTTGTGGGGCATCTGATTATGGGCTTGGCCCCTCACACATGCGTCAGCATACTAGGGCGTGTCATAGGATTCACAGACCTTAAAGTTTGTTACGCGCATCCAATTTGGCACTCAGCCAAGCGGCGAGACTGTGATGGTGACGAAGATGCTGTTATGTTGGCGTTGGATGTCCTTCTCAACTTTTCGCGCAGGTATTTGCCCGAGCAGATAGGTGGAATTATGGATGCTCCTTTACTGTTGATTCCTTTTGTGAATACTGAAGAAGTTCAGCGGCAAGCTCATGATTTTGACGTTGATTGTGATTATTCTCTAGAATTCTACGAGAATACTTTTAAAAAGACTGAGGCTAAAAAGGTTAGTTTCATGATAGATATTGTCAGCCACAGGCTTGGAACTGAGGCACAGTTTGAAGGATTCAAATTCACCACGCCTGTTTCAAACATAAACCTTAGTAATTCAGAAAGCGCTTATAAGCAGTTTAAGTCAATGGTTGAAAAATTAAACATGCAACTGGAGTTAGGTGAAAAAATTGAGGCTGTTGACGTGAGATACGTCGCCTTAAAAGTGCTGACAACCCATTTCATTCGAGACATTACAGGCAACATGCGGGCTTTCTCAACTCAAGCTTTCAGGTGTAAGTCATGCAACAAGCGGTTCCGCCGTTTGCCCCTCCTCGGCAAGTGCTCATTCTGTGGTGGCGCCTTAACTCTGACTGTTTATCGCGGTGGTATAGAAAAATATCTTGTTGCAGCTCAACATTTAATTGAAAAGTATAATTTACCCAACTATTATGGTCAGAGAATCGCCTTGATAAAAGACGAAATTGAATCAATGTTTGATAACAGAAAACCAAAACAAGTAAGCCTTATAGAATTCACCTAAGACTAAAGCTTTTCAACACAAAAAACAATCTATTCTTTGGTGAGACAACATTAAAGAAGCATTTCACCCAAACGCCTATTTGCAACATTTAAAAAACGTGAAAAGTGGACTAAAAGCTAGAACCAGAATAATGACTGCTCTAGAAGTCCGTTTCTGTACTGCAACAGCAATAGCAAAGAGCACGTCCCAGTCATACGGCGTTGTGATACACCATTTGCGGCTTCTCGAAAATGAAGGAACGATTAACCGCACAGGTAAGAGACCATATATTTGGGTGCTAACAGGCTTAGGGCAGAAACGCCTAATCAGCTAGACCGTGCATTGACAAGGTGACTGGTTACATTTAGGGCATTTTCCATTGTACTTTTTAATGGCTGCCCTTTCAAGATCAATTCCTTTTATGTTAGCCAACGACGCAAGCCACGCAATAACGTCTGCAAACTCTTTTTCCATCGCTTCTCTGTCATTTCCTTCAATTGCCTCTCCTAACTCTGCAAGTTCCTCAACAAGCCAACAATACGTCTCTTCTACTCCACGTTCATAATCCCTGTGAAAGAATAACCTACTCATCATTTTTTGAAACTCAAATATGTGCACCCCGATCACCTTTTTCAGCTATAGCTTGTTTATGCTTTTCCAAAGTTTAAACCTTAATCAAACAGTTTGTTATTATCAATTTCTTGAATACCCTGATTTGATTGAGCCTGAAGTTTCAGAAAGAAGGCGCAACATTAATAATACAGAAAAATTATACGCTTTTATCGAGCTTAGAAAAAGGAAAATGCTATGAGCAAACGAAAGAAAGAAAGCGGTCCAATGCCAGCTGCAAGCGCAGGTCTGTTAAGGTTTTTTGAAGAAGAAACCGAAGGTATCAAGATTAGACCTGAACTTCTCGTGGTATTCGCAGTCTCTCTCATAGTGGTCTCTGTTTTTGCAAAAGTCTTTTTCCCTATTGCCTAAGGCCCAATTAGCGACGCGGTGCATGTAAAACTTCTATTCTTTGAACTGAGTTAAGGTGTAAAAATAATTCGCTTCTTTCTTCTCTGCTTGCGACTTGCGGTATAGGCTGAGCAATAGTTGATCTTAAAACCACAGCTTCAGCGTCTGAAAGCCAGATTCCAGACGGATCATGCGTGACAGCTGATAGAGTGCCTTCAAAGCCATAGGCTGGATCCAGAATTACTCTAATTTTTTTCCCCACATTTCTTTCGAGCATCTGAAATACAGATGGGGGCAATTTTTGCTCTGCCATATGCTTGACTTCGCAGGGTCAGTATAATCATTACTCTAGAGATAAAACAATTACTCTCTTTTAAATTTGTTAAAGCTACGGTATCTCTATCAAAACAGAAATTTTATACACCCCATTGTTTATTCTTTTATGTCAAAACCTTTGCGTTGCCCTAAACAGTTTATAGAAAAAAATGTTTGATTGGTATTAACAAAAATTTCCCCTAACTTGGCTAATCTTTAATAATCGTATCCAATTCATTAGAAACCCAACGTGAGATAGCAGAGATGGCAACTAACGATTCGCTGAACTACTCCATGGAAAGTGCAATCCGACATTACTCTTCAATGTTTTTTCTTCCCTCCTTCAAAAAGGCAGTGGCTTCAGTGGCTGTGCTCTGCATAGGGGGCGTTAGCATTTCTACTTTTGCTCTTTTCTTTTCGGTTGACCGACTATTTAGCAGCCTCTTTCTTGGTGTCTCTGTTTTCGTCTCGGTCATCTTCTCTGATTATGTAATTAGCAAAGTATTTCTTTCAAAGGATGCGATTTACATATTGAGAAGAACGGTGGCACTTTCCCTATTCTGCTGGATTCTATGGATGTTCTTCATCATTATTGGCATAGCTTTCGGTACTTTCTTCGGTTTAATGTGGTGGGTTAAAATTTGCCTATTAGGCTTCGCAGCTGTAACAACTTTCCGTGCTGTCGTTTTCATCGCAACATCATCAGTAGGTTTCCTGAGGCGTCTAATGTCCTCATTGTTTTCCCCTTTGCTTTGCATGGCACCGTTCATGGTTTTTTGGGCAAGCATCGATAATGAAATTCCTCGTCAGTTTCTCCCTTTTTTGATTATTTCAACCATAGCCGGCTGTTCTTTCGCTTTCTTATTCGTTTTCCTTGTGGACCGTTTGGGGCGATCCACATATGGTGTACCTTCAATGCCCCTTTTCAGAGCGTTCATGCTAAATTGGGTTGCGGCTCTAAATGCACCCTTTGAAGCATTACTAGAAAAACTAGGAGAAAACGAAAATATTGAAATCACACTTCTAAAATTTGATTCTTACAAACCTAAAGCTGCGATTATAGTTCCTCTTGTTCATCCAGGCCCTTTCAAGAACATTGGCAGCAGCCTTCTTCCATCTCTGCTTAAACGTGATTTTGAAAAAGAGTTTGGTTGCGATACTTGTGTTCCTTTAGGTATCCTTGGTCATGAGCTTGACTTAGCTTCGCAAGTACAGAACCAGAAAATAATAACTGAAGTTATAGAATCCGCCAAGTTTCCCGCTTCTGCTTATAAGGCAAGCCCCTTCGTCAAAGTCACCGAGGGCTTTGTAACTGCTTCCTGCCAAGTTTTCGGAAATGCTTTTTTACTTTCGTTTACTCTTGCTCCAAAAACCACTGAAGACCTGCCGCAGGAATTAGGGCGTATAGTTAATGAGGAAGCAGAGAAACTCGGGCTTAAATGTAGCGTTGTAGTAAATGCCCACAACAGCATTAATGATATAGTTGATGTAGAAGCATCTATAGACACTTTGCGTGATGTGGCTTCAAAATGCCTTAAGAAAGCTGTTTCTATGCCTTCGTATACTTTTGAGGTCGGTGCTTCTACAATTTTCCCTACGGAATTCAGTCTTAAAGATGGTATGGGTTCAGGTGGAATAACGGCAGTTGTCGTTAACGTGGCTGAACAGAAAACCGCCTATGTAGTTATTGACGGGAACAACATGGTTTCTGGGTTACGCGAAGAAATACTCTCAGCTCTCAAGTCTGCAGGTTTTCACGAATGCGAAGTTTTCACAACCGACACTCACGCGGTAAGTGCCGTTGTTCTGGGACGCCGCGGTTACCACCCTGTCGGCGAAGTTATGAACCACGAGATATTAATACGACGCATCACGGAAGTAGCAAATGAAGCAGCCTCAAACCTAGAATCCTGTAAGGCTGGCTGCTTGCGCTTGGTGGTGCCTAGAGTAAGAGTCATTGGAGAAGAACGGCTAGCATCTCTATCCATGCTTGTTGATAAGGCTCTCCGAAGGGCAAAGCAAATAGTTGCCCCAATTTTTGTGTCTGAAGGGCTACTTCTGATCTTGCTTCTGGCCTTATTGTAAGCTGAGTAAAACGGGGATTTCAGAAATAGTTTTCTTCTGTTTTCTTAACTTGTATCTTTTAGTTTCTTAGCGGTTCGCTGAGTTTTTCTTTTCAGTTCTGTTCCGCAGAATTCACATATTGTAGAATTGTAGTTCGCTGAGTATTTCCTATGGCAGGCGGGACAGTATCTAACCCACTCAAGAAGGCGGCTGATGCCAAAAGTGGTGAGAGACGTAAATTCTATTCCTAATTGAGTAGCGACATTCTGTATTGAATAATCGTCTGTAACGATTTGAGGTATGTCTCCTTCTGCCTTGAGCTCTGAAGCTAAAGCCAAGATTTGCAAGTCAGTTTCTGAAAGGAAAAACGCGTCTCCAACCTCCCTTGCGGTTGCTTTCACTTTATCCGAGTATTCTTTGGAAGGTTCCTTAATTTTCACTTTTCCATTTTCCACAGCTGTTTTGAACCTTACCCACGACATTGAGTTAACTCTTATTTCGTTTTCTACCATGGGGGCTGTAACTTGGTCTTCACTTACTGAGAAAGGATCAAATCCAGCCAAGAAGGCAGAGGTATCTAGCACCATGATTCTTTTGCATGGATTGGTTTTCTGGATTTTTGATCACATTCCCTTAAATAGTAGCCTGCTTCGCAGTCGATGGTAAAAATCATCTTTGAACCTGATTAAAGAAGTGGTATTTTTGGAACTTGTAATCGTTAACGTAGGGTTTTTGGATGCTACAACTTTGCGGTAGTTTCCGTCGATAAAGACAAGTACTTCCCTTGGTCTAATAGCCTCAATCGTAACTTTCGAATTCGCTGAAAAAACGATTGAGCGGAACACTGTTAAAGAGCAAATAGGTGTTAAAACAAACGTTTCAACTTCTGGATCTAAGACTGGGCCTCCTGCCGAGAGCGAATAGCCAGTGGACCCTGTCTGTGTGGATACTATTAAACCGTCTGCTTGGCACTTTAGAATTGGTTCATCATCCTTGCAGATTTGAGTGTAAAGTATCTTTAAAGGTTCTCCAGCAGAGATTACAACATCATTTAAGGCGTCGGGCATGGCTTCTCCATCTGCGGATGTTGCAAGCTTAGCGCATTTTTCAATTTTGAACTCCCCCTTTAAGGTTCTGTTCACGGCGGTGTAAGCTTCTTTTGGCTCAACCTCCGTCAGGAACCCGCGAACACCCATGTTAATGGCTAATATTGGGGGTTCAGGCTCAGGAACTGCGAGGCAAGTTCTCAAGATGGTTCCGTCTCCGCCGATGGTTATTATGAAATCAGTCTTCATGTTCTTGAGCTGAACCGTTTTAACTGGGGCGTTAACTTTCTTAGCCATAGTTTCTTCGATGTAGACTTCTAAACCTTTGTCTCTAAGATATTCTGCTAATTCCTTGGCAAGTTTGAATGCTTGTTTCTTATCGTAGCGGGCAACTAATCCGACGCTTTTAAACAATTTTTTCACCATTCAGGTAAACAACATTATTCTACATTTAATGGGGTAAAGCCTCTTGTAATATTGGCTGGTTCTAGTTTGGCTAAACTATAGCTCATATCCACCAGCCAATCAAAAGCTACTGAAGTTCAATAATAAAAGAGTTTGGGAGTATTCTTTTGCTTGATATTGACATGCCTCTAGGAGATATTGAGAAATCTATGCCAGTGGCAAAACTTGCTAGAAGCTTGTTTCCATTATTGAAACCGCAAAAACTACGCTTCAAGAAATAAAAAAACTGATTCGGGTCGATGCTTTTGTATACAAACCATCAATCATTTGTCCGTCTTTTTCCGAGTACTTTATATTGAATATTTTTTTATATGGCACTGCGCCCTATCAAAATTGATGGACTAGCCGTTATTCTATAGATCAAATAGAAATGTCAATTTATACATTAGCAAAACTGTCTCTTGCTTTTAAGAAATTAACAAAACCTCTGTTTTCCTACTTGTTATTGAATTAAATTCCTGAACTTGCTGAAAACTTCCTTGACTGTTACAATTACCTATTGTGTCAAACCTCTGATTAGGTTCCAATCATAATAGCCACTTATTTTGTTGCAGAAAAAAAGCGCGAACAAAAAACCGCCATTACCTGTCAAAAATTGCAGAGGTGTCAAAAAGTTGTGCCTAAATCTATATATGGGTGTTGTTTGAAATTGCTTTAAATAGATTGGATATGTCGTGAGTATATGAGCAAGCCAGTTGATGTTGGAAGTTTACGAGTTGGAGGCTATATGATCGTAGACGATCAAGCTTGCCGCATAGTTGGTTTAACCAAATCAAAACCTGGTAAACACGGTGCAGCTAAAGCTAGAATTGTTGCAATAGGAGTCTTCGACGGCGTTAAAAGAAGCTTGGTCAAACCAGTTGATGCCAGCGCAGAGGTTCCCATAATCGACAAAAGACCTGGTCAAGTGTTCTCTGTTAACCCAAGCGGGATCCAAATTATGGACTTGGAAACGTACGAGTATGTGGACGCTCCTTTTCCCGAAGAAGAAGGTCTGAAAGCCAAACTTACAGTAGGCGCAGAAATCGAGTATTGGAAGATAATGGGCAGAATAAAAATAGTCAGAGCAAAATAAATCCAATTTTAATTAATCTCCTATCAAAGTTCATTTCCTTGTCAAAAATAATATAATCATGAAGCCAATGATGCATGAAGAGCCGTCTGAATTGTGATGATAGCTACTAGGGCTGAGGCTTCAACAAAAGTTTTCTATTTATCATAAACTATATAATAACCCAACATGCCTTTCACCCTCTTAAATAAGAGGCTATGAGTTATGCCATGGAAAAAGGAACTAATAGCCAAAGGCATAGACAAAGAAGTGGAGAAAAACCAAAACCCTTATTTCAATGGCACATACATCGAGGATCGTGATGCGCCGATTCCTGGCGTTCCATGTCTAACTGGTTTATTTGTTATTGCAAACTCGCCTAGGTAGTGCCCAATCATCTCTGGCTTAATTTCTACCGGGATGAATTCTTTGCCGTTGTGAACTGAAATTTTTACTCCAACCATTTCTGGAAGAATAATCATGCTGCGCACATGAGTCTTAATTGTGACATCTTCCCCTTTTTTAGAGGCTTCTTGAGTTTTTCGCATCTTCTCCAGCAATATCCGCTGCTCAGGTGTTAATCCCCGTTGGAGGCTTCGTCTTTGCCTTGAAGGAAGTAAATCAATGAACTCGTCCATGGACATGCCTTGCAAACTGCTGAGATTGTGACCACGATACATGAATTCTTTCGGCATTTTTTTCACCTAACGCTTAACTCTTTAGATGCTATAAACGTTCTGCTACCTCTTTCTACGCTTCTTTTGTCCTGTGCCGCGAGCCCCAATCAACCCTACTTTCTGTCCTGGCGGTGCGCCATGAGAAACTGTTGTTCCCTTTCGTGCACTCTTCTTACTGCTACCATACGGATGAACAGCAGCTACCATAGCTCTTCCACGGGTTCGCGGATATTTATGCCCCTTGGCTTTCATTAGATGGAACTTTTCTCCTGCCTTAAGAAAAGGCTTCTCGGTCCTACCAGCACCAGAAACCACGCCTATAGTTGCCATGCAATGATCATTAACATAACGTGTACGTCCAGATGGCAATCTGATCATCGTGCCTTGTGGCGTATGACCCACAACAGTGGCATAGGCGCCTGAAGATTTCGCCATCTTACCGCCATCCCCTGGACGCAGCTCAAGATTGCAAACCATAGTGCCCTCTGGAATTTTACCCAATGGAACAATATTACCCACGTCCGCAGGAGCTTTCCCCCCAAGAGTGATTTCCTGTCCCTCAAAAACACCTTCAGGTGTTATAACGTAACATGTTTCGCCGTTCTCGAAGCGCACAAATGCCAAAGGCGCTCCGCGTCCAGGATCATGGACAAGGGTTTCTAGGACGCCGCTAATTGAAGACTCAAAAGCTTCCTTGGGAGTTATCGCTGGTGGATATTTTGCCGGAGCGACTCTCTTATGAGTTGAAGCTCTGTAAGTTGAACCACCTCGTCCTCGTCTTTGAACACGAATTCTTTTGCCCATTAATCAACCCTCAATTTATTTTTACAAAATGCCGAGTTTAATCGCAACGTCCGACGCCTTATATTCTGGTTTAAGCTTTACGAAGGCTTTCTTTTCTCCTTGAGGAGTTATAAGTACTGTGATTCTATCAACTTCCACTTCGTATAACTCCTCAACAGCTTTTTTTACGTCGCTTTTGCCAGCTTTAACATTAACGACGAAAATGAGTTTGTTATCTTTTTCAACCATCAGGCTGGCAGCTTCTGTCATCAATGGATAAAATATTACCTCATTGGAGTCCATTACTCGTCTCTTCCTCCCCATAAATTTTGTTCATTTGCTCAATCGCGCTGTTACTCCATAACGTCAACCTACCTGGATGTGTGCCTGGCGCCAACATCTCTGCGTTAAGATTATTAAATGTAGTAACATCTACACCTGGAATATTACGTGCAGCATTAATTATTCCTTTATTTTCAGCTACTACTATGAGGGGTCCTACGGCTTGCTTCATTTTTCTACCTCTGTGTTTACCTTTCCCAGCGCGGATTTTTCGACTGCCTTTCACACGGTATATGTCAGATAGGACGCCTAAGTTCGTTAGAGCCTCCTCCACTTCTTTGGTTTTTGTTAGCTCTTCAATTGAGGCTGAGACAATTAAGGGAAGTTGGGAAATCTCTTCGATTGCGTGACCTCGAGAAATTACTTCTTCTTTTGAGGCTGTGGCTGCGATAGCTGAGCGTAAGGCGTAATGTGCTTCTTTTTTAGAAATACGCTTTACAATTTTCTTTTCAGATCTCGGTGGGTGTGGCTGTCTTCCGCCGACTGTGCTAGGAGCCAAGGCCGCTCTTCCTCCTCCGCCTTTAACTCGGGGTATTCTTGCTATCCCCATTCCTGTTCCACGCGATTCCGCACTGGTTTTCTTTCCTGCCATTGGATCACGACCTTGTGGTTGAAGTCTACTGGATTGAATTGCGAGGACAGCTCGTTTGATGACATCTGGTCTTAGGGGTGTTCCGAAAACATTTGGGAGTTTTATCTTGCCTACGGGTTTTCCCTGAAGGTCAAAGATTTTGGCGGTTTTTTGTGCGGGCAAATGTTTTGTCTCCGCTATTTTCCTTGGATTGATTCTAGTGATGTGTAAGTGATTTGTGGTGGTGTTTCATGTGGTTCTTTTGGTATTCGCGCTGGATGTCGTAGACGTATAGGACGCTTCTCAGTGCCTGGTATGCTTCCTTCTATGAGTATATATGGTCCTTTGAGTTGGCCATAGCGTATGTAGCCACCTTTAACGGTTATTTCTTTACCATCCTTGCCTATTTTGAGGATGCGCTTGTTGTATTCTGTGCGTTGGTGATAGCCCATTTGTCCTGCACGCGGAACTGAATACATAACATGATGGGGGTTCCAGGGACCGAGTGTAGCGATGCCGCGTTTGGTTTTTCGCCCTTTGTGTTGGAGTATAGTCACTCCCCAACGTTTGACCGGACCTTGGAAGCCTTTGCCTGTGGTTATTGCAGCGATGTCTACGTGTTGTCCTTCTTTGAAGACTTCTTCAGCGGTTACTGTTTTGCCTAAAAGTGTTTTTGCGTATTCAAGTTGTTCGGGGATTGTTGCACCGCCGATTTGCACTTCTGTTATGTCAGGTTTCTTTTTTGCTAGGCTTGCTTGTTTGGGTTGTGTTGCTGTAATTAGACGAATGACGGTCGTTTTGTCAATGTTTTTATCAAGGTTTTCAAGCATTTTTTCCGTTTCAAAGTTTTCTGGTAGGACAAGTTTACGATCGAGTTCTGCTGGAGGATCTTTCATCCAAGCTTCAGTTAAATGTTTTAGCCCGTAGAGGGTTTTTGTGTAGGTACGTATGCCAATAATAAGGATTGGAGGAGTTTCTATTACAGTGGCGGGGCGGATTACTTCTTTGCCAAAGTTAGGACTGCGTTTCCTGTCTTCTATAGTGAAAACATAGGTCATTCCCGCTTTATAACCTGTAAAACCTAAAAGCCTAGGTGTATCCGCATCGAGTTTAGGCCAGTAGCGGATTCGTGCAATTGGTTTTTTAGCGCGTTTCCTAGGCAAATAGGCAAGTGAACCATGTTTAGGGGCGTGCTTTTTTCGGTGTCCCATTTTATTTTCGCTTCGCGTCTTTTAGCAATGACAAACTCGGGTAATAAACGTTACCATCAATTTTAG
>CAYFXZ010000020.1:0-15548 GCA_964347245.1 uncultured Candidatus Bathyarchaeia archaeon | reverse complement strand
AAATAATAGGTTGAAACCATACGTCCTTCGAGTCTTTTGTTTCATTGAATTTTCAATGTTTTGCTTAGAAATTAGTTCTCTTTATTTAGAGTAGAAGAAGGGGTGCAAGTGATTTGAAAAAAATTGTAGATTATTGCAACGCGGGTATGTTTGTTTCTACTATGCTTATGTCTACTTCTAAGTCTACGTCTAGCAGATCCGTGTTTGTCATGCTTATTGTCATCTTTAAAGGCCATTCAATTGCTTTATCGACAAATACTTCCATCGTTAGACCGTTCTCTGCGATTTCATACTCGTAAACCATGCAGGTTCTTGTGCCGAAACCATCAATATTCACGGTGGACTCATAGCTATTTGTAAGGTTAATGTCTTCAAATGCAGTCATTAAACCCATTTCTGATAAGGGAACCCACGCGATTTCCTCGTCCGACTCAGTCTCTCCTCCAAATTCCCCAAATGATGAGCTCATTTGGAAGGAGGTGGAAACCAAGGCGTGTGTGTCGTTGAAGTCAACTATTTCTTGTCGTACACCAAAGTCAATGCTCAATGACATGCCAAACATACCTAACTCCTCAGCAGAAACAGAAGTTGAACCTTCATATATTGCGTATGCACCCCTGAACAGCCATGCTTCTTGACCCTGAGGACTTGAAATGAAAGCGCTAACGAGCAATGCTCCAACTATAACAGAAACCGCTACAATGGCTACTAACACAATCGGCTTCAGGCGGCTTTTTGGCTGTCGCATGTTCGTTGAATAAATAACGTTTCCGGATTCAGATTCCAACCTTTAACACCGCATCGAAGTACGAAAAACTGATAATAATAGCTTATGCACCATGAATATGGATTGATAAAAAGCATCACATATGGGCTTCTATGAGCTTTATCGTCTCAAAGAACGGCAAAGACCGCTCCGCCACTACTTTCACCCTCATATCGTAATCCGCGAATTTACGCAGCGTCTCATCTACACTTGCCAATGAAGATTGCATCAAGAGAACCCTTCCCTTCTGCTTCAGGTGTTTTGGTGTTTGGACAATAAAGCGGTCAATAACTTTCCTGCCCGTAGCTCCTCCAGCCCAAGCTCGTCCAATCCAAGACTCAGTTTCATTCTCTCCTGCGGGTAAGTAAGGTGCGTTAAAAAGCACCAAATCAAACTTGCAGCTTTCATTTAATGGTGCGAAGAGGTCGCCTTGTACGCAGAAAATTTTGCTTTGCAAATTGTTGAGTTTCGAATTTTCTTTTGCGCAGCGTATAGCGTAGGGGGATACGTCCACCGATAAAACGAAACTTGCTTTTTCAGCTGCGAGTATGCCCAATATACCGCAACCCGTGCCAACATCCAGAACAATCTCGGCTTGTTGAACATTGAGGTTTTCAGCGAAGAGAAACGAATCTTCAGCCGGCGCGTAAACGTTATCCCAAACATTGAAAACATACTCGCTAAAGTAAACTTGTTTAGCGGACAAGGGCATTTGCCAACTCTCCGAAAGCTTGAGGTGATAATTCCCTGACGCGTTTTTCACGAAAACGAATAGTATGCGCCACTTTTTCCGCGTCTTCCTTGTTTACTTCAAGTCTGCTCTTGATGAAGATTGCTAGCGCGTTACTGATTTTTTTGTTACGCTGTGTGAAGAGCCAATGCACCATCCGCCTGAAGAAAACTTCGTCCCTAACTTGAAAAGGTGCTGCTCTCCAAGGCTTTAGACGCACTATTATTGACTCCACTTCTGGCTTGGGATAGAAAAAGTTCTTGGGGACTGGGTCCAAAAGCTTAACCTCGGCATTATAAAAAGTAACAACAGATAGCCATCCATAGTCCTCACTTCCCACAGCAGTGACTAGGCGACCTGCAAACTCCTTCTGTAAGACTAAGACAGCGCAGTCAAATCCTCTACCAAAAAGCCAAAGAAGAAACCGCGAAGAAATCTGATAAGGCGGAATCGAAACCACCTTGTTGAAGCTTGGAACCGGCGCCTTCAACACATCACCCTCAATTACTTTCACGTTAGTCAAGCCCTTAAGCTGTTCACGTAGCACTGTAGCTACACGGGGGTCTTTCTCAACTGCTACCACGCTTTTGCATTTATTCGCGAGAAAACGGGATAAGAACCCGAAGCCTGCTCCAGCATCCAACACTACATCTGACTTGCTCAGGGAAGCATAATCGATTAGTTTTGGAAAAACCGAAGACTCAACCATGAAATTTTGCCCGAGAAGCCTGTTCGGAACAATTCGAAATGTTCGAAGCAGACGCTTCGTTTCTGAAACTGTCATCACTTATGCCTTAAACACAACAAATTAATGAATCCGCGTGAACAAACGATACTTGCTATCGCCCTCAAGCTCCTCAAGCACCCGCTTCGCAACAAGCTTAACGGGATTCGGCAGTTCAGTTCGCTTCTGCAAATCATTAAAACTCTCAAACGCTTTTCTCTCCCGCTCATTAATCACTTGCCACATGTACTTCTTACCGATACCAGGCACTAACTCCAGCGCGTGCATTCGCGGCGTGATAGCTCGAGCAGTATTAAAAAAATTCACAAACCACTTCTCGCGGTTCAAAACTATACGGCTGACTACACTTGGAAGCTCCGCCTTAGCAGCGGCTGTCAACTCGTCAAAGCTGACGCGACCGATGATATATGTAACTTCATCCCGAGAATTCTTCCCTACATATACACGGTCATTGGGTTTAAGCATCAATCCTTCCTTCACCAATGCTTCCAATAAAGTAAAAAACTCTTCACCCACACACTGAATTAAAGCTCCCGCTCTATAACCTGCTCGACCAGTGGCGCGAAACCCTGGTCGACCATGCGGCAAGAAATCTAAGACGTAAGCGTGTGTTTCGTATCGCTTTTCCATAATAGTCCCTGAATCCTCTTATTCCTATTCGCGCTTACTGCTTAAAAATTATTAGCCAAACTTGGCCTATTTCACAGCTCTGCCACTATCCAGAAGCGCGATAATTGCTTCCAACTTTGCGGTTTCAATAATTTTGCGCCCACTAGCCAAGAAAACCCGCAGCTCGTCTGTTGTTTCAGGCATGCAATTTACAACCTGCACGGCTTCAGCTTCTTCAAGACCAAAAGCTTTCACAAGCTTTTTCACGAGTCCCTCTGCAACATTAGGATCCAATTTAGTGAACTTGTTCACGTAATCCAAAGTGCGCCTTTGGAATTGGTCTAAATTCTCCTCACCTATTGCCTCCAGCACGTTCTTAACTTGTGGCAAAGTGAGTCTTTTTTCGGTTACATCTTGATTTTCCATTTTCACCCACCTTTATACGGCTCTAAATGTTCAGACCGAACAATTATCTTCTTAACAGCATTGCCATCTGACACTCTCAACACGTACCCGCGTCCACGTTTCTCAACCACTGTGCCGATTTTTCCGTGAAAACGCTTATGAGGCAAGCTCTTCTGAACACTGGAATCCATCTTAATAATAACCTGAGAACCCGTCTTATACTCAATCAGCAACTTACCTAGCTTGGGCTTGCTTCTCTCACGAGGCTTCTTAGTTAGAAGACGACGGGCACGAGTGTAATATCCTTTGGAACCTCTCATCAACAATTCACCTACTTTAATCATTCCATAATAACATTCAAAACGTCCAACTTAAGAGGCTTCGCTCTGTTTTCAAGCAAATCTGAAACGTTCGGCTTTGTTCTTCCTTTATCGCCAGACACTAGTTCCTTCACGTAAAGGCCGCCTTGACAATGTATTCTCATCTCCGCCCTCTTAGGCGCCAATTTCTTAACTTTAACCTCATATATGTACTTTTCTCGGATCAAATCCGCCCTTCTATGCAAAACACGCAAAGGCGTCTGTTGCTTGATTAAGACACCGCTCAGCTTATCCTCTAAAACCCGCAATCCCTCTTCAGAAACCTCGCTCTCAAAATCAATTAGAACACGATATTCCTTCTGCGCAGACTCACCCTTCTTTAGCTGCCTAACAAAATCCTTTCTGCTGAAGCGCAAATCGGAAACTTCTATTTTTCTCTCCGCATTTACGTTAATAGCAGTTTCCAGCTTTTTTAGGTCCAGAAACCTCTTTTTAGGTTTTGAAATTTCAATTACGAAGGGGCGACCACTGCCCAGCATTCGAGCATCAATGTCTTCTCTCCCAGAAGCATGAAACGAGGTTTTCTCACCTTCCGCTGCTTCCAACAGCTGCTTCGAAGCTAGTTCCTCCACCGATTCCGAATACATCTTTCCAGTTCCACCGCATTTCTCACAGCCTTTTCCGCGGCAATAGGAACACAACCACTTCGATTGCGGAATATCCCTGACAAGTTTCCTGTACCTTCCAGTAACGAAGAGTGGATTAACTTGAACTCTCACTTTGTCCGCGAATGGGTTAACGATTATAACGAGATCCGGTTTCTTGTACTCAACAGTCTTGCCTGTTGTCTCGGCGACTCTTTTTCCAATCAATCTTCCAAACTCATGCCTGATGCTCTCGCCGTAGGTAATGTTAAATGCGGCTTTGAACTCGTCTTCTCGCTCCTCAACCTCAACTGGCAATTCTATACCCACCAAAAAAGAACCATACTCGTAGTAGGCGGTAGCATCAAGAGATTTCTGGATCAAACCATCAAGAATTTTAAACCTGTCTTCACATAAGAAACATGCATTTGGGCTATTCTTACTTGTGATATGCTTTTTCAGGTAACGAAGCGTTTTCTGTGCTTCGTGAAAAAATCCGTTGAGTGAAAGAACTTTGAGCATTTTAATGCCCTCCGCTTTTTTCGACAAGCTAAGGTCACTTGCTTGCAATGTTAAAACGAGTTTTAGTGCTTTACCTCGTTCATTGTTTTCTATCCCATACCCAAGCAACGCAAATTGCCTTCCGAGACAGTGGTCGCAAAGAGGACGCTTTATTAGCATACTTCCAGCTTTTTCTAAGATGTCCATCAGACGAGCCTACTTAAACCCTGTTGAGAAACCTTTACCCATGAAGGGTAGTTTCTTCTTCCGCTTGAACATCTTCAACATTTTCCGCATCATCAAGTACTGTTTCAGAAGCTCTTTAACGTCTCTCTCACTTGTTCCCGAACCACGCGCCACCCTTCTTACTCGTGACGAATTCAAAATTTTAGGGTTCTCCTTTTCTTCAGGTCGCATGGACTGAATTATTACACGCCACTTTTCAAGGCGGCCTTCTGCCATATTCAGCATGTCCTCAGGCACGTCATAAGACATACCCGGAAGCATCTTGAAGATTTTCCTAAAAGGTCCCATACCTTTGACTGCTTCGAACTGCTCGTACATATCTGTTAAGGTAAATTTGCCACTAAGTATCGCCTTGGCTTTCTTTTCAGGAACTTTAATTTCGGCGTCACGAACCTTGTCAAGAAGAGTTTCCAAATCGCCCATGCCTAAGAGGCGCCCGACGAACCGTGAAGGTATGAATGGTTCAATATCTTCTGTCTTTTCCCCTGTGCCAATGAACTTTATAGGCGCACCAGTAGCTGCAACCGCAGAGAGTGCTCCCCCACCTCTGGCAGAGCCGTCTAATTTTGTAACCAGAATCGAGCCTATCGGTGTTGCTTCATGGAAGGTTTGCGCTTGGATTAGCGCCTGTTGCCCGATTGTGCCATCAATAACCATCATTACCTCATCAGGCCGAATTTTTCTCTCAAGAATTTTCATTTCTTTAATAAGTTCTCGCTCTTCTTTGTGACGTCCAGCTGTATCCACGATTATTAACTCCTTATCGCTGAACTGCTTCAAGCCTTCTCTAACCACTTTCACAGGGTTCTTTGTCTTCATATCCCCATACACTGGAACATTTATGCGAGTCGCTAACTGATGAAGCTGAGCATAGGCACCGGGGCGGTAAGTGTCTGCGCATATTAGAGCAGTTTTCAAGCCTTTCTTTAGAAAGTAACGGGCGAGTTTGGCAGCATGAGTTGTTTTTCCCGAACCCTGAATTCCAACAAGCATTAATATCTTCTTCTTCCCAGGCTCCATTTTGATTGGAACAGGATTATCGCCAACAAAACGTGTCAGTTCCTCGTAGACCACTTTTAATACATGCTCGCGTCTTGAAATGCCTGGTGGAACTTTCTCTTTTAGCGCTCTTTCCTCTATTTGCTTGGATATGCCAAAAACAAGTTTAACATTAACATCCGCTTGGAGCAGAGCTCTCTGGATATCTCTAACAAGTTCCTTAACCGCAGCCTCATCTACTACCGAAGCCCTGAAGATTTTCTTTAGGGCGCCGTAAAGAGAGGAGCCCAAACTATCTAATACCATCTGCGTATCTAGTCTTAGAACACCTTAGGCGTCTTTAAATATATATTGCCTTTAACAAATGAGGTTTGCTATCCAAAATGGCGTTTGGTTGATTATCGTCTCTGTCCCAACAGTCCTCATAAGAACAGTTGCAATAAACTGAGCAAGTCACAGCTAAGCGCTGTAGTCTCTCCCTTTCGGTTTTGAACCTCGTGCTTTTCCCTGTGGTATTTGTGGTAAGGGTATCGGAGGTGGGATGTTCAATGTTCTAGATATGATAACGGATTCAATGAAAACAACGTTGGATATTGATTGCACAACTATCGGCGGTGGCGGTCTTTTTTCTTTATGCTCTTTGAGGACTTTTTCAACCTCGGTTTTTTCGCCAGAAATGTAGGCGCTTCCTTTCAGACTTATCTGCGCTATTGAAGGATTATAGTTAATAGTTAAAACGAACGGAACTTCCACTGTATCATCAGGTTTTGTATCCATGCCTACAATGTTTATGTTTGTGCCTATTTGGATGGGAGGAATGGGTTTTTTGATGTTCCAGAAGCGTTCTGCTGAAATATTCGTTATGGCTACGTTAACTCTAATCATCCAAATCATCGTGAGTTATTTGGGGGCATTTAGAATTTAAAACTGCTTATTTCTCAACTTGTCTGTACCGGGTAAAACCACAGTGACCGCAAGTATATCGGTCTCTGTGTTTAGCCATGAAGTATCCTGGTCCACATCTCTCACATGTTGGGCGTAGTCTCGTAACTTTCTCGCCTTCAATCTTGTACAGGGCGTTAACCCCTTTTTTATCTTTTTTCTTCTCTGTATCTTTTTCGAGTTTGGCTGTTTCTTCTTTTTTGGACATTTCACTCATTTTCCTCTTGCTTTGGCGCTTCTGGAGGACTGTTTCGTTTTCTTATGTATTCGGGTTCGATGAATTTTACCTGCTCCACTGTTTCATAGGCGTTAGCAACTCCTACGGCAGTGTTTGTTCCTGTCATGGTTTTCATTTTCTTAATAAAAAGCATTTCCTCGCTTATCTTTAGTTTAGCAGCTATTGCTTTTTTGACTTCAAGCCTTGTGGGTGTTTCTCTTTTCAGTCCTTGGTCTACCTTGAAGTTCACTTCCGTTCTTTTTAGAAGAGAATTTTTATTGGTTGATACGATTTTGACTTCCATCGCCATATCACTTGTTTAGGGTGTTGAGTTCATACAATTGCTTCTTATTTAGCTTTTCGAACGGTTTTCATCGCCTTCAGGAGATCCATAACTGCAGCCTTTTTTTCAGATGTTACCTCAACGACTACAATTCCCTCAAAGGGTTGGCCGTAAACAACCAGAGATTTTTCTGGAGCGTATAGAACTGCAATGAGTGCGAGTAAGTCTTCCTCTCCCTCTACGATTATATGAAAATCCTCGTCACTTGCGAGCGCATTTCTTACTGCTGTGATTGCTTCTTCCGTTATCGTTCCCTGAGGATTCTTAACGTGAACCACGTTCTTGTCCTTGAATACTTCTTGTTTTACTCTCTTTCTCATGCGTCTGTTGTCTGTAATCGAAAGTTGAGGTTTCATCTGGTATAAATGGAGATTCCGTGAAACAGTATCTCCTACTGATACTATTATTGGCGGTTTTTCTAATTTCACAATGGTGTCCATTTTTTGCATTGTTTCTTCAAACGAGCCTTGAATTAACATGCCAAAAGGTTCTTTGAGTTTCACACGGAGTTCGGGAGTAATACTATAGGCAATAGCCATTTCTTTTCAACCCTGAAATGGTACAATTCTCATTATAACTGACCCAATTTTGTGTTAATATTGGATGGAGTTAAGTGCTTATCTAACCTTTAACGCGTAACGTCCCTTCTCTTTTATGCTCATAGCTTTTGCGATAGCTGAGTTTTCCGGGTCAAACATTATAACCATGCCGCTGAAGTCTTCACTTAGATTCGTTGATCTGCATTTCGGACATACATTATCTTTTGTTATAAAATGGCAGTTCTTGCACGCTTTTTTGTTCATTCTCGCTGCTCCTCTGTGTTGCTTTTTTCTTTTTTGTCTTTTAGCGTTTTATTATTTGGTGCTGCTTTGGAAGCCTCCAATTTGAGCCACTCTAACTTGCCAAGAAACGGTTGTCTGGCTGTCACACCAATCTTACCTGAACTTCCTGCCCTGCCGAGAGAGACAGCTGTTATTCTGACGCGCAATTTGTCTCCGTTAGTCAGTCTCCTCTTCGTTTCTTTTCCTAGCAAGACTCCTTGTTTTTCGTCGTAAGACATGTAGTCGTCTATGAGCTGTGAAACGTGTAACAAAGCGTCTACCGGACCTATACGCACGAAAGCTCCAAAATCAGCGATTTCAACAACGTCTCCTTCTACTATCTCCTGAATGATGGGATAGAAAGTTAACAGAGAAAAAGTTACTCTATGATAGGTGGCTCCGTCACCAGGAATTATCTTTCCTATGGGGCTTACTTCAACTCTAGTTACTGCAATGACGTAGCCTAGCTCCTCGTCTACGATTCCCTCGTATTTGGTCTTGACTTGGTTACGACCTACCTGTTCAAGGGGAGTGCCGAACGTTTCGGGTGGAATGCGAATAGTATCTTGAAGCGTTATAAGCTTAAACATCTAGTTATATCATCCCGTCAATCTCTAGACGCGATTTTTGTCTCACATAAATTACTGGCACACTTATATCTCTTAGCCTCTTCTTCAGCTGTCTATCGTTGGTAAAGACGGGGCTTTTCCACTCTTTAGCTATTTCAACTATAATGTCGTCTGCAAGAGCTGAGGCTGAAGCATTAACTTCAACATACGTACATTTCTCTGCAATTTTTAGCGCATAAAACGCGTTTTTACGCATTTTAGATGTACCCTTTTTAGCAAGTGCCTCTAGTTCTAGTTTAACTGGCGAAAGCAAAATTAATTCAATGGTTCTATTCAACAGATGTTTCAACCCGTTGAAAATGTCAATTTTGAATTGAAGTGGAACGAAAAAAGCGTTTGAATCCAGAATTACCTTTACAGTTTTCTCTTCCACTTTTTAAAACCACATTTAACCCATATGTTATCTTCCTATGTTCTCTCGCGTAAATCTTAAAACTATTTGCCTTTAGCGTCGCATTTTCAATCGAAGAATCGATTCAGTCATAAAAATGTCAAACGTTTAGCCTATTTATTAATAGACTCCATATTACTTTTAAACTACCTCTGTGTAAAAACAATAAAAGTGGGATTTGGTGAAAAACTGTTGTTAACCGAGAAATCCTGTGGTGCAGTAGTATTCAGGAAAAGCAGTGAGGTAAAGTATCTTCTCCTTCATTACGGCGCTGGTCATTGGGATTTTGTTAAAGGGAATGTTGAGTTAAAGGAAGGTGAGAAAGAAACCGTTATCAGAGAACTTCAAGAGGAAACAGGTATTGCTGACGCCCGATTTATTGATGGTTTCAGGGAAAAAATCGAGTATTTCTACAGAAGACACGGCACAACAATCCATAAAGAGGTAATATTTTATCTAATTGAAACTTACACAGAGCAAGTCAAATTATCTTTTGAACATGTGGGATATACTTGGTTGAACTATCACAATGCCTTAAAAAAACTCACCTTTAAAAACGCAAAAGACGTTCTACAAAAAGCACACAAATTAGTGAAAACTCGTAGCAAGTAGGCTCTTCCGAGAAAACTTTAGCTACATGGGCTCATCTAACATTATTCCGTATCCTATGAGCCTCCACCGCGCAGTTATCTTCCTGCTTATGGAAACCCTTGAGTTTGGCTGAGTGCAAATTGGTCTGGTCAATTTAACTTTCACCACGTTCTTCTTTATTGAAAGAACTTTGCCGAGATTCACCGCAGCACCCACGTGGAGAAGCAATAATTCACCAGGAAAAATTTTTTCAACTTTTAAAAGCTCTTTTGTTCCTACAACTCTCTCCAAAATATGTGTTTCTAAAGTTAATTCTGACAATATCGACGGAAGTAATCCTATTTTTCCTGCTATGTTTCCGTTTAACCCGTCTGCCTTAGAATAGGACGGGTCTAAAAGAGTTCCCACACCGACTAGTCCTCCACAGGTCGCTTCTTTTATGCTTTTTTCGCCTGCGTGCAAGCTCACTATCTCACTAATCAAGGATTTATAGCCAGTTTTGCCTTCTCTCTCAAAACTTATTCCGGGTCGGATCTCTATTTCGTCTCCAACCGAAAATTTGCCCTGCGCTATAGTTCCTCCGATCACCCCTCCATCTAAATTTTCAATTGGAGTTCCAGGCTTGTTAACATCAAAAGAACGAATTATGAACATGAGCGGCGGTTTTGTTTCATCCCTTTCAGGCGTGGGTATAATTTCTTCTATCGCATTAATAAGCACATCAATGTTTATTTCATGTTGTGCCGAAACAGGAATTATTGGCGCGTTTTCGGCAACTGTTCCCTTAATGAAACTCCTTATCTCTTCGTAGCTTTTACGCGCTCTTTTCTCCTCTACAATATCAATCTTGTTTTGAACGATTATGATATTCTTTATACCAATAACTTCTGCCGCAGCAAGATGCTCTCGAGTCTGTGGTTGAGGACACGATTCATCTGCAGCTATCACAAGAATCGCTCCATCCATTACTGCCGCTCCTGAAAGCATCGTTGCCATCAAAGCTTCATGTCCTGGAGCATCAACAAAACTTATGGCGCGCACAAACTCTGGTTTTGTTCCGCAGTTGGGGCAGACGGGTTTTGTCGTGTAGCTACGGGGTGTTTTGCATTTTGGGCACTTGTAGATTGCCATGTCAGCATAGCCCAATCTTATTGTTATTCCTCTCTTCAGTTCTTCGCTGTGACGCGACGCCCAAACGCCAGTTAAAGATTGCACTAGCGTTGTTTTTCCATGATCCACATGCCCTATGGTGCCAATGTTAACTTCTGGCTGTTTAGGAAGGGGTTTACTTTTGCTGCTCATTCTCTTCTTATCCACAAATACTCATGAATTAGTGAAGGATTAAATTCTGGAAGTTAATAAGTGTTAAGCAAGCTAAAAACTATGTATTTCGGCTAGCTTGCTCTGTTTTGCTTTCCTTAGGCTTTTTGGGTTTTTGGATAATTTTCGTGTTAATCTGAACGATCTCATCGGTTATCACATTTCCTCGAACTGCCTTTCGTTTTCGCTCCCCATTGCCTTGAGGGTTAAAACCAACTCCTCCACTCAACACAACCCTTCGGCGGACTCCGCCATGGACATTTGGTCTCATCGGAACGCCATCCCTATCTGAACCGCCTGTTATTTTCAGTTTGTGAGCTGGCAAATCCACGACCGTGCCATCTATTGCTTCTCCGATTTTTCTTCCGATGAAGGGGGCTGCACGTGCTTCTTCAAGCTCAACAATTTTTGAGGTTCCAGCTTCTGGGTCCGACACTATTACCTTGAACTTAGCCATTTGCTGATCCACTCCAGCGGAGTATGAAGTTGGGCATCTCTCTATTAAGGATTTATGAAAATTTGGCTTTTGCAGCTATTTAGAGACCAGTAAACTGATTCATTCTATATAGTTTTGTTTTTTTTCGCTTTCTTTTCGCTCGAAATATTCAGTCCAGAAAAATAAAAAAGAAAGGGGCTTTTTCGCACGTTTATTCTACGTGTACTCTGAATAGGTCAATGTCCTCACGCATGTTAGGCGTCAATTCCAGGAAGTCTCTTGCTGCACGTTCGATGTCTTTTGACTGAGTAACATATCTTCCGACAACTAGTATGTCTGCACCTAGTTCCAAGGCTTCTTTGGCTGTTTCTGGTACTATTCCACCTGCAACGGCAATAAGTAACTTTCTGCTTGGGAAAGCTTTTCGTATCATTTGGATACGTTCTAGTCCGCAGGTTCTTCCGCTTTCTTGGTCTATTCCTCGGTGTAGTATAACGATGTCTGGGGGTTGTTTAAGTGATTTTAGTTTTTCAATGACGTCTTCGACGTTTAGCATATCTATGACTGCGTAGATTCCAAGTCGTTTTGCTTCGTGCACAAATGCGTTTAGTGTTTCAGGTGGTGCTAGTCCTGCGGCTACAACCGCATCTGCCGTGTCTTCGTAGGCTATGTCTGCTTCCACTTTTCCAACATCTAGTGTCTTCAGGTCTGCAACTATGAAAGCATCTTTGGCTATTTCCCTCAAATCACTTATTACTCTGGTTCCGTAGCGTTTTATAAGTGGCGTACCTACTTCAATGATTAGTCTATCGCTCCCTGGAAGCTGGGATATTACTTTCTTAGCACCTTCAACCGATGGTGCATCAAGCGAGATTTGCAGGTATGGTGGTCTCCATAAACGAGGAACCTTGAAGCCCATAATTGGGTGTTTGGCCCTGTCCTTGTCGTAGTTAATTTTCTCGAGGGATGGATACTTCTTTAAAGCCCTTTGTAAAGCCATCTTTGTTGCACCATAGTTATACTGATATATGCGCCGGTAGTCGCTTGCTTGGGGATGGATGAACACGCTGCATACAATTACCCAATCATCCACTTTGTCAGCCGGTATTATTTCTTCTTCAACAGAATCCGCGACAGCCTTCGCAACGGCGGCTTGCGCAGGTCCAAAGATCTTACCCGTGTCTTCCATGTTCTTCACAGTTACCTTCGGAACAAGAAGTGTGTGTGGTTTCGGCGGAAGATTAGGTCGAATTACCGCCAGCAAAGGAGTATGTCCAGCCGAAAGATTTGATAATCCATTAGCAAAAGCTTTTCCGACAGGCCCTGTTTTGTCCCCTACTAACAGGTCTATATGTGCAATTTCATTTCCTTCTCCGACAAGGGCTTCTCCAATTAGATAAGTTTTTCCTGATATTTTCACATCATTAACAATATTTGTCGGTATGAAATCTACAATTTCTTTGAAATCGACATTGAAATCTTTCAGCCAGGTGTAAAGTGTATCTCTGTGAATGTTCAATGCTTTCGCAGTTCCAGATATTGTCGGTTTTGTAGCAAGGAGTTTTTGTATTCTTCTAGCTTCTATGGACTTTTTCGCTCCTTCGGCAACGATCTTTACTAATTCTTCTCGAGTTTCAGGTTTTTTTGTGTCTATGCCCGACATTTGCTGTTGTCTCCAAGCTCTGAGTGTATCATCCTGTATATAAGAGTGTCGGAAAACGCGTGATTTTTTCGATAAGATTGTGATCGACATTCTGCAATCTCAGTTTTTTGTCGGTGTGGTTTCGAAAACTGCGTTTCAAGTTGAGCCGCTATTCTTTTTGGGGGATCTTCATGTTCTGTCGATTTTTATTCGCCAATTATTTATATTTCAGATTATACTGAATGTTAATATTCACAATGTAAAGATGATTCAATGTCTCAAGTTAATTGGGTCTGTTTAGCTATCGTCATTTTAGGCTTTATGCTTTTTCTCTACGGCGCCAATATGTACGATGCTTTTGCCGGATGGATTGGTGTTTTCCTTTTCTTAGGAGGTATTTTGATTTTTCTCGTTTTCTACATTTACGGCGGGTTGATAAAGAAAGAGAAAATTCAGAATCCGTAGAGTCTACTATACTTTTTCTTGAGATATTGCAAGTATGGTTGAGCGTCCAAATCTTGTCCTGTTACTTTTTTTATTAGGTCAGTTGGGTCATGCAAGTTACCTTGACTATATACTTTTTTTGCCAACCAAGCCTTTATGCCTTCTAAGATGCCTTGTGCGAGTTGGCTTCGCCATTCTTGTCCATCCTTAACGAGTGTGGCAAGCAGTTGTCCACTGTAAATGTTGCCTAAAGCATAGGTTGGGAAGTATCCATATAAACCGCTTGACCAGTGAGTGTCTTGCATGACTCCTTCAGAGTCATCCTCAATGTTAACGCCCAATTGCTCCTTGTACTTCTGATTCCAAACTCCAGCCAATTCGCTGACGTTGATTTTGTCGGAGAAAATGCCTTCTTCGATTTGGAAACGTATTATTACATGTAGGTTGTAGGTCACTTCGTCAGCTTCGATGCGGATTTTTGAAGGAGCAACCTTATTTATGGCGTGAACGAACTGGTTTAGGCTAACTTCATCTAGTGCAGGCGAGACGATTTGCTTCAGTTTCGGTAGCATGTAAGTCCAGAATTCTTCCGAGCGCCCGATTATGTTTTCGTATAATCGCGATTGGGACTCATGGATTCCATTAGAACATGACGAGCCTATAGGTTGGAATTTCCAGTCTGGGTTCAGGTTTTGTTCGTATATTGCGTGGCCTGTTTCATGTAGCACAGAGCATATTGAACTCATGTAGTTATCAGGGTGGTAGTGCGTAGTAACGCGCACGTCATCGTAATATCCGCTAGTGAAGGGATGTTCAGTTTCGTCGATTCTTCCACCTGCCTTCGGCGAGACGGTGTCATAGCCGAGTGTTTGTGTTAGCGCCTGAGCAATTTTTCGCTGCTTTTCCACTTGTATGTGAATGCGGAGTATGTTGGTGTTAGGTTGATTTTGGCTATTAATGATTTTCTCTAATAGCTTTTTGAGTCCTTGTTGGAGCTGGCTGAATGTTGCCGTTATTGCATTGGCGGTCATTTTGGGTTCGTAGTTGTCCAAAAGCGCATCGTAAGGCGTGGCTGTTTCCTTCACTTGCATTAGAATTTGTGCTACCTTCTTATTTAGGGTTATGAGTTTTCCAAGTTCTGGTTTTAACACCGAGAAGTTTTTTTCTTTTTTAGCTTTTTTCCAAGTATTCACAGTTATTGCTTTTTGTTTAGCGATTTCGGAGACAATTTTTTCCGGAAGTGCGGTTTGTTCGTCATAGTTTTTCTTAATTAGGTGGATGTTGCGTTTTTCCGCTTCATTAAGCGAGTCGTATTTTGGGCTTTTGCGTATTTCGTCTAGAAGCTTTCCGATTTCTGGAGCCTTGCTCATCTTGTGGCTGATCCGACTTAACAGTGCGAGTAGCTGACTGCGTTGTTCTAATGATTTGGGCGGCATCATAGTTTCCATATCCCAATGTATAATGCTTTGAGCAGATGATAATAGGATAAGATCTTTGGCTCGGTTTAGAAGATGTTTATACGCGGAGAGAATGTTATGTGTCATAAAAGGCGCCTTTTTTCTGCTGAGTTTATTGAATTTTACAGTTATATGCGTTTTTCAGAGTAGAATCCTCCCGACGTTTTCTGCAATAATTCACAATCAAGATTCAAATATGATAGCGTGAGTCTGTAGCTTATCTACTAAAAAACTCTGTTCAATTATAAGATTCCTGAAAAACGTAAATGGTTTAGTGCTCCGGCCGGGATTCGGACCCGGGTCTTCGGCTCGAAAGGCCGGAATACTTGACCGGACTATACTACCGGAGC
>CAYFXZ010000019.1:38280-38495 GCA_964347245.1 uncultured Candidatus Bathyarchaeia archaeon | reverse complement strand
GGCGACTATAGTTAAGCGCATCTTCATAGGAAACCATTTTGCGCGACTATTCCACGTTTCTTCGTCGCCTCCCCATGAAGGGCAGGATATCGTTTTTCCAGTGGCCGCATCAAATATCACAATTCCTTGACGCCAGAGGTTGTTTGTATCGTGCAAATCAATGCCTAATCCCCAGACATTAAAATCGCTCATTGGAATGCTGTATGCGGCAACTG
>CAYFXZ010000019.1:36851-38231 GCA_964347245.1 uncultured Candidatus Bathyarchaeia archaeon | reverse complement strand
TACCCCATCGATTATTTTTGGAAGGTCCTTCCAAAAGACTATCTGGAATTTGCTAGTTGTGTTGGTGGGCTGTTCTATAATCTCCCAACGGGTGTAAAGCTTGCCATTCCAGAAGTCCACAGGCGAGTACCAATTTTGAGGATACCTTGATGTGTCGAACCAGAAATGCCAGCCACAGTTTTCTGTTCGGATAGGTGAATTATCAGAAAACGTATGGATTTCGTCTCTAATGAGAAATTCTGTACCCCCATTCCAGCCTCCGCCCGGTGCAGGTGTTGGGGTTGGGGTTGGGGTTGGGGTTGGGGTTGGTTCTGGAGTTGGTGTTGGTGCTGGAGTAGAAGTAGGCGTAGGTGACGGCGTAACTGTAGCACTCGGAGTAGGTGTTGGAGTAGGATTTGGAGTTTGTGTAGGCAATTGATTGAGTGCCAATCCTCCGATGATGCTTGTGAAAACGATAAGCAACACAATTAGCAGAGTTGCTAACTTGGTTATGCCTTTTGTATCGAAGTTCTTCACCTCTCTTTGCCTCATTACGACCCTACTCCCTCAATCGTCGTTCATCTGACGAAATGCTATCTCTATCCATTTCGAAAATGAACAATTTAACGTAGTTCTTCCATCAATGATGTATTAATAGTTTACGGAAGTCTATTCTATCGTATCAAAAACCTATCATAGTCCTTTTTTTGCTTCATTTAATGGTCTTGTTTTCACAGCTGAACAACGAGACAAAAAAATCTGTAATTACAATAATATTGATGATTTAGTATTGGAAAAAAGGTTGGGCTGGACGTGGCGCTATATCCACAGCAGTCGAAAATACTCCACCTCAACCACTTCAATATAGAGCGCTTTAAATAAGAGAAACTTTTTTCACGCTCGCGTCAACTCAATGAGTTGATTGACCAGTTATGCCTTTATTTCAAGGTTTTTCCATAAAAATAAGAGTTATTCATCCTTTGAAGGTTGAAATATCAGAGTTACTCGGACGGCGCCGAATTATAAACTATGTAATGTATAACCTATGTTTGGTCTCCTGAATCTTATTTTCTATCTGGAAATTACTTCAGAAATGCTTAGCCCAAACATAATCCTAGTACTCATAAGGTTCTTATTTTTCGCGTCGTAAACTCCAAAAAAGAAGTATGACACCGCAAAGTATCACTACTGACACAGATATAGGTTTCCCTATTTCACTTTTTGAAAAATCTGCTACAACCTCTCCGAAACTTGGCTGAGGAGAAGACGACGGAGAAAATGTATCTGTTGGTAATTCTGACAAATCTGGAATGGTAGTTGGTGTCGGCGTCGGGTTTGGCGCAGAAGTTGCAGATGGTGAGGGCGAAGTCGGCGGTGTTGGCTCTGGTGTTGGTGTTGGTT
>CAYFXZ010000019.1:0-36751 GCA_964347245.1 uncultured Candidatus Bathyarchaeia archaeon | reverse complement strand
CCGGAGTTGGTGTTGGTTCCGGAGTTGGTGTTGGTTCCGGAGTTGGTGTTGGTTCCGGAGTTGGTGTTGGTTCAGTATCTAATATGATCGTGTCTGAATATGTGACGGAAACTATTCTTTCGTTGTTTTTTATTTGGTAGCAAACCGTTTTCACTCCATCGCCAGAGGTCAAAGTCCAAACTTTAGTTGGTGAAAACTTCTCCCATCTTCTCCAAACTATTCTTCCTAATGAGCGGGTGTTTCCATACCTGACTTCTTTGATGCCTGATTCAGGGTCGTCAGCTGTAAGAGTCAAAATGACTGAAGTTGAATTTGTGTATAGGTCACCTCCGTTAATTAGTATGGAACCTGTTGGAGGTGTTTCATCCCTTGCTCCGTTTACCTCTAAAAAATCATCATTAAAGAATGAGGCTATAGAAAATAGTAGTAATAGAATCAAGACTAATAATGAAAGCTTTCTCTTACCCATTCTCCAGTCTCTACTTTAAAGAAAGAAGGAAGCTGCTAATAATCATTGTGAAATAATCTTCTATTTGAGATAAGTCATACAAATTGGTTCTAATTCCTTAATGATTTTATTCTATCCTTACAACGGGCATCCCTATTTGAGGCAAAAATACAATGAACCTCTCTTTTTCACATCCTAATTTCTTAACAGCTGTAATAAGCCTGATAAAATACGGTTAGATTGCACCAAACAGTGATTTGAGACTAAAACAATTCTTGCCCATCTAAAGGGTAGCTTGTCGGATGTGTTTTTCTTTTACAACAATGATGGCTCACTTAGTCTCTCTTATATCGATGCTTATTGTTCTTGACATCCATTTTTTGCTGCTCTCCCTTTTCTAATCAAAACTTCCAACGCTTCTCTTTTCCCTCAATAGAGGATACAGCCTGTTTCAATGAAGCAGTTATTACTGAAAAGCTCACATTCCTTTTTTTGAATATATTGCGCTGTAGAAATATTGCTTTAAAACTCCAATCACTGTTAATTTAACAGGAAAAGGAGAAGGCTAGTTTGAACACTTGGGTTAACCTCTTCAACTATGGCTTTTACATGGTAGTTATCTTGCTGTTTTTTCTAGTAGTTTTTGGAGTTATCTGGGCTAAATACGGCAAATGACTTTCACAGTACTACTGAAGAAACAGAACTTATTTAGTTGAACCAATTAGATGTAAACCTATCAACAGATATTATTACTTAGAAGAAAATTTCCGAAATTACTTTAAGCAATTACATATATGGTTAGCAGTAATTTTAAATAGTACTGAAAGGCAATCTTTTTTCCTATTTACGTGGAATATGCAGGAGAGAAAAAGATGGGTTCCGGAATTAGAATTGTGCTCACTGCTTCAGCCACGGAGATGAGTGACTTCTTTAACAACCCTTTTATGGCGTTTTCCGCAGGCTTCGGCTTGGGACCCATTCCATTAGGATTCGCCAGAAAAACTCTTTATCCTGCAATCGAACGTAGCGCTAATGGCAGGGCCAAATACGCGCCTTATGGATTACGAAAGGTTGAAGCAATACTTTTAGAGAACGGCTTCACTGAGTCCGAGGTTGCAGTAATATACCCTGACGACTTAGCCAATTTTATTGGAACAGATACCAAAGTGGTCGGCATCTCCTCCATGGACCCAACAGGCATGGGTTACGTTAGCAAAACATACTCTTCAGTCATAGGGGGCGGAGAATCAATGAACGCCCTTGAGTTCCAAAGACTTGTGAACCATCCAAGCATCAAGAAGTTCAAACCAAAAATCATTGTAGGCGGATTTGGTTCGTGGCAACTAGAACGCAAACACATGACTGACAAGTATGGGATAGATTGCGTCTTTCTCGGTGGAAGACCTGACGCCATAATAGACACTTTTAAGAGGGCAGCTAATGGAGATTCAATACCGCGTTTAGTGCATGCTGATGAGTCTTTGACTAAATGGGACTACGCGACTATGCCCTTATCCAAGCATGCAGCTATCCACGGAGCTGTTGAAATTTCCAAGGGCTGCGGTCGAAACTGCCAGTTCTGCACACCCACAATGCAAAACAAAGTTGACGTACCGCTGGAGCGGATTATGCAAGAGGTTGCGATGACCATCAGAGAAGGCAGCGACCATATTACCTTAATCACAGAAGACCTGTTTCTTTATGGTTCAAAAAGTAAAACTTTCACTCCCAACAAAGAAGCTTTAGTGGAACTAGTAAGAAGCGTCTCAGAATATCCCGGCGTTAAAAGCGTCCAAGTTTCACATATGTCTTTGGCTCCTGTAGTCAAAAATCCTCAGATGATTAAAGAGTTAGCAGAGATTTTTATCAAACGCAGCTGGTACTCTTTTGGCAAAAAAGAAATTATCACCGCGGAAACAGGAATAGAGACAGGTAGTATAAGACTTATGAAGAAATATATGGGTGGCAAGATGCTACCCTACAAGCCGGAGCAGTGGCAAGAAATAGTCACCGATGCGTTTGGAATATTAAACGACAATGACTGGTATCCGCTGGCCACTTTGATTGTGGGACTTCCTGATGAAAAAGAGGAAGACATATTAGCTACACTTGAGCTCATGGATAAGTTGAAGAACTTCAAAGCGTTTTATGTTCCGCTCTTTTTCGTACCGCTTGAAAATTGTGTGTTGATGAACAAGAAAGGTGCAGAACTTGATTCACTTTCAAGAGCGCGCTGGGAGTTCTTTATCCGCTGCTGGGAATACAACATCAAAATCTGGAAGCCTACCTTCCTTGAAAACAGAATAAGCAACCCCTTCCTTTTCAAATTCATAAACAACGTATTCATTCCATGCTTCGCCGGAGTTATGGGTCTTTACTATGGCTGGACACGCGGCGAACAACTAAAACAAGCCTTCTGGACTCTTGGCAAACCTCAAGCCACAGTTAAAACCAAATAAAAAGTGAAGCACCCAAATTTTTTATTAGGCGAAGTTTTGAGGCGTTTCCTGTTCCTGCTTCACGGCTTTGCGAGCGTGAGTGATGTAACCTGTGTGCCCTGTCATCATTGTATGCGGTCGCGTTTTACCTCTTATTACTTGCAAAGCCCGTACCATACACTCTATGGTTTCAATGAATACGAAGTTGTTCTCTTTTAGAGCTTCAACTGTTTTTACTACTTGGTCTATGGTTGGGCTAAAGGAAACTATTGTTCCTGAAGGCTTCAATGCTTGGTAAGCGTGCGGCACAACTAGCCATGGAACAGCCAAGTCCAGTATGATTGCGTCCACGTCACGTTCTTCAATTCCAGTCGTGATATCTCCGCTTTTTAGTTCTACAAAATCTAGAAGGTTTGTCCGTTTCAGGTTTTTTTCTGCGTTTTTCTGGAATTCCTCGCGATACTCATAAGTGTAGACTTTACCGTTTGGCTTCACGTAATGTGCAAGAGCTGTTGTTAATGCTCCTGTTCCAGTACCTGATTCCACAACGCGACTGCCCGAACCAATGCCGCTGAACATGATAATCAAAGCTATGTCTTTTGGGTAAGTTATCTGCGTCTTGCGAGAAGACTTCATAATATAATCTTCAAGAGTAGGTTTCAACGCCGTAAAATTAACACCCAAGCTGCTTTGAAATGTAACGCCGAATTCTTTGCCAATTAGTTCATCAAGTTTCAAGTAGCCTTTATGCGTGTGAAATGTTTTTCCAGCTTCAACTTTTACCATGTACGTTCTTCTTGTATCCAAGCAGAGAAGCACGTAATCACATTCGCTTATTTCTTGACTTGTCAAAGATTTTCGCCTTCTGAAATGAAGTGCGCCTTGTGTCATTTAAGCTTTGAACAAAATTGAAGAAAAAAGGTTACTTTCATTTGCCGCATAAGGCGTTGGTAAATGTAGATGCAGTAGATTGCAGCGAAAACCGTGAGAGCCAATTCTAATTCAAGTATGGTTAGGTTTTGTTCTACTGACATGAAGTACCCGTGATAAAGGATGTCTGTAAATACCAAGATTTGAAGTAATATAGCGCCGCCCAAGCAGCCTAAGCCTAAACTATGGAAGAATAAGAGCACTCTGTGTTTAAACGACGGCATCGCGGGCATCGCTGATCTCAATTATTGGAGATGTTTTGAAAGCTTATAACTTGTGAAACAGCCAATAGAATTAAACCCCAAGATTGCCACTTACCTTAACAAAAGCAACTTGCCCAACTCGAATAGGCAGGTAGACTTATCCTGATTCTTTTTTGCTTTGTTCCTTTTCCTTTCTAGCAACATAGCGTTTCAGTTTTTTCTCCATTTTCAACTCGTATGAGTGCTCTTTTATTGGGGTGCAAAGTATTTCCGCTTATAAACGGTATCCGATGGCACGATGCGTTGTTCACCGATTTTAACTGTAATTTTCTCACCGTTGACGTCATCTTTAAATTCTTCAAGAGCTTCAACAATCCAGTAGCCTTCGCTTTCAGTTACAACCTTAACTTTATGTAAACCCTTGTAAAACCAAATTTCGCTCATAGGACTCTCTCACTTTATCCTTTCTAAATAGCAAATATAAACGCTAGCAAGACTTGACAGGTGCTGAAAGTTACAACTTGTATTCTTTGCTTTTTTTGATGAGTGTTACTTGGCTTCTCAGATCTCGCATGAACTTAGCGAATAAATCTGCGCTTTCAGTGTGCACAGGAAACATCCGTTTGGCGTTGATTTCTTTAAGCGCCTTTTTCAGTTGCAATGGCATTATGTGCCCAGAAACGTGTATGTGGTACTGTGGTAAGCCATAGTGGCTGAGCCAGTTAACCAACCTTTCATAGTCGATTTCCATTTCTTCGTTGAACGGTTCAGAAGTGGACAGCACATAGCAGCTTCCTGCTTCAGGGCGAAGTTGGACAAGCTCCTCTAAATCGTAAAAGGATAAAGCTAAAACCACTTTACATTGTTGCTTCGAAACTTCGAAAACGTCGAAAATCTTGCTATGATTGTCATATCTTTCAAGCAGCTGTTTTTCCCACTTGTCAAAACGTTTCTTCGACTTTCGAAAAATCAATACTTCTTCTTCATCCAACGCTGGAACTGTTAAGCCCTTATCTCTTTGTAGTGCATCCAACAGAAAGGCTTGCTTTAGTGAAATTGCCAAACACCGTTTGTTCTTTTTGGCTATGTGAAAGAACGAATTCAATCGATCAACATCTGAATAGGAAAATTCGGCAAGCACTATTCCATTGGCACTCGCAACAACGTTGTTGAGTTTGCTTTCAACCTCAGTTTCGGAGGAAACCGTTGCCCCTATCATATTTGTGGCTTCAGTGACTATTGCTATTGGCTCAGCTTTTCTGGCGTTGTCCACAAATTCTTTAGTCATCTCGGGTTTGGCGCCGTGGTTCCGGAAATCTCCTGTGTATACAACTGCGCCGTTTGAAGTATGGATGACAAAACCATAAGCACCAGGGACCGAATGGTCAACGTGAATTGGTTCAATCTCCAAGTTGTCAATAGTGATTTTCTTACCTGTGCGGAACGCCTTAAATTCAATATCAGAAACCTTGAATTCTAGATCTGTGCGGCGGACCTCGCTTAGCGCCTGCAAAATTGCCTTGGTTGTTTCACCGCAGTAAACAGGAATTTCGCGCTTGATAAACGACAAGTAAGCCGAATGGTCCAAATGGCCGTGAGACAGAAAAACCGCGTCAACTTCAGGTGAGCTCTGGTCAAACTTGTAGACGCCACTAATTTTCGGGAGAATTCCAAGTTCTTGCAGGCTTTTTTCGCTTTTTGGCGAGAGAAAGGGTGGTGAGTAAAAATGTTTTTTCATGGAAAACGACATGCCAAAGTCTAGAAACACTTGCGTGCCTCTATCTTGCAGCAAGATCTTGTTTCCACCTATTTCGTCTACGCCGCCATAGAAAGTTAATGTTGTTTTGTTTTTGACCATTTCTTTTTACCTCCGTTTTTCAGTTTTTTTGCAAATGTTTGCTATAGTTGCAATTATAGACGGCATGGTGAAAACGCTGAAGATTCGTGTATACTTTGCGTTTCCCGCATTCTTTATAGTTGTAATTTCACCTCCACCCTTCAAGTAGCCGTTTATAAATGCCTTGGCTATGGATTCGGCTTTTTCGTTGCTGTATATTGGCTGAAGGTAATGACCAGCATAATACAAGAATACTGCCACATCCCATGCTTTGTCGCCACCATGAGAAGCTTGTTCAAAATCCAGCAAGTAGGCGTTATCATCTGGGTCGAACACTACGTTCTCTGGTTTTGTGTCGCCCAATGTGACATCAAGAGCATGTACTTGAGAATATATTTCTCCTACTTTCTCAATTTTTCTAATGTCTTTTTGTGCTTCTTTACCTTTTGCTGTGGCGATTAGTTTGAGGACGTTGCTTAAGTTTTCTCCTTGTATATACTCCATGAAAACTAGGCGTTTGCTATGGCTCACATGCAAAATCTTAGGTACGTTAATACTTTTGCAACGTAAAAACTCGCTTATTGCGATTTCTTTTTCAAGTCGAGTTTTTCCTAGGACAGCAAAACTTCGAACTCCAAACGACCACAAAGATAATGGAAACCATTTGAAGCCAGACCAGTCCTTAAATCGTTTAACAAGAACCGTTTTTTCCACGTTGCCAGAGTAGGCTTTAATCAAGTATATATCGTTTAGAACACCGCCGACTGGTTCAAACATAATTCTGCCTTTCTTACCGTCTAGAAGCATTTTTTGTGTGTAGGCTTTCATATCAAGTCGATCAGCTAGGGAAACTAAGCCTTTTGCCGTGGGTGTAAACACGTATTTTTGAGGGTCTACAAAGCGTCGGGTCAAATCTGGCTCTTTTTTTACCGTGAATTTTTGAAGGCTCATTAGGGCTTCTGTAGTTTGCGAAAAAAAGTTCAAGAGTTGGGGCAAGGTCGACAGCGCTGAAGTGAACAAGGTTCTTGGAGCGTTTTTTGAAATACTTGTCAATCTGGCTTTGGGATTTCTACTTTCAGCCAAAAGTTTTTTAGGAATCCTGACATAACCATTTGAAAGAGTAATTTTTTCTTCTTTTTCAAGCTGTCCTAAGGCTTCATTGTAACCTTGAAAAACTATTTCAACTTCTTTTCTGGGACCGCTGCCGTTAATGAAGTTTGATGTGCCGTAAGCAAGTGGTGGAAAAATTCTCAAGCGGTTCAGAATGACTTCGTACATGAAGTATTTGGGTTTTATATGAAGTTGGTATGCAAGTTCTGGAAAGCTGAACGTCAAGTTCTCTAGCAGTTCAAGGATTAGCCTCTTTTTCAATAATATTTCTTGCTTGTGCAAGTACTCTTCGCCGAGCAGGGTTATATGAGGAAAAATCAAAGCGCTTGCTAAAGCTTCACCTAGAAAGCCTCGTTCAACATCTCTTTCGAAAACCCATTGGTCGACAGCAAGAAAGACTATGCTTCTTCCTTCGATAATCTTTACATAGCTCATTAATCTAGGTTGGAAGTCTCGAATTACCAGTATGACTTCGGAAGTTGTTTTCATGTTCGATATTCCATTAGGGCAATTGCCGAGTAGGCCAATGGCGGTGATTTTGTTTGAACCGGCTATATGCCTACAAAACTCGATAATTTGATGTTGTAGTTTAATTTTTGAACTGCTGGAGTGTTTGTTCAACTTTCTGCCTTGCATTTTTCGACAAATAGAAATATGAACTTGGGGAGATATTTACTGTTTTTGCCGCAAACTTGAGTTGAGCAAAATATGCAAGGAGTACATAGTTTGGGAACCACATTTTTTTCGAGCAGCTTTTGTTTGTGTTTACTTGAAATACCTGGTTAAATAAACGGCTTTTACATTTTGATTTTTCAGATGCCAATTTGAAGGCAGCAAGAAAATTAATATTACTTTTATCGACCAGATGTTAGAGCTGGATTGCCACATGCAAGGAGCCGCAATTTCTGTTCTCAACCTCAGTTGGTTAAACATTTCTTTACGTAAATTAAATAAGCAGAAACATGAAAGATGAAAACAGAATCCGCAATAAAAGTGAAAACTCGTGACTGAAAAGTATCAAACAGAACTTGTACAACGTATAATTAAGAATCTGCTAGATGTGCAACTGTTGCGGATGGTTCAAGCCGAACCTTTATGGGGATATAAAATTAAAAAGAAGGTTGAAGCAGACTTCAATGTAAAACTTAGGCACGGCGCTCTCTACCCTATGCTAAATCGACTAGAACAGAAAGGTTTCCTTACAAGCCATAAACAAACCAAAGACGGAAGAGCACGAAAAGTATATACCATAACAAAAAACGGTATAGACTACCTTCAAAGCTACTACTCCATTCTAAATGACCAGATTAAAGGCGAAAACCTGAAATAGATTCCATTTTTTCTGCTCTTCACATTTTTTTAAAAAAATTTGAGTATTCTCATTCAGATTAGCTAACTGAGGTCAATTGGCACTGTTTAAATTATTAAAGCTTATGTCGTAGCAACTGCAAAGCGTGGAATTGAACACAGAGTAGCCAAAAAATTAATAGAATGAACAAACTTAAAAAAGTCCTCGTTGCTAAGATTTGTACGATATAGTTGTTCGCATCGAAACAATAAGTTTAGGTCAATTGGACAAGCTTGTCACGGACATTTGGCAGATCCAGGAGATGCAACAGACCAACACGTTTGTTGGTGCTAGGTGAAAGAGCGAAGCACACATGTGGAAAAAGCTTTTATTTTTAAAAGTCCGAGTGGAATTCAGGAGGAAAAACGCTTGAACCTTGAGACTATCAAAAGCGTAGGCGGTGTCGGTGCAATACTGATGTTTATAGGAATTATTCCTATTATCAGTACGTATCTTATAATTGAACTTATAGGTCTGATACTTGTCATGGTTGCTTTATACAATTTAGCTGGCTACTATAGCGAAAGAGGTATTTTTAACAACGCGTTCTATGGTTTGATAGCAGGAATAGTGGGTGGTGTAGTTGCGGTAGGAGTGATTATTCTTTCGGTTCTAACTTCACTGACTGACTTTTTATACACGATCTTTCCAAATTGGAATGGTGACTGGACTGCGCTTTCAGGGCTAACCCCTGATCCCTCGAATATCTCTCTGGAAGCTTTAATACCTGTTGTAACAGGCTTTTTGACAGCTCTTCTTGTTTTCTGGGTGGTCAGCATTATTGCAATCTTCTTGATACGGCGCTCGCTAATTTCGCTATCAGTAAAATCGGGTGTAGGCTTGTTTTCAACCGCTGGACTAATAATGCTTATAGGTGCCGTGCTAGTCATAGCTTTTGGATTTGGCTTGATTCTGATCTGGATTTCAGCGCTTCTAATAGCAATAGCTTTCTTTCAGATAAAACCGCAACAGGTACAACCTGCTACGTAGGCTTAAGCACAACCATGGGTGTAAAAGTATACACCAATCCTTTTTTCTTTTCATATAGAATTGAATAAAATCTTTTATTTTCATGTAATAAAATTCAATAATCAATCATTTTTTGCTAAGCAGTTTGTGTGACAATGAAAGGCAAAGTAAAACATGTTTTTGTAATTGAATTGGTTCAGTAACAATTCTTGAAATAGTTTCAAAGCCACTTTTTTAAGGAAACAAAACGCTGTTTCAAAAGAATTATATACATGTTCACGCCGAACGGTATTTCATAAATTTAAAGGAGAATAAGAGAGATGACAAAGTCAAATAGCAAAGCTACGACTACGGCGATTTCTGTATTCATTGTTCTAGCTATGGTTTCTTCACTTGTTGCTTTGCCAAATGTAAACGCGCAAGCGCCATTGCCGTCCTATGCTTTTATTGGAGCTACGCCTAATCCTGTGGGAGTCGGGCAAGAGGTTCTGATTCATGTTGGAGTTGCACAACAGCTGTTCAATACGTATTTAAGTTGGGAGGGTCTTACTGTGACGCTTACTAAACCCGACGGTACCAGTGAAACGTTGGGGCCTTTCCGAACTGATGCGACTGGAAGCACAGGCGCGGTATATGTGCCTGACTCGGAGGGCATCTACGAACTGGTGACAAACTTTCCGGCACAGACTATGCCTGGTACAACTCAGGATTATGCGGCCGACACGAGCGACGTACTGGAACTTGTGGTGCAGGCTGATCCAATACCTTACTATCCAGGCGTGTCGCTTCCAAGCGAATTTTGGACGCGCCCGATTAACGCCCAGTTTTTCGAATGGGCATATATCGCAGGAAACTGGCTGAGACCCGCCGGCAGCTATACCATGCCACCAATACCCAAGTATCATCCTTACAACGATGACTCGCCCGATACAGGCCACATACTATGGGCAAAGCAGTATGCTTTAGGTGGTCTAAGTGGAGCCGAGAATGGCGTATACCAATACGAAATGGGAGATGCCTACGAAGGCAAATTCTTAGGTGCAGTGATAATCAACGGAAAACTATACTACAATAGATATCAATCAGCGGGAGGTACTAATATTGAACAAGACGTTGCTGCGGTTGATTTGCATACCGGTGAAGAACTTTGGGTTAAACCACTTTTAGATCCAGACGGCATCAGTCGAAGGCTAGCTTTTGGTCAAGAGTTCTACTTTGACTCGTTTAATTATCACGGCGTTTTCGGATCATTATGGACCACCGTTGGCAGAACTTGGCACGCTTACGAGCCTCTAACTGGACGCTGGATATGTACAGTGACAAATGTACCTTCAGGCTACAACCTATACGGTCCCAACGGCAACATCTACAGATACACAGTTAGAACAAGCGCAGGAACACTTTCTTTGTGGAACCTAAGCAGAGTAATCCAACCACAAACCTCAGGTGGACCTGGTGACGGCAGTTGGGAACCCTTTGGAAACACATATGATGGGACAACAGGAATTGAATGGACCGTAGACATTCCAACAAACTTGCAAGGACCTGTCGCCCACTATTCGTTTGAAGATACAATATTTGGGACAACATCTTTTGCATTCCCAGGTGGAACTGGACCAACGATTACTTCATGGGCTATTAGTACTGAACCAGGCAAGGAAGGACAATTGATATTCCAGAAGGAGTGGAACACGCCATTAGACACGCTAACCTATGTTTGGACCGATGTGTCTTTCGAAGATCGTGTTTTCATTATATCCGCAAAAGAGACTATCAAATACTATGGCTTTGATCTAGACACAGGTAATTTGCTATGGGAGACTGATCCCGAGCACTACCTTTCGACGTATGACAAATGGTATGGTCCGGCATATGGATACGGTAAATTTTTCACAGGGCGCCAAAGTGGAAGATGCTCTTGTTACGATATCCAGACAGGTGAGCTTCTATGGACTTACGACGTTAAGGACGAATACTCAGAGATGACTTATGGTCAAAATTACCCAATCGAGTTCCACTTCCTAGCTGATGGAAAAATCTGTTTGTCATATGGTGAACACTCACCCATTAATCCTACAGGCCGCGGTGCACCAATGGTCGTACTTGACGTAGAAACTGGAGAAGTAATATGGGAACTAAGCTGGTTCAATAACTGGTGGGGTGGACACGTAATAATCGGAGACAGCATAATGGTGGGAATGAACGCTTACGAAAACCGCTTGTACGCTATAGGCAAAGGCCCAACCGCCACCACAGTTGCAGCCACACCTAAGATTTCAGTGGACGGTGACTCCGTACTAATAGAAGGCATGGTGACTGACATATCTCCTGGTACAGCTGATTATGCTTTAACTGCTCGTTTTCCGCATGGTGTTCCTGCTGTTTCTGACGACAATATGAGCGCCTGGATGGAGTACGTTTACATGCAGTTCCCACGTCCAACAAATGTTACCGGTGTAGATGTTACTGTAAGCGTGCTGGACCCTAATGGCAACGTCTATGACGTCGGAACAGCTACAAGTGACGCAAGCGGCACCTACTGCTGTGAATTCACTCCACTTGTCCCTGGACTCTACACTGTCGTTGCAACTTTCACTGGATCGGACTCCTACTGGCCTTCATTCGCTGAAACCCATCTGAAAGTGAAAGAAGCACCTGCAGCAACACCAGAGCCAACACCAACACCCGGAACTATGACTGACACATACGTTCTTGGTTTGGGTATAAGCTCAATAATCGCAATCGTAGCAATTGGGCTATTACTAATCCTTATGCTCAGGAAAAGATAAGGAAACCACAAAAAAATAACCTTCCTCCTTTTTTATTTAGGCAGATACTTTAGCGAATACCATTCTTATTCGATTTCTCGTGCTTTTGAGAGTTTCTATCTTAAGTATCCGGCCAACAGATGATTAAAAACTTTGCTCGTCTTTGAGTTTATCCTTGTGATACTCAAGAATTTTAACCTGCGAATATGTATGGCTCCTCTGTGTGGATTTAATTTTTATATTAGAATTTGCAGATAAAACAACGTCGATTCACCTTCGTATTTTAGGTTGGCCTTTCATGAGAAAAACCATATTTAAGAAGCTTGAAGCTCAAGGGCTCATAACAAATTATAATCGTCTCAGAAAAAACCTGCCGCGGAAACTTCCTAAGAAAGTTTTCATTTGGGACGAAACCTTCAGGGAAAGTCTAAAAGCGCCTACAGTTTTCTTAACTTACGTTGAACAGGTTAAACTTGCCAAGTTGATGGATGACACAGGCATATCCATAATAAATGTTGGTTTTCCCGCTCTTTCAGAAGTTGATAAAAATTACGTTAAGCGTATTGTCAACGAAACCTTCAAGAACGCAACTCTTACAGCCTCAGCGCAAGCCACAAAGGAAAGCGTGGAAGCTTGCTTAGAATGTAGGATAAAGGAGGTAACTATAGAAACTCCATTCAATAGACTTAACCTAAAGCATCGATTGAAAATGACACAGCGGCAAGCGCTAGATAAAATCGTTGAAAGCATCGAATACGCACGCAAAAATAATGCAAGAGTAAACTTCACCTTGATTGACGGTGCAAGAACGCCAATTGCTGAGATTTTGCAGGTTTTCGAAGCTGCGGCAAAATCTGGCGCAAGTAGACTAATCATCGCTGACTCTGTTGGTTTTCTTAGACCACTTTCTACAAGTTATTTAATGTCGCACATCAGAGACGGCTTGCCAGAAGCGGTGAAGCAAAAAGTGGATCTTTCAATTCACTGCCACAATGATTTCGGTTTAGCCACTGCTAATACTCTAGCCGCAGTGGAAGAAGGTGTAACTTATCTTCACACATGCATCGCAGGTTTTGGAGAACGTGCAGGAATAGCTCCTTTCGAAGAGGTTGCTACTGCACTAGAATTGCTCTATAATATTGATACTGGTGTTGACTTAGGAAGAGTTTATAGGCTTGCACAGTCAGCTGGAAAAGCGCTAGCCTTGCCACTTCAGTTCCATAAGCCAATAGTGGGTGATTCAATTTTCACTCATGAAGTAGACCAAGAGTTGG
The DNA here is from genome assembly GCA_964347245.1 of uncultured Candidatus Bathyarchaeia archaeon. Lineage (GTDB taxonomy): Archaea > Thermoproteota > Bathyarchaeia > Bathyarchaeales > Bathycorpusculaceae > SG8-32-3. The sequence goes on along the minus strand of CAYFXZ010000019.1, from coordinate 23,426 downwards.
AGGAGATGCAGGCGCATCCATTGCTTTTTGAGCCTTTTCCACCGCAAATTGTCGGACGCGAAACAACCTTATTTATAGGAAAGAACACAGCACAGACGTTAATTCAGGAGCTTTTGGAAAAAGCGGGTATAAGAGCTTCACCTAGACAAATGGATGAGCTGTTCAGGCGTATTAAAGGTCCTCAGGAAAGCTTGGATAAAGGAGAATCTCAAATGACGTTTTACGAAGTAAAAAAACTTATGAGAGACCTGCTGAAAGGGTATTCAATGTGGGATTTCTGGCGTTTAGTTGAACAGATAACACGGCAAAAACCCAAGCTACAGGAAAACCAGAAAAAAACATCTAAAACTTACTGAAATCAGGCTCCCTTTAAAAAACTTCAACAGAACGGTTTCAAACCCAGCTGCTGCTTTATTTTAGCTAACTCTTCTTGACGAACTTTTCTAGGGTAATTATAGATTGGCCCACTTGCCTTCTCGTTATAGAACGGACGATTGCAATTTGGACATCCAGAGGTGAGGAATGGCTTGCCCGCTTCTATTATTTCCATGAGTTTTCCTTTTTCAACACCATAATCCTTCAGGCAGCCAACGTTATCAAAACGCATGTATTCAGACCGCGAATGACCATTAACTATCAAATACCTTGCAAGTTGAACCCGCCTGTAGGATTTAACAAGAGGTTGCGTTTTCTTTTCCAATGCAGTGCCGCGAATTGGAGTAAACGCGAAAAGAATTGGAGAAACATTTATATCCACACATCTTTGAATTAAGCTAATCGCGTCCTTTTCTTTTTCCCCTAATCCAATGATTATATGTGTGCTTACTTTGCCTCTGCCAAAAACTGTAACGGCTTCGCTCAGTTGTCTCAGCGTGCTTTGCCAAGTGTAAGGTCCATCCACTCTCGCGCCTTTAATTTCATTGAACAGTTTTTCTGTGGCCGCATCTAAAGCGATGCCGATTCTTTCTGCGCCAGCTTCCGCTAAACATCGTATGTTTTTGCCATTAAGAGGTTGGCAGGAAACTGAAATAGGAATTGTAGTGTGCTGTTTTATTGTTTTGACTAAGGCGATGAGATGTGACAAAACGTCAACGTAATTCAACGCTTGGATACAAACACGCAGTATTTTTCCTTTTTCCGCCTTGTTACCGAGTTTTTCAATGACTGTACTTGTTTGAAAAGCAGGCCATGATACTCTTGAAAGCATTTCCACTCTACTACGACTGTTTTTGGCTTGAGGACAAAAACCGCAATTAGCCGTGCACTTCCCAACTATATAGGTCATAAGATAAGCAGTTGTGGGTTCAGCATTTAATTTGCCCTCTAAAAGGCCGAGAACAATTGCGGAGCCTGTTGAAACGCGGATTTGTCTAGGTAACTCCCTTTCTGCTACAGTCCGATTTTTTTTCAATTGCTCCACAGAGGAAAAACAATATGCAAAACGGTATATTAGCTTAGGGCTGTAAAAAACGAAAAAGAATGCAATGCCTTCATTTAATTTTGGTTGCGGTTCAATAGAGTATTGAACCAATGCGAGAAAACTGTCTATACTCTTTCACATAGAGACTGTAAATAGCGAATGAACCATATTTTGCCTTACCATATCATATTTTGATTAGCCTTTTATTCAGTTCTTAGCATGTTTTGCGTTTAAGATTTTGAATTCACAAATTCTATATTTTTAAAGCTCCGAATTCAAAAGCAGAGTGTAAAAGCATGCAAAAGTCTAAGCTTGAAACTTACGAAGAAATTCTACACGTGTTAGTCAATAAACACCTATCAGTTGACGCCATTGCTTATGTTTGTAACATGGACTGCGTCACTCTGCGCAAAAGGCTTGGTTTTCTGCTACAACAAGGTTTAGTGGAAGAAAAAACCTTTGGAAAAGTAATTCTCTACTGCTTAACAAGAAGAGGATTGGCAATCTTCAAAACTTTAGCTCTTACAAAACGCTTGGAGAAACTACAAAACAAAATGGAACAGATCAATGACGCGCTACAAGCAACTCCTTCCTTCTCAGAACTCAATGCGGAAAAAACAAAGCGGCAAGGACGACCCAAAAACTATTAAGCAAGCCGCAATAGGTTCTTCAAAGAGAAAGAACCATGCAAATCTCCCCAGAGATAATTTGGCGCGCTAAAAAGAAAGAACTTATACAACTACTAAACACAAAAGATTTGATTAGGAAACCTAAAAAAGTTCACTTCTACGTTCCAAGCTTCATGTACTACAGAACAAGTTACCAAAGTTCCTCGCAATTTCATTTTCCCACATTTTCCGTGACAGGTACACTATGTGCACTCGATTGCAAACACTGTGGAGGAAAAATCCTAGAAACCATGCAGCCAGCTGAAACATCAGAAAAACTTTTTATGCTAGCTGCAAAACTGAAACAAAAAGGTGCTTTAGGCTGCTTGGTGAGCGGTGGTTGCTTGCCAGACGGGGCGGTCCCACTTGAGCATTTTCTTCCAGCCATCGAGAAAATCAAGCATGAACTGAACTTAACTGTTTTTGTCCACACAGGAATAATAGCCTTGGATACTGCCGTTGCCCTTAAGAAAGCAGGTGTAGATGCAGCATTAATTGACATAATAGGCTCCAACGAAACCATTAAAAAAATCGGCAACCTAAATGTGACTACCGAAGATTATGCCTCCTCTTTACGCGCTCTTCAGGAAGCCAATTTGAACTTTGTGCCACACATCATCGTTGGACTCCACGATGGAAGATTAAAAGGTGAACTAGACGCCCTCAAATTAATCTCTGCAACAAAACCTTCCGCCTTAGTTTTAATAGCCTTCACGCCCATACCTGGAACAGTTATGGCTAAGGTTAAACCGCCTGAACCAGCTGCCATATACAAAGTAACAGCCATTGCACGACTAATGTTTCCTAAAAAACCTCTTGTTTTAGGTTGTGTGAGACCAAAAGGGAAACATCGTGTCGAAACCGACGTTTTAGCTCTCAAAGCGGGAGCTGACGCTATAGCTTTTCCAAGTGAAGCAGTTATTGAATACGCGAAATCCCACGAGTACAAATTTAGTTTTTCCTCCTGCTGCTGCGCACAAGTCTATATGGACGACGCCTTTCGAAGCTATTCGAAATAGCGTCTTCACAGCATTTTTCACAAAATTTTATTTTGTTTTTAATTGGCGTGTCGCGGCAAACATCTCATAGCTTAACAAAACAACCCATACTGAACCAGCAACCGCGGATACGAACTCGGGGATAGCCACACCATCAACGGAGTGAAGAACAAAATACAGTATCCAAGGAATTACAGTGACTCCAGCAGTTAGTAGCGTGAACAGCGCCATCTTCGTTTGGCGTTTAAAAGCAAAAGCACCCATGATTAAGAATAATGAAAGTGATAAGAGGGTGAAAAACGCCACAGAAAACAAATAATGGTATGGTACAATATTTTCAGGAAAAAAACCTATACCCATAAGCGCCATGCCTGTTGCTACAAAGGTTGAAAAGCTAATTTTTTCAAGCCAACTGTTTCCCAAATACTCGAATAAACCAAAAACCGCGAAGCTGAGGACGCAAAGTCCACTGCTGTATAGTCCGAAGTTGAAAATGGGTCCAGTTATGCCCGCTATGATGCCTAAATCGCTTAAGGCGTTTTTTGTCCAGCTGAACTCAGGGTAGGATGCTATAGCCATCAGGATGCAGGTGAAGGCAAGTATAGGTATTAATATTCCGCTGGTTGCCCCAATCTTCAAGAAAATCTTTTTTCGTTGTAACAACCTTCTAAACCCCAAAAGGCATTATGTCTAAACTCGCTTAAGAATTTGAGTCCGCAAAATCTGGTTGCGGTGTCAAGTGTTGCGGTTTGAAGGTAGGAACCGTCTAAGCTTTTGCAAAGACCGCATTTTCTCTTTATCGCCAATTTTTGCCTCTTGAACAGCCTTTCGGAGTAGTTGAATTGACCCGTCCATCGCTTTTCGGTCAACTGGAAATGGTACGCCATCTTTGCCGCCGTAAGCGAAGCTAAACTTAACGGGATCCTCCCAGCTAGGTTTTTCACCATAGATCAGCTCTGCCACCAAGGCTAAGCCACGTACGGTAGCGGGTCCAACGCCTTTTAGGCTTAAAAGTTCCTCGTAGTTTCGCGGTTGGAACTCGTATATTCGATTCAAAGTTACCCAACTTATGTTTCTCGGCATTTTGAGTGTTTCAATCGATCTCTTCCATGGAATATTTGTTGAATCTGGCAGCCATTCTTGAAGCGATTTTTGATGCAATGGTCTTGTGGCTTCGAACAGTCGCATTAGTTTATTAGTAGGCTCTTTGGCAATTTCGACTGAAGCTTTTCGTGCTCCTTCGCTGTTTTCCGCGATCATGTTTAAAGCTTCTTCGCGTTTTACATCTCCGACTATAGCGTTGTGGGGTTCAACGACGAAACTGGTTGTTTTGTCGGATAGCCAATGATACCGTCTCGCCGTATTATCTTGGTTGCTCATGCCTTGCTGGATTACTGACCACTTCTTATCTCTGGTTATTAGGAACGCGTGGTGATAAAGTTGGTAGCCAGCTTGGATGGCGTTGTTGTCTATTTTGGCGGTCATTTTGCTTTTGTACGCTAAGATTTTGATTGTTTGTTCTGATAAGCCCATTTTTTCTCCCATCACGGCGATATCGCTTGGAGTTTTTCTTGAGGTTTTGCCTTTCCCACCACAGACAGCTATGCCGTGCTCTTCAGGAGATAATGCGTTTTTCAGGATACCAGTTACGACTGTGGTTACTCCTGAGCTATGCCAGTCGTAAGCTAAAACACAGCCAAAAGCTTGGAACCAATACGGATCAGATAAACGGTGAATAAACTTGGTTGTGCCGTGCTCTTCAATCATTATACTAGCGATTTCTTTGGCTAGTTTGCGCATACGCAAGGTTAGCCAGGTGGGTGCTTTGCCATGGTGAAGAGGTAAACTAGCAACGCCTGTTCGGTGCATTACATTACTATTCTCCGAGTTTTTTCTGTTATGACTCTGTTATTTTACATTTTTATTTTTGTTAACACGTTTCTGTAAATACATTTAAATCCCTGTTCGGCAAGCAAGGCATTGTTGAAAAAAAGCATGCAACCATATAAAGGCAAAACGCGTTTTATTAATGAGAACAAGTGGGAGAATCCTCATTCATGAATAAGAAGCTGACTTCATTTTTAGCCGTTATTCTACTTGTATCCCAATTCGTGTCTTTACCTCAGTTTTCTATTCATGGCGCAAATGCAAACTCTTGGACTACGAAGGAGCCTATGCCTACCGCACGAGGAGGGCTTGGGGTTGCGGTTGTAAACGGTAAAATATACGCTATTGGCGGCTCAAACAGCGAAACTCAACTAGGCGTCAACGAAGAGTATAATCCAGTTACAGATACTTGGACTGCCAAATCGCCCATGCCCACTCCACGAAGCGGCTTCGCCATTTCAGTCTACGAGGATAAAATTTACTGTATAGGTGGAATAATAGGTGACAGTGAAAATTATGTCTCAGGTCTAACAGGAGTGACTGAGGTTTACGATCCTGCAACGGATACATGGGCGACCAAGGTGCCTATGCCTACCTTTAGAGCTGACTTAGTCGCAAGCGTTGTCAACGGAACAATCTACTGCATAGGTGGAAAAAAGTACTGGGGTGTTGACTCGTCTTATCAAGAGCTTAACGTAACTGAAGCCTATAATCCTGATAGCAATTCTTGGAGTGAAAAATCGCCCATGCCTATTCCTGTCTTAGGTTCCGCATCTGCTGTGCTTGACGGCAAAATCTACGTCATAGGGGGTTCACGCCACTTCCAGTTGGGATGGGAACTTGATACTGTGGGTTCCACTCAAGTTTATGATCCTGAAAACGACGCATGGAGTACTCGCGCTAGTCTTCCCTTTGCCAAAAGCTATGGTGCTGCGGCGTCAACCAGTGGTGTCATAGCGCCTAAGAGACTATACTTCGTGGGAGGTTCCAATGAGACTCACTACAGTGGCGTGACTTATGTATATGATTCTGAACATAATGCTTGGGGCACTGGTGCTGAGATTCCAACCCCTCGCGTGTATTTGACCCTAGCTGTTCTAGATGATGTTTTGTATGCAATTGGTGGGTTCGATGGCGAAACTTGGTTAGATGTAACCGAACAGTATGTGCCAATTGACTACGGGGCTGTGCCGCCGAAACTTGAAATCATATCTCCAGAAAACAAAACATATATAGATTCTGACATTCCCCTGATTCTTTCTTTGAATAGACCTGCAACTTGGATAGGGTACAGCTTGGATGACGGGGATAATGTAACCATCATGGGTGACAGTGAATTATTAGACCTATCTGAAGGTCAGCATAGAATAACAGTTTATGTTAATGATACTTTTGGAAATACTGTTTCCTCTGGTATTGTCTTATTCTCTATAGATACGTTTTCTCCGGTGATTATTGTTTTGTCTCCTGAAAACAAAACTTATAGCGGGAGTGACATCCAATCACTCATCACCGTGGATGAACCCGTGTCATGGATAGGTTACAGCCTAGATGGGGGTGATAACGTAACTATTGCGGGAAACGTAACTTTAGCCGTGCTCTCTGAAGGTTCACATAGAATAACATTTTACGCTACAGATCTTATCGGAAACAATGGCGCTTCGGGAACAGTTTTCTTTGAAATCGCACCTTTCCCAACAGTTCTACTCGTAGGCGTGGCAGTAACAATAACTATAGCTGTTGCAATAGCATACCTTTTCCTAAAACGCAAAAAAAAGGTTACAATAAAGAAAACAGAAGATAAATAGGTTTAAGCCTAGGTTTACGATTTAATTCCAAATCCAAAAGGTTTTCCACCAAGGGTCAATGAAGTCGCAGCAAGTAATTAAGATTGTGTAGAATAAGCTTTTCCCCGAAGATATTTTGGGGTCCAATCGAAACATATTGTAGAAACTATGAATGTTGTCTATCCGAAGGCAATTACATTTAGCATTACATAGTTCGCTTAAATAGAGAATTCTTTTAAGCGTCTGTATTTAGTGGAATCCTTATATAATTTTTGTTGGTGTACTTTTCAACGAGGACGGTAAATGAACGCTACAATGGGAAGTATCTGCTTTTTTAATACTTTAACTCGGAGAAAAGAAAAGTTTGTTCCCATAAAACCGGGCAAGGTATTATTGTACACTTGTGGGCCAACCGTGTATGATTATGCGCATATTGGCAATTTTCGTGCTTTTGTTTTTGAGGATTTACTTAAGCGGTGGCTGGAATACCACAATTACAAAGTTATGCACGTAATGAACCTGACTGATGTGGATGACAAAACCATTAGAGGTAGCCAGAAAAAGCAAATTCCGCTGGAGAAATACACGGAAAGCTATGCCAACGCTTTTTTTGAAGATATCAAATCCCTTAACATTAAGCCAGCGGACCATTATCCTAAAGCCACAGACCACATCTCTGAAATGGTGGAGCTGATAAAACGGCTCATCCAGAATGGGTATGCGTACAAAGGAAAAGATGGATCAATCTACTATGCCATTAGGCAATTCAATAACTACGGTAAACTTAGCCAGATAAAAGTTAACGAACTCAAGTTAGGCGCACGTGTAAAAACAGATGAGTACACGAAGGAGGAAGCACAGGACTTCGCTTTGTGGAAAGCATGGACACCAGAAGATGGTGATGTTTTCTGGGAAACCGAACTGGGTAAAGGCAGGCCTGGATGGCACATTGAATGTACTGCAATGTCCATGAAGTATTTGGGAGAAACTTTTGATATTCATTGTGGAGGAATAGACAACATTTTTCCTCATCATGAAAACGAGATTGCTCAAAGTGAAGCGGCTACTGGAAAAAAATTCGTTAACTACTGGCTTCATAATGAGCACTTGCTAGTTGAAGGTCGGAAGATGGCGAAGAAGTTTGGCAACTTTTACACGTTGCGAGATCTACTGCGCAAAGGTTACGACCCTATTGCGATTCGCTATTTGTTGTTGTCGTCTCATTACCGTGCCCAATTTAATTTCACTTTTGAAGCGTTGAATGCTGCGGGTGCAACGGTGGAGCGATTACGCAATTTTGTACGGAGACTTCAGGATGCCGATGGGAACGATAGCGGAGGAAAAGTTGAACATTTGTTGCGTGATGTGCAGCTGGGTTTTGGCGGAGCTATGGATGACGATTTGAACATGAGCGCAGCATTGGCTGCTCTGTTTGATTTTATGCGCGAGGTAAATGGATTGATTGATGCTGGCATGGTAAGCAGAAGCGAGGCTGACCAGATTAGTACGATTATGAAACGTTTTGATGGCGTATTGGGTGTCATCGGCAAGGTAACGGAGGAACAAGCGTTGTCTAAGGAGGCAGAAGAATTAATTGCGAAGCGGGAGGCAGCTCGGAAAGCTGAGGATTGGGCTACTGCTGATGCGCTTCGTATTCAGCTGATTAGGTTGGGAGTGATAGTGGAAGATACAGCGCAGGGTGTCCGATGGCGTTTAATAAAGAAGACTTAGACTTTCCCTTTTTGGTTCCATTTTGCATTAGCGTATTTGCTGGTATAGAGCTTTTCGGCAAGTGCTTGCTCGTACATTGTTAGTTCGCTTGGACTCAATTCGATTTTCAGATTGCTTTGAAACCTTATATGAGTGCATTAGCGGCTGTTTCCGGGGTGACCGCGTGACATAGCTCGTTTTGAACCGAAGTGATTTTGCGTTGTGCAATTTTAGCGGCTAGATTGTAATCGTTTATGCCTTCCACGCGGAGAAGCTGGAACATTAGGGGCAAGTTTACTTTCAACAAGAGAGTGCCATGCTGCTGGATGATGTTGCGCTTAACGGTTTGGGCGCTTCCACTGATTTTACGGTTGTTTACAGATAGGTTTGGACATTTTTTCTTGTGCCTGGATTGAAGTCAGCTGGCATGCCTACAAGCCAAAGTGCGTCACTAATTGCAGCGTAAACGCTTGTATAGACTTCTGTTATATCTGAAGCGTTGAAATCACGTGTCTGCGCGGTTACGCCATAGGTTAATTCGCCTGTTCGGTCATGGAAAACCGTTCCGCCAACGCTGTTTCTGCGAACGATGTCCACTCCGAGTTTATGGCAGTTTTCTGTGTAGATGGTTTCGTTTGGGTTTTGGCTTTTTTCTATGCTGACTGCACTCGGTTGCCACTGGTACCGCCTGATTGTTTTTGAGAAGTTTTCCATGCGTGATTGAAGGATGACTTCATTGATCGCCATGTTCATAAATGCGTTATGAATTTTAGTTGGGATTAAGCGCCAAGCGTCCAAGATGTTTCGATCCTTTGTTTGTGATGGTTGAGACTGTATTGTTTAAAACTGTTATGCTCGGAAAAGTCTCACTCTCTGTTTCTTTAAAGGTGAATATACTTGCTGACTGTGTGTTTTGCGTTTGGGTGGTTGTGATATATCTGTTTTTGGAATATTGTTTGCGGTAGAATAGATGTTATTATATATTAATATATAAGATATGAGGGTGTTGGTTTGTTCAGTAGATTCAAGAAAAAATCTGAAGCCTCAAAACATGAAGTAGCTGAGGACCACAGGATAAAGGAAGAACCATTACCTGAAATAGCCGAAAAACCGCAAGTAGAAGAAAAACTAAGCAAAAAACAAAAGCATATGAAAGAAACCAATAAAATAGCTGAATCAGCAGAAGATGATAGTTCAAAACGTCCACAGGAACATCCAGACATTCCAGCGGCGAAAAAGCCTTTTATTGGCATCAAAAAATACAGTTCAGTTTCAGAAATCAAAGAGAGCATAGACAAGGAACTTGCTGAAACAAAAAGCGCGCTAGGTATATATCTGCGCCAACTAGACGAAAAACGAAACCTTGCTGAAAAAACTCAAAGACTATATGACATAATAGCCAAGATAGCAGATCAAAAGTTAGCCAAAAGAAACTTTAGCCAAATAGACCTAAACGGCTTAGAGATAGTTTTGGACGCCACCGTTTTAAATGAGTTGACGGCTATCGAAAGCGTAGTTAGAAGCCACCAAAAGCGGCTAATGGATCTGCAAAAAACACGAGAAGCGCTTCAAACACTCGACCAAACAGGCGACACTGAAGGCATAACATATTTGGCGTTTGAAAAAGAGCGAATCCCCGAAAAAATTCTATTAAAACTCTCCTAAAAGCCCACTTAAAAAAGGATGCCTCTAGTTTGAACCGTTTCGACGTCCTTTTAGCCAAGATTCAAAAAAAGTTGAAAGACTACTGCGAATTTGAGAATATTTGTCCTTATTTTGATCTTAACCAGTTCACGTGTACTAATAAAGGCGGTTCAAATTGTGGAAAATACCGCTGCTTAGAAGCAGAAAAAACAATGAACGAGTCTTCAAAACCAATCGATACTGTATAATTTATTTTTCAATTATTGCTACGTTAGTTCGTTTTGTTTAAATATTAGTGTTGGAATGTTACTTTGCAAAAGAGGAAACTTCAGTATGGGTTCTAAATCCCCAAGAGGTGAATTTGCCGCAAGGCAACTCAAAAAGAAACGGAAAAACTTCCGTTGGTCAGATCGTTACTTTAACCGTCGAATGCTCCGCCTAGACGAAAAAGTAGACCCGCTACAGGGTGCTCCGATGAGTCGCGGCATAGTTCTAGAAAAAGTAGGTGTTGAATCTAAGCAGCCAAACAGTGCCATACGAAAATGTGTCCGCACGCAACTCATTAAAAACGGGCGTCTCATAACCGCTTTCCTACCTGGAGATGGCGCCTTAAACCTCGTGGATGAACACGATGAAGTGGTTGTTGAAGGCATAGGCGGCACGAGAGGTGGCGCAATGGGAGACATTCCAGGCGTTCGCTGGAAAGTTATCAAGGTTAACGGTGTAAGCCTTAACGAGCTTGTATATGGGCGCAAACAGAAACCGGCACGGTGACCAGAGTGAGCAAAGCAAAACAAGACATTCTACTCTTCCAAAAATGGACCTTTAACGAAATATCAGTTAAAGACCCAGGTTTGCAGCGTTATATAAACTTGACACCTATGACCCTGCCACACAGCATGGGGCGTCACGAGCATCAACGCTTCCGCAAAGCACGAGTAAACATCGTAGAACGATTCATTAACGGTTTCATGCGCCCAGGTAAAAACGCCGGCAAAAAAGCCCGAGCCACCAATATTGTAAAACACGCATTTGAAATTATTAATATTCGCACAAGAAAAAATCCTATCGAAATACTTGTTCAAGCAGTAGAAAACTCTGCACCAGCAGAAGACACTACACGCCTCAGCTATGGTGGAGTAGTCTATCACCTATCGGTAGACATCGCACCCCAACGCCGAATAGATTTAGCACTTCGCAACCTAACCGAAGGTGCACGCAAAAACGCAGCCAACAACCCTAGAAGTCTACCTGAAACAATCGCAGACGAATTAATCCTAGCAGCCAAAAATGACATCAAAAGTGCAGGCGTAGCTAAACGCAACGAAATCGAACGCATAGCTCAATCTTCACGCTAAAAATTATTTAACGTGAATCTCAACAACATCACCATCTTCAAGCGCGAAGCTAACCCCAACTTTTTGAGGGCTAAATGCCAAGCGTTCAGCCCACACTCGAGCAAAAGAAAAATCCCTCTCGAAATCAGTGTGAATACTCCGTGCTAAGTCTGCCAAAGTGGCACCTCGGCGAAGCGTAAAAGGATGTTGCGAAGGTTCACGAGCACTCGGTTGTTTCGTATAAACCCTAATAACATTCAACGTATTGAACAGTACCTCCCCAAGCTTTTCTAAACCCAACTTTTTCTCGCATGAAACAGCAACCGTTGGAATACGCCCACCCACAAAATCTTTCAACAGCTTGAGGTTATTTTGAGCGTCAGCCACGTCCAGTTTGTTTGCCACAATCACAGCTGGCCTATATATTGTACTCTCAAAAACCGCATCCTCTACATCATCTAATGTTACCTCTCCAGTAATCTTTATTACCCCATCCCCAACCTGATAGCTTCTCAGTAGCTTCCTAACATCTTGCAATGTACAATCCAAAAGCCTTCCTGTAAGAATAACACGCAATCCAGCACCCAAGTACCTGCGATCTATATCAACCTTACCCCGAGGCTTATTAATCAAAATCCGAGCCTTCTCCAACTCAGCCAAAACAAGATTTAGCTGTTCAATCGGGTCATGTGACAAATCCACTAACAGTATCAAACCATCAGCGTTCCGGGCAACCGCAAGTGACTGCAGTCCCCAAGCCCGACCGTTGGCTGAACCCTCCATCAAAGCGGGCGCCTCCACAAGCTGAAATTGTACATCTTCAAATCCCATGACGGCCGGAACAGGGTCACGCGTTGTGAAAGGTGAAGCTGAAACCGGGACTTTAGCGTTAGTCACCGCCCGGAGCAAGCAGCTTTTACCCACATTTGTTATACCTAAAACCGCAATTTGCGCGGCGCCCTCTTTCTCAATAAAAAACTTGGGTCCACCCCGTCCAGTTCGCTTCTGTTTGCGTTCCTCAATCTCCTTGCGAAGACCAGCTATCTTCTTCTTAATCTGCCCGCGAAGCTTCATGGTGCCCTTGTGCTGCGGCACCAAACTCAGGAACTCCTGCATTCGCTGAATTTTTTCGCGTGGATTCCGCGTGTTTTCAACTTCTGCCCACTTTTCCTTAGCTTCGGGAGGCAAATTCGTTGGCATAATATTTCAGTCCTATAATTCATCAAAAGATGTTTAATACGATTTCTAAATCAGCTAACTTATTGTTTATAGAATAAAACAAAGAACATTCCTGCATATTTGTAATTAACGCGTAATTTTGATGATAAAGTTAAAATAATTGGAAGAACAGTTGTGTAAACGCACTATAATTTAAGGAAAGAATTAGGAAGGAAAAAAGATGAGCAAAAGCGCGAAACCCCACTTAAACCTAGTAATCATGGGACACGTAGACCATGGAAAATCCACCACTACAGGACACTTACTCTACGATGCTGGGGCAATCGATGAAAGAACAATCAAAGCCTATCAAGATGAAGCTGACAAAATGGGAAAGGGCACATTCAAATATGCTTGGGTGCTCGACAACCTCAAAGAAGAACGAGAAAGAGGGGTAACCATTGACCTTAGATTCTTGAAGTTTGAAACCAACAAATACTTCTTCACAATCATAGACGCGCCAGGACACAGAGACTTCGTCAAGAACATGATCACAGGTGCAAGCCAAGCTGATGCAGCAGTGCTCTTTGTTTCAGCTAAAAAGGGAGAGTTTGAAGCTGGAATCGGTCCAGGCGGTCAAACCCGAGAGCACGCTTTTCTAGCTTTCACTTTAGGCGTCCGTCAAGTATTAGTTGCAGTTAACAAAATGGACGATATAACCGTAGAATGGAACAAAGAGCGATATGACGAAATCAAAAACGAAGTTACACGCATGCTGAGAATGGTAGGTTTCAAAACTGACAAAACCCATTTTGTACCAACCTCAGGATGGACCGGAGACAACCTAATCAAGAAAAGTGAAAAGATGACATGGTACACTGGACCAACCTTGATGGATGCTTTGGACCAGCTGGAAATACCTCCCAAACCAATTAACAAACCTTTACGCATTCCCGTCCAAGACATTTACAGCATCACCGGCATAGGCACCGTTCCTGTTGGCAGAGTTGAGACAGGCGTGTTAAAAGAAGGTGACAACGTTGTTTTTATGCCGTCCAACAAGAAAGGAGAAGTCAAATCAATTGAAATGCACCACTCAAAAGTTCCAAAAGCTGAGCCAGGAGATAACATAGGCTTCAATGTTAGAGGAGTAGGAAAGGGCGACCTTCACCGCGGAGATGTTGCAGGACCAGTGGATAACCCGCCTACGGTAGTCAAAGAGTTCATCGGACAAATAATTGTGATTTATCACCCAACCGCATTAGCCGCTGGATACACTCCAGTACTGCATTACCACACTGGACAAATTGCTTGCAGGTTCACTGAACTGCTTAAGAAGCTTGATCCTAGGACCGGACAAGTTGTTGAAGAAAACCCAAGCTTTCTGAAAACAGGGGATTCTGCTTGGGTAAAAATGGAGCCGTTGCGTCCGATAGCAGTCGAAAAATACGTTGACTTTCCAGAACTTGGCCGCTTCGCTGTCAGAGACATGGGTACAACAGTTGCTGCCGGTGTTATAAAAGAAATAACCCAAAAGTTATAGCCTAACCTTCATCTTTTTTTTGTGTGTCTATAACTCATTAACACTTTTTTGGATCTATGATCCAGCTAGAGCGGATGATTCAGTTGAGTTTTACTGAAGCATAGAAGACTGCTGCAGAACATTTAGGTATCCTTTGCACTGCATATTTTCTCAGAGGTTACAAATTGTGCCGCGATATCGGTTGATACTACCAAAACGCTTGGAACTTTTGTTCCTAAAGCAATCTTGGTTTATGCTGATTTTTTGATGTGCAATTATCGCGAAGAAGAAAGTTTTCAGAAAACGAAAATAACATAAAAGACGTCAACGTAACCGCAACTGTGGAGTTGAGTCTGTGTCTGGGACTGAAACGCTTGTTCCTTATTTGAATGAAGAAAAGAAGAATGAAGAAAAACCTACCATTATCGTTGACAGCCGCGAAGCGAGCACCGCTGCTAAGATTATTAAGGGCTTGCTTGAGCGCGGTGTAAAGGTTAAGACGAAAGCTCTTGAAAAAGGGGATTACATACTTTCTGAACAGTGTGCAGTTGAAAGAAAAACTGTTAGTGACTTCGTTTATACGCTCACTCGTAGATACCTTTTCGATCAGTTGTTTAGACTTAAGGACGCTTATCCGAAGTCACTTATTCTCTTGGAAGGTTATTTGCCTATCATTTACAAGTTTAGCCACATCAAGCCCGCAGCGATTTGGGGTGCTATGTTTAACTTAGCAAAGAATGGCATAGCATTGATTAACACTAAGTCCTACAAAGAATCAATCGATTTCCTGTATGTGGCTGCCAGACAAGAACAAATAGTGGAAAAAAGGGCTCCAATTGTTCATGCTTTTAAGAAGACTGAAACCTTGTCTGATGCCCAAGTATTCCTAATTGCAAGTTTGCCCAATATCGGGAGAGAAAAAGCAACTGCTTTACTGAAAGCTTATCAGACGCCTTTAAACGCTTTTGTCAACGTTGATGACTGGCCAAAATCAGTTCGTGGGTTAGGGCCAATAATCAGCAACAGAGTTAAAGAAGTTCTAAGATCGCCTTACATAGAGTGAAATATACTGTTTATTAATGGCAGGTGCCTTTCACTTTGAAAAGTGATTACCGATTCACAAACCATAAAAAAACAATTCCTCATTTAGTTGTTAAAGTCAAAAAATTGGAAGATGAGAATGGACAGAATACGGCTGATTTTGACTTTAGTTACAATAGCCATTGTCGCTATACCCATAGTGGGAATGTTGCTTGCTTACCAAGGAAATTTTTTAGGATTGTTTGTTCCTTCTGAAATTGCTGACTACGACTTCGGATCTATACTTGAACCTCCTAAAATAGTGGGTGAGCCAGAATATGACAAAGCAACAGGAACATTCTCAGCAAGTTTTGAATATACTAACGCACTTCCTATTGATATCACCATTAACTCCTTATCTGGAAACATTGAGTGCAAGGAGCATTATTTTCTTCTAGGTGCTGCAAGCCTAAGCGAACCCATAAGCATTGATACTGGTGAAACTGGAACGTTGACCATTACAGGAGCTTGGACAGAAGATGCAATGGGTCACTTTGAAAATGTTCATGGTGACGAGGAAACTGTAGGTGGTTTTCTAAAGGATTATGCTATTGACATTGGCAGGATTCAAATTGAGCTTGACCAGAATCAACTAGATCAAGGTATGGAGATTCCGAATCCAGCTTATCAGGGGTGAAATGGATGAGCGTTATTTTAGCTAAGTTTAACTGGTTTGCTCTCGCTGGCGGTGTCATGACTATTTTTGTGATTGCGGTTTCACTGTTTTCTCCTTGGTGGTATCTTACTATCGGTGACGACTTAATGACTGTTGATGCTTCTCCTGTTAATATGAATATGAGTTTCTTGGGCACTTCGCCTACTATTCCTTTCATATTTGCGCTTAACATAGTGAGCATAGCTAGCCTGCTTGCAAGTGCAATCGCGATGATGATTTACTCGCTTATGCCCAGAAAATCCTATTCAATGCATCTGCTAGGTTTCGGCTACAAGAAACCATTGTATATGGTGCTATTCTTTATTATTGGCTTAGTTGCTACAACCATGATTTGCCGAGCGGTGTTAAGCCTTAATATTCCATTGATGGGTTCGACAACCAGTACGGTGACAACCAGCACGATGCCAATACCTTTCGTTTCCAGCATAACATTAACGATTTTTTTATCAGCTGGATTCCAATGGTCCTTCTGGTTGGCTGTGATAGCAGCAATATTGTGCATAGTGGCAAGGATATACCACGGAAAAGTTGCCCCTGTTCCAAAGGCATAACAAGAATTTTCAGCTCCGCTGCGATTTTTAACAATACCTCTTATCTAACTTCAAATAGATTTTACTGTTGTTTGAAGCAGGCGTTGCCAGCGAAATTGTAAAACGATTGAGGAATACTTATTTCTATTAGTTCTGAAATGAAAATAGAGCTTATAGGCTTGTAACACTGGGGCTGTCGGCTAGTTTGGTCCAGGCTATGAGCCTCGGGCGTTCGTGACCCCGGTTCAAATCCGGGCAGCCCCACCATTCTTCTGTTTAAACCGGTGTTGTTTTGCTTTCTACGTTCGAAAATGTTGATTTCTAATTCATATGTTTTTTATTTCTTACTCGTAAAAGGTTGTAATGCGAGCGTCGGAAAATCCTGCTTCAAAAAATCCTGGTTCCGGTAGAACCCTTCCCCTTTCTCTCTTTCTCATTCACTGAAGCAGGACCCGCCTCTCTAACAAATACTCAAATTAACTTTTTCATTATGAAAAAACGGGGTTTGTTGGTTTTTCTCTGATTTTTTAACGTTTTTAGATAAATACAGCAACTATCTGCGGTTCTTGCGTTCATATGGAAAAAATTATTCGAAATCGTGCACCATGCAACTTTACCTCATATTGAATGTCTATCTGGAAAGTTTGATATAACAAAGGCCCCCTTTATTTGCCATAATATATCAATCGACAAATTTCAGGCTAGAACTTTTAGGTATTGCTAACTATATTGCTTGTCATGTCTAAACAATTGTTGCACAACCAATTAGCTGAGTACTACAATCGAGTTTACTCCTTTAGGGATTATTTGGACGAAGCTATTAGGCTACAGAATCTAATTATCAAGTATACAGAGTCGGGAGGAAACATGCTTCTCGACGCCGCTTGCGGCACTGGTCTGCACCTTAAACACTTGAAAGATGATTTCGTATGCACCGGAGTTGACATAAGCAAGAGCATGCTCAAGATTGCACGGAAAAACGTGAAGGGAGTCACCTTTAAAGAGGGAGATATGAAAACTATGCGACTTGGAAAAAAGTTCGACACAATTATATGTATGCTTAGTTCAATAGGCTACGTAAAGACGACTTCGAGCTTGGAGAAGGCTATTCGAAACTTTTCTAAGCACTTGAATAAAGGTGGCTTGGCTCTCATTGAGCCGTCGCACGCAAAATCGTTTTATGTGAGAGGTGAACCTCGAATCACGACTTATGATGTAAAGGACACCAAAATTGCGAGGGTCAACTTCACGAGAATTAGGCAAGCTACCGCGGTTCTGAGTATGCATTTATTGATTGCTGAAAGAGGAAAAGACGTTAAGTATTTCATTGACAAGCATGAATTGGGGCTGTTCGGAATTAACAATACACTTAAGATTATGAAGGCGGCGGGTTTAAAGTCGAAGTACCTAAAGAACGGCTTGATGACTGGAAGAGAGTTATTTGTAGGAATTAAGAGATGAAATGCAACGGTAATTTTAATTATAAATTTAAACACAAAAAATTGACTAGGTTTTTTGGGGAAACTTGTGCTCTTATGAAATCCTGTTAGATTTTTTTCAGCATATTAATCAACAGTTTCGTCTACTAGAGAGGCTGTGCCATCTAAAAAGTAGACTTTTCCACCTTTTCCGACTTTTTTGTAGCGAGTGCTACACGCTTTCATCTGGGAACAACCATCACAATCTCGTGATAGCCTTTTCTTTTTTTCACTTCACAGTCAACACTATATAGAAAAAATCGTTTTTGTGCATATTCTCTATAATCTATATAGACTCATTGAGACTGAATAAAAACATCATCTTAAATGTTAGAAAAAACAAGAAAAAAGAAGGTATTTGCGATGCTACGTGCTTTGAAATCAATAGATAGAAACAAGAAATGGTTACTCCAGTTTGATCCCTTTTGAAGACTCCCATAGCCCGTGGATGTTACACATAGAGATTGCAATGAGAGTTCCAGGTTTACCTGTTTTCATCCAACTCTTTATTGCGTGATGAGTGTATACGGAACTGCTGTTTGGACCTTGCGTTGAAGCTCCATGAGCACTGAATTCGTACAGTCCTATTTGATGGGGGAATTTTTCTCCGTCAGGATGAAAATATAGTGATATCCAACTTATGTGGTGTTCAGTGGTGTTTGGGTGAGCAACTTCCTTACCTATTGTAACTTTAACTTCGAAGAGTTCATCAGCTTTGGCCGCATCAGTGCACTCTATTACTGGCACGTGTTTCTCAACCTTCCAATCTGCTGCTTGAATTAGATCACCAATTTTTTCCAAATACTTTCATCTCCTGTTTTACTGAATTGAAAATGGACATTTATGGGTTTCGACTTCAGCTTCCTTCTTTGAGGAGACGAAAACCAAAGTATGAATTTCCATGAAAAACTGTGAACAACTTTTCGAGTTATAGGTGCTAACATAATTAGTTCAAAAAAGTTCTCTGTGTTTCTCAATTTTTTTAGATAATTATAGTCTAAACCCCAAAGAGGTGGTGGGGCTGGCCGGATTTGAACCGACGACCTTTACCCGGAAACAGCGCTTGTCTGTCCCTACGGGTTTCTCTAAGACCGCTCCAGAATTTCGTCATTCCTCTGGGCGAGGTCAGCAAACCCGTTGCTTGCTTTCTGGAGCCCGTCGTCATGCCTGTCTAGACTACAGCCCCACCTTAGACCTGAGGCGTTAAGTTAACTTTCAACAATTGAAATATATGCGTTATCATTGCATTACAAAGTAAACCTTCAACAACAGCTTAAAACGTTCCAATGCAAACCTTATTCACATGTAAAAGCGAAAGGTTAATCAAGGAATGTTTATGTGTATTGCTGGGTTTGCCGGCCAGAGGGCGCGGGTCCCACCTGATCCCATTCCGAACTCAGAAGTTAAACCGCGTTCCGTTTCCAACTGTAGTGTGGTCTTCGGCCACGTGAAATTGGGAAAGCTGGCAGCCTACTTCAATCCTTAAATTGTTGGAGAAAATGGGCTAAGATTTATAACTAAGTGATAGTAGTTTTTTGAAGAGTGGTAAAAGTATGGTAATGTTTGCAGCAATGGATGTTCTGAAGAGCCTTTTTGGGGGTGGCGGTGACAGCATATCGAGCATCATAAGTATGTTATTCTATGTAGTATTCATAGTATTCCTGTTTTACGGTCAAAGAATCCAGATGTACGTGATGATACGAGAAGTTGAAGGGTCACTTTACAAATTGAAGTACATAAAAGAAGAAGGACGCAAAATTGCCATAGAAACTATAAAAGAAATCGGCAAGCCCCAAACCGACCCCTCCGCGAGGGTTGATCGCTACTTAGAGTATTTCACCATATCGCCTCAGAGCATGGACCCTGCAGGCATAGTTTACAAGCTTGACCATATACTTGATGTAAGAGACACTCGCCTTAAAGACGAAGTTAAGGTTATGGCGCCTGCAAGCAACGAAGTTCAAATTAACAATTTAGAGAACACATTGGAAGCAGCGATGGCGCTCAATTTCATTTACAAAATTGTAAGGCACTTTTACATTCAAGGCAAGAAAACGCTGAGTCTCTACATTATAATGCAGTTGCAGATGATTCTACCTCTGGTTATGAAAGAGGCTGAAGCATACGCCAGCGCGTTGAAAGCCTTTGCTGACGGCCAGCCAATAGGTGATGGTGTAGGTCCGTTAGTGGCAGCAAAATTAATGCACGGCTACGAAACAAGGGAAGTTCCCAAAGATTGTGTTGTAGCAAGTGTGCCCCTAGAAGGTCGCACCGCTCTAATAATAAAGGCTGAAGGTCCGGGCGGAAATGTGGGTAAACCTGGTGAAGCTGTAAAAGCAGTGATAAATGAGCATAAGGGAGAAATTGCCTCGGTAATAATGATTGATGCAGGTTTGAAACTTGAAGGCGAATTGGTCGGCGAGGTTGCTGAAGGCATAGGTGCAGCAATCGGCGGACCAGGCGTTGACCAATTTAAGATTGAAGAAACTGTTGTAAAATACAAGATTCCACTTAATGCAGTAGTAGTCAAAGAAGACATCGGAGATGCAGTTTCCCCGATGCGCAAGGAAATCGCGGATTCCGCTGACAAGGTCATAGAGCGTGTGAAAAACGTTGTCTTGGAAAGAACCAAAGAAGGCGACAAAGTAATAATCATTGGAGTAGGAAACACCATCGGTATTGGACAGTAGGGGAAAAAAAGAAAATGAGCCAAAATTCATCAACTGCATCCAAAAGAATCTCAACTTATCTTATGATGATTGTTTTAATAGTTCTAGCTTTATCGATAGTTTCATTGCTTTTGTCCGTAAATGCCTTTATCGCAGGAAATCAAATGCTAGCTGGTTTCTTATTAGTCATAGGCTTCATCGCTATGAGCTTATCAATTTACGTACTACTCCAATCACGAAAACGGGCAGCTAGCATGAAAATCGAAGCTCCAAAAGTAATGACTACAATCGAATGCAAAAAATGCAACTTTAAAAGTGTTAGAGAATTCCAAAGAGGCGACTTCGTATTCAAGGACCTTGACCCTTGCCAAAAATGTAACGAAAAAATGCTCATAACTGCAATCTACAAGGAAGTTAAGGAAAAAGAGAAAACTTATCGCTTCTAGGTTAATACTTCACATCCATTTTCTTTTATCAACACAGTATGCTCAGCTTGAGTAACGGTTTTTTTACTTATTTCAGTGAATACGGGGTAGCCCATTACTGCTTTGCATTTGCGTAATTCGCTGAAGGCTTCATGATGTTTGTCCTCTGGTACTACGTCTTTCAACCAGCGCTCAGCGAAAGGCAAGGTTCTGAAATTTTCCTCAATGTATTTCAAGAGCTTTTTTGCATATGGATTCTTAGCCGATTTAGCTTTAACTAAACGGAAAATTGTAATTTCGGGGCTATTTTCAACACGACCAGTGGCATCTGGAAGAGTGACAAAAGGCTCTATTGCGTATGTTTCTCCAGCTTTGACTTTTCCGAAAGATATCTGCCTGACGTTGGGGATTGAGGTTCCCGCGTGAATTAAGTATCTTCCCACGGAATGCCCCGTTAAGTTCGAGATGGGTTTAAAACCACGGTTTTTTATGGTTCTTTCTATTATCACACCAATCTTTGAAATAGCCATATCCCCGTGGATGCTTTCTATTGCTGCGTTTAAAGCATATTCTGCAGTTTTTTGCATTTTTCTATGGTCTGGGTTGAAACAAGCCGTGAAGGCAGTGTCAGTTACATAACCATCAACATGAACACCCATGTCAACTTTTACCACGGATTTTTCTGGAATCTTCAGTTTGTCATTTGGGGGTGAAGTATAATGCGCCGCTACTTCGTTTATTGAAACGTTACAGGGAAAAGCTGGCTTTCCGCCTTTTCCTCGAATTAGGTTTTCAGCTTTCTCACAAATCTCGATTACAAGCATGTCTTTTCGCACGAAATGCTTCATTTCTTCTCGACTTTCACGGAGAATTTTTCCTGATAGCCTGAATTTCTCTAAAGCTTCCTCATCATATTGGCTCATTGACTTTTCACCTATTCAAAGATGACACGGCACTTTTGGGGTGAAAGATAGTTTGACGCGAAACTTAAGGTTTAGCATCAACTTTGACACAAAAAAGGAATTACTATAGGTTTTCAAATGAAAGGCTTAACAACTACGGCATATAGAGGCTTGGATCAAGTGTTGCAAAGACGTTTCCTCCTAGGTGGAAAAGCATTCGAGCTTTCTTAATGTCATATTTGTCTGAGAAAACATCTTTGTTTGCGTAGGCTTCGACGACCTCTCCAACGAAAATAGAGTGATCTCCGGTTTTGAATTGGCTATGTAGTTTGCATTCTAAGTGAGCTATGCACTCTTTTATTATGGGTGCTTTCACCTTTCTGGCTGGCAAAGGCGTCAAGCCTGTCTCAGCGAATTTGTCGTGGTTTTTGCCACTAATTCTCCCGCAAGTCAAAGTCTCACCAACAATATCCACGGTTGGAAGGTTAATAACAAACTCGTTTGTTTCTTCAATTATTCCGTGTGAGTGCCTATTCGGCGCTACGCTTACTGCAACCAAAGCTGGAGAACAGGAAGTGGGCATCGCCCAAGCTAAGGGTAAAACATTGGGTTTTCCAGTTTTTTCAACGCAGGAAACTAGAACCGTGTGCATCGGATGCAGAAGCCTGTAAGCAAAGGAAAATTCAACATCAATCTTTTCTGACATAAACTTACCTCAACATTTTATGTAATTTCTGCCTAAGTTGTAACTTCTCCCAAACTAATAGCTTTCCCTCTCTTATGGAGCCATTTCCTTCTCTTTATTGTACCTTATTTCTAAAATGTTCATGTCGTGCTATAGGGAAACCGTCTTTTTTTATGAATATGTTATTGAAATTCTTTCAGAAAATTTCCTAATAAGCAAATAGCATCTTTGAAGCATTTATTAGAAGTTTTTTTAGATTATGCCTCATTTCAAATTTATTGTGTGAAACCAATAGGTTCAAATTCTTAAGTGACTTATTATACGAATTCTCCTTAGGAAAAATGTAAAAGTTTTCGGGTATAACTATGAAGGCAAAACTTAGAGTGAAGTGCAGGAATTGCGGGAACTGGAATAAGCTAGAAGTCGAAAAATTTTTTCTCAATAGTGGTACCTCAAAAACTGAATTAAAAATCTTTATACCTGCATATATGCCAATGAAGACTGAGAAATGCTCCAAATGCAACCAAATTATTGCAAAGGAAAAACGAATAATCCGAACAAAGAAAAACTAATCAAGCTTGTTTAAAGTTGGATTGGAATATATCTCTGACAAAGAAAGGAAAAAGCTTCTAGAGAAGCAAACAACATTGGCACTTTTTCATTCTTCAGATCTTTAAAGTTTTCTGTTTCTAGTCTGAAGTGGTGATGTCACCACTCTCTACGCAACTTCCTTCTCTTTTTTGTTTTTTGCGACAAGAACTAGCACTAGAAAAACAGAAAAAGATGGGAGTTTAGGTTTGAGAAGGTCAGCTTTTCCCGCTCACTCGCCTCGCTCAAACAGCAAGTAATG
>CAYFXZ010000018.1:0-41100 GCA_964347245.1 uncultured Candidatus Bathyarchaeia archaeon | reverse complement strand
ATGCTTCTTTGATATTTAGGTTTTGTCTGAGAGATTTAGAATTTACACTTTCCAGAAGCAAACCAAGTTAATGGGAAAAATGAAAAGAATAAATGAGAATAGTTAATAGTTAGCGTTAAAAGCTTAATATTGCCTTCGTGGTGGCCTTTTCCTTGACCAGCATTCTCGGCAGTAGACCGGTCTATTTGGATCAGGCTTGAATGGAACTTCACATTCCTGACCGCATTCAGAGCAAACTGCCTTGTGCATTTCTCGATCGGACATTGACTGTTTCTCAACTCCTTCTTATTATTTTACGTGCAAAAATCACTTCTTACACGATGTCCTTATGCAATACATAGGATAATATAAAATTTGCCATCTAAAGGAGTAGGAATCACAACAAAAAATCGCCAAAAAGGCGGAATTAAAGAGTTAAGCGCAAAAATGGGCAAAAATGAAAGAAAAAGCAATAGATTTAATATTAGATTCAAGGAAAAAATGAAGCAAGGTGAAGTCAGGGTCGACTTCCGAGCTCCACAAGCGTCGAGGTATAGAAAAATTGTTCAGATTTATGATTTATTCATTAATCGATAATGGCTGGACTTCTAATGGAACTTTCTCTTTCATCTTTTCAGCTGCATACTCGACAAGCTGATTAAACTGCTTATCAGAAAGGACTTTGCGTGCTCTGGACAAAACGTCTAAGCATATGTCTTTAAAAACGAGGTCAGCGCAACCCAGTTTTGCGTCGTCAATCAATTGTTCGCAAGCTTTAAGGATTTGGTCATTCATGCACTTCACCTTGCAATCACATACTCCCAGCTGAAAAGTTAAAACACTTATGAATTCAAAATATTTATCACAGATAAACCTCCTTTTAGCAGAAAAACCCAGAATTCGCTAACTTTCTGACGCTATTATACTCTGGAACAAGCCGCTGTCGATATTACCACCAGTCACAACAGAAACTACACGCTTGTCTTTGAACAAGGGCTTATTTTCTATTATAGATGCAACAGCCGCGGCTCCAGAACCTTCAACAACTTGCTTATCATGAACCCAAAGCAGATAAACTGCGTTTCTCAGCGTTTCCTCCTTCACCAAAAACACACAATTAACATTTTTTTTGACAATATCAAACGTTATTGGTCCAACGTTTCCCGAGAGACCTTCAGCAACTGATTTTCCTGTCTTTTCGACGGCAACTATTTTTCCAGCTTTTAAGGACTCATACATGACAGGTGACGATTTTGACTGCACCCCAATCACCTGCACATCAGGTCTTTTACTTTTCATGGCGACACTTATCCCAGAAAGTAAACCTCCACCCCCCAGAGGTACCATAACAACATCAACGTCAGGCAGCGCTTCAAGAATTTCTAATCCGATTGTGCCGTGCCCCGCTATGATCAGCTCGTCATTATAAGGCGAAATGTAAGCGCAACCCTCTTTGCGCGCCAGCTCTTTAGCTTTCCGTTCCGCCTGGTCATAGTCCTCGCCGAACAAAACCAAGTCAGCACCGTACTTCTTTATGCCGTCAATCTTAACTTTTGGCGTAGGCTTAGGCACCACCACACGCGCGCAGTAACCCAGTTTCTCCGCGGCATAAGCTACGGCTTGACCATGATTCCCTGCAGAAGCAGTAATGATACCCATATTTTGTTCCTCCGCGCCCAAATGCAAAAGCTTGTTGAAAACCCCTCTTGGTTTAAAGGAACTTGTAATCTGCAGGTTTTCAAGCTTCAAGAATAAGGGACACCCACAAAAAGTAGTTAAAAACTGCGACTTCGCAAGAGGCGTAGGCCTGATAAAAGGCCCAATGGCTTTTCTGGCATCTTGTATGTTTTTAAGTGTAACCACGAGCATCACCATTAAAGTTAATGACCGGAAACTTAACCTGTTACCTATAGAGAAACAGCGTAGGTTAAAAACTTGGCATTGAACATCGGAACAAAAAGGTAGTGGAGAGTTGATTTTGGATTTTTTATTGCGCCACCATGATTATTCTTTGGAAAGCGTTATTTCTATCGTTGAAACCATTCTGGATCGGTTTTCGCCTTCTCTTGGGGGCATCTCTGCTGTTCCGATGGCTATCTTGGAAACTTTCAAGTCTTTCAGGAAACGGCTCCGAGTTATTTCCGCTACGTCAACTGCTGTGGTAATTGCTTGTCCTCTAGCTTTCAGCGTTGTCTCTTTAAGGTTGCTTTGAGAAAAAGCCGTAATGATTGCAAGGACATAGCTCATCGGGGGTTTATTTCCAACGAAGATTACATCTGATTTTGCTGCCATTTTTTAAATCACTCCTTTTTTTATGTCTTTTGTCGGTTGGTAGCGTTCATGTCGTCTCTCCTTTGACATTGAACGGTACTGCCTCTTATGCACAATCTCACTTATAAATTCAATTCAAAAAGTGGATCTGTAACGCGTTTTTTCATAAAAAAGCGGTATTGTTTTATACCTAATCATTAGAGGGAGAAAGTGCAAGCAGGAGCCATTGCATATGTCTGTGTCGCCTAGCATCCGAGAAGTCTTGGCGAGGAGAATCGCCGGAGAAATAATTCTTTCAGGTAAACCTGGGGCTACTATGCGGAAGTGGCGTGAGCTCTTTGCTGTGTCGCAGATAGGCCTTTCAGAGCGGATGTCGCTTTCATCCTCGGTTATCAGCGATTACGAGAGTGCTAGAAGAAAAAGTCCAGGCGCTAAATTCATAAGACGTTTCGTGTTGGCGCTACTGCAAATTGACGAAGAAAAAGGAAGCCGCTTTATCAGGGAATTCTCTAAGCTGACGAGTTCACCATCCATGGCTGTCTTGGATCTCAGGGAGTTTCCGATGCCAGTTCGCGTGGAATACTTGTGCAAAGCGATAAACGGCGAAACAGTCGCCTGCAAGAACAAATACGTGAAAGAAGTGAGCGGGTACACCGTAATAGATAGCAAAAAAGCGGTTGAAACCCTTTCAGGCCTAGAGTATTCTCAGCTGTTTGGGGCAACAACCGAACGTGCTTTGGTGTTCACAAACGTGGAGAACGGCGCTTTGCCCATGATGATTGTGCGGGTCAGCAGCTTAAAACCGCGACTGGTTGTCTTCCACCACACGAAACCAGACGACTACGCCATAAAAATGGCAGAATACGAGCAAATACCGCTCATCTACTCAACCGCGCCAAGCATTGAGAAATTGGTGAAGTCACTGAGAAAACTGTACCGTATAGCCCTCCGGATAAAACTCGGAAGACGCATTCGTCCACCACCAAAAATAAGCGCCTAAAACCGTCAATGTTAACTTGAAAGCCCTCAACATTTCAGCGCTAAAATTGGGAAGAGAGTATATTTTCCCGAAAAGCTGTCAGAGTTATTCTGTAGGTGTGGGTGAATACCTTGCTAGGTAGCCTTTGGTAATTCTTGGCGGTTTTGGCTTCCAAGTTTCTAGGCGTTTTTTAATTTCCTTTTCTGGTAGCTCCACTTTTAGTACGCGATTGAGGATGTCGATGGTGATTATGTCACCATTTTTGAGTATTGCGATTGGCCCGGCTTCTGCGGCTTCTGGTGCCACGTGTCCGATGCATGGTCCTCTTGTGGCTCCTGAGAATCGGCCATCGGTTATCAGAGCTACGGATTCGCTTAAGCCCATTCCAGCTATTGTTGCTGTTGGGATGAGCATTTCAGGCATACCAGGCCCGCCTTTTGGTCCTTCGTAGCGGATGACAACGACATCTCCGGGTTGGATTTCATGGTTTCTCATAGAGGCAACTGCTTCTGTTTCAGAGTTGAAGACTTTAGCTGGACCGATATGTTTGAGCATGTTAGGTGAGACCGCCGCGGTTTTTACAACTGAGCCATTAGGTGCGAGGTTACCGGTTAATATTGCTATACCACCTTCCTTGTGAACAGGGTTCGTGAGGGGGTGTATGACGTTAGCATCTGCCACTCTAGCGTCTGCAATGTTCTCGCCGACGGGTTTGCTGGTTACACTGAGCGCGTTCAGGTTAAGCAGCGGTGACAGTTCTTTCATTACTGCCGGTATTCCTCCAGCCGCATGCAGGTCTTCCATGGCGTAGGGACCGCTTGGAATCATGTTGCAGAGGTGGGGGACACGTCTACCGATTTCGTCGAAAACTTTTATTGGTAAAGTGACTCCTGCTTCGCGTGCGATGGCCGACATGTGCAAGACGGTGTTTGTGGAGCCACCTAATGCCATGTCTACGGCGATGGCGTTTTCGAATGCTTCTTTCTTTAGGATGGTTGAGGGAATGATATTTTCGGATGTTAGTTTGACGATTTGTTCGCCTGTTTCTTTGGCTATGCGCAGCTTCAAGACACTGTTGGCTAATGAGGTGGCGCAGTATGGTAATGACATGCCTAGGGCTTCGGTCACACATGCCATAGTATTGGCGGTGAACATTCCGTTACAACTACCACATCCAGGGCAAGCGGCGTTTTCGAGTCGGCTAAGTTCTTCGCGAGTCATTTTACCTGCAAAATACTTTCCTAGTGCTTCGGGGACGGAAGCGTAGCCGATTTTTTTCCCGTCGAGCCAGCCGGAAGCCATTGGTCCTCCAGTTACCATTATGGCAGGTATGTCTAGTCGGGCTGCTGCTATGAGCATACCTGGTGTAATTTTGTCGCAGTTTGTTACTAGGACCAAGCCGTCTAGCCTATGTGCTTGAACCATGACTTCCACGGAGTCTGCGATTAATTCACGGCTTGGCAGCGAGTAGCGCATGCCTTCGTGTCCCATAGCTATTCCATCACAAACCGCTATAGTATTGAACTCGAAGGGTGTTCCTCCTGCGCCGGTTACGCCCGCTTTCACTGCAGCAGCTATTTGGTTCAGGTGGATATGCCCAGGAACTATATTTGTGTAGCTATTTGCCACGCCGATAAACGGTTTGGCTATATCCTTGTCAGTTAACCCCAACGCCTTCAAAAGCGCTCTGTGAGGCGTCTTTTCTACGCCCTTCTTAATCATGTCACTTCTCATCATTTTTTGCCTCATGAAATTGATTCCTTGATAACTTTTATTTGATTGGGAGAATTTAAGTTGTTTCCGCTTCAGCGCTCGAAACAGGATATAGCCTCCTTATTTAAAGGAAACAGAACCCGCGAAAAAAACGACGAGGTTAGCCTCCCTCGATAGTTATTTTATACTATTCCTATTAGGATACTAATTGAATTCAAATATTTTGATACTTCACCTTCGATAAGCGGTTCTCCCGATGAAGAGTGACTAATCTCGGCAAGAATTGGACAGCTAAGATTTTTCAGCTGGTTTTGGGTGGATTTGGAAATCGTAAATCTTATATGTTGGCGGTCTTCTTTTTTTGGTTTGTGAGATATAAAATGGGGTATCGTTTTATTTAGCGGATTCCCTGAGAAAATAAGAGTTTTTGACACCACCCTACGCGATGGTGAGCAAACCCCTGGAGTGTCTTTAACACCTGAAAACAAGTTGAGGATAGCCCAGAGGCTAGACGAGCTTGGAGTAGACGTTATCGAAGCTGGTTTTGCAGCAGTTTCTGAAGGCGAACTTGAAGCCGTAAAGCTTATCGCTGATGCTGACTTGCGGGCGGAGATTTGCAGTGCTTCCCGCGGCGTCCCCGGCGACATTGACGCTGTGGCTAAAGCTGGCGCGGACAGCATACATTTGATTATTCCAGTTTCCGACTTACACATTGAAGAGAAGCTACGGAAGACTCGAGAACAGGTGCTAGTGATAACGCGTAATATGGTGCAGCACGCTAAGGACTGTGGTTTGGTAGTGGAGTTGTCAGCTGAAGACGCTACAAGGGCGGATTTTGAGTTTCTGAAGAAAGTTTTCTTTACTGGTGTTGAGGCGGGCGCTGACCGAGTGGTTGCCTGCGACACTGTTGGCGTGTTAACGCCTGAGCGGAGCTACCAATTTTACGGTAACTTGCGGAAGGCGCTTGACGTGCCAGTTGTTAGCGTGCACTGTCATAACGATTTTGGCATGGCGGTAGCAAACACTGTTTCCGCTTTGCATGCAGGTGCAAACCAGTTCCACGCGACCATAAACGGCTTGGGCGAACGCGCTGGTAACGCTTCACTAGAGGAGATTGTGGTTTCATTGATGGCGCTATACAAGCTGAAACTAGCCATAAAGACTGAGAAACTTTACGGAATCAGCCAGTTCGTGTCACGGTTAACGGGCGTTTACGTGCAGCCCAACAAAGCTATCGTGGGCGAGAACGCGTTCACGCATGAGTCTGGAATTCACACGCAGGGCATGCTTGCAAACCCTGCTACTTACGAGCCTATAGCACCTGAACTGGTCGGCGGAACACGAAGACTAGCATCTGGAAAGCATTCTGGCTCAGCGGGAATCAAGGCGACTTTAGGTGACATGGGCTTGGCACCTAATAAGGATCAAATGGAAGAAATCTTCAATCGCGTCAAAGCTGTCGGTGACAAGGGCAAGATCGTCACGGACGCAGATTTGCTGGCAATTTCAGAAAACGTGCTTGGCTTAGCCAAAGTGAAACCCATCCAACTTCTGGAAATAACAGTAGTCAGTGGTAACACGGTTACACCAACCGCTTCAGTCAGGTTAAAACTTAACGGTAACGGCAAAGGCAAAGAGGTTTGCGGCGCAGACATGGGCGTAGGTCCAGTGGATGCAGCAATAAACGCCGTTAAAAAGGCTATTCAAGAAGTGGAGCCGATTCACTTGGAACGTTATAACGTGAAAGCGATAACCGGCGGAACAGACGCAATGGTAGAAGTAACAGTGCGCATGCGCAAAGGCGACAGGACGGCTACAGCCATGGGCGTACGCGAAGACATCGTAATGGCAAGCCTAGATGCAGTAATAGGCTGCATGAACGTTCTAACCACAGACTACAACAAAAAAACTCAATAGTTTTCGGAAAAGAGTTATTCTTTCTTTATTCGATTGCTGAAGCTAAGGTTGAACAAGAGTCATAAATTAGAAAGTTTATTTTTTTAATTTAAAAAAGAATCAAAATTTGGTTAATACGCGTTTGCAGTATTTGTACACCGTAAGCTTTTTATTTATACTCTGTGGTAGTTTTACGGTACGTGAGGTTTCACGGAGGAAATGTAAAATGAGGGATCGTCACCTCAATAGCTGGGATCGTTGGGTACTTATTCTCTAATTATCCTAGGAAACCTTATGGAAACGCCTCACTTTTGCAGTCAGCCAATATCTTTGGCAATCATCTTTTAAACAAGTTTTCAAGTAATGAGGTAGAAGAAAAATGACTAAAATGTCAGGTGCAAAAGCGCTATTAAAATCCCTTGAAAAACAAAACGTTGAAGTAATGTTCGGAATACTAGGAGGAGCCCTACTTCCAATATACGATCACTTCTGTCATTCGAAGATAAGACATATACTTTGCAGACACGAACAAGGCGCAGCCCACGCAGCCGAAGGCTACGCTAGAGCCAGCGGAAAAGCAGGAGTTTGCATAGCAACGAGTGGCCCGGGAGCCACGAACCTAGTAACAGGCATAGCCAACGCCTATATGGACTCTTCGCCAGTAATAGCCTTAACAGGACAAGTTCCCACAATAGGCACAAACACGTCCTATATAATAGGCAGAGACGCGTTCCAAGAAGCAGACATAATCGGCATAACAACACCCATAACCAAACATAACTTCCAACTACGCACAGCCAAGGAAATTCCAAGAATAGTGAAAACAGCGTTTCACATAGCAACAACCGGCAGGCCAGGTCCAGTTGTTATAGATATGCCCAAGAACGCGCAAACAGAAATCGCAGAAATAGACTTTTCAAACGGAATTCAAATCCGAGGATATAAACCTGTAAGCAATCCACACCCGCTACAAATCCGAAAAGCTGCAGAACTACTAGCAGAAGCAGAAAAGCCTGCCATACTAGCAGGAGGCGGAGTAATAACATCCAACGCTTCCACTGAACTACTACAAGTAGCAGAGCTGCTGTTGGCACCTGTAGCTACATCATTCATGGGTAAAGGCTGCTTCCCTGAGATCCACCCATTGTCCCTTGGAAACATAGGAATGCATGGAAACCCAGTGGCGAACAAGCTGCTATGTGAGACAGATGTACTCTTAGCGGTTGGCACAAGATTCTCAGATAGATCCACTGGAAACCTAGACAGTTTCTGCACACCTTCAAAGAAAATCCATATAGATATCGATACAGCAGAAATTGGAAAAAATATTGAAGTTGACATACCCATCGTTGGTGACGCTAAAAAAGCCTTAAAAGACCTGTATGAAAGGCTGGCAAAATTGCTTAAAAAGAAAAAGAATTCCACTTGGAAAAAACACGTCAAAGAAACTAAAGAGCAGCTTAATCCCCCGTCTAAAGCTGGATCAAAGGACCTGAAACCAAAAGCGCTACTACAAAAGCTGAGGAAACTGCTGCCGGAAAACGCCATAGTTACAACTGAAGTGGGCCAGAACCAGATGTGGGCAGCGCTGTACTTTAACGCATTAAAACCGCGAACTTTCATAAGCTCTGGAGGCTTAGGAACAATGGGTTTCGGCTTTCCAGCATCAATAGGGGCAAAAGTCGCCTGCCCCGACAGGCCCGTCGTGGACATAGCAGGAGACGGCAGCTTCAGAATGACGGAGCAGGAACTGGCAACTTCCGTTACAGAAGATATACCCGTTATAGTCGTAGTGCTGAACAACTCAGTGCTGGGCATGGTTGCCCAGTGGCAACGGATGTTCTTCAAGGGACGTTACGCATCGGTCAAACTTGGAAAGGTACCTGACTTCGTCAAGCTAGCAGAGGCATACGGAGCGCAAGGATTACGTGCAGCGTCAATCCCTGAATTCTCAAAAGCTGTTAAAAAAGCGTTAAAAAGCAACATTACAACAGTTATAGACGTTCCAATCTCGCTAGAGGAGGATGTAGTGCCCATGGTGCCTCCAGGCTGCGGAATAAACGAACAGGTAGGAGAGTATTAATGGAAAACGGAAAAATCAAAGTGATTGCCGCGTTGGTTGAAAACAAACCAGGTGTACTGCACAGCGTTGCTAATATGTTCAGGCGAAGAGACTTCAACATTGAAAGCATAACAGTCGGCCCTACAGAACAGAAAGATCTCTCCAGGATGACTATAACCGTTAAAGGAGACGAAAAAACCTTAGAGCAAGTAGTTAAACAAATGAGCAAGCTCATAGACGTTGTGAAAGTCAGCAGGCTAGAACCTGAAAATATTGTCACCAGAGAATTAGCCCTCATAAAAGTCAACATTCCCGATAACAAGAGCAGGTCAGACGTAATCAACTGCGCAGAAGTGTTCCGAGGCAGAGTGGTGGACGTCTCACCAGAATCCTTAACCATGGAAATAACTGGAACCTCCGACAAAATAGACGCCTTTCTCAACCTTATGAGAACATACGGCATAATGGAACTTGCTAGGACAGGCCTAACCGCGCTCTCACGAGGAATAAGATCAATTAGAATCGACGAGTAGGCTTTAAAAACGGACAGAAAACCTTGACTTCCCTGCAACGCTCCCATTTTGGGGCAAAAATCAAGTTAATTACTGAAAATAGGCAAAACTATGAACATAACAGAAAAAATCCTAGCTAAAGCATCCGGTAAAACTACGGTAATAGCCGGAGAAATCGTGGACGCCAATGTAGACATGATAATGGTTCACGACTTGACAGGACCTTTAGCCGTAGAAGCCTTCAAAAAAATTGGCATAGAAAAAGTTTGGAACAACCAAAAAGTAGTAGTGATTTTGGACCACCAAGTCCCACCCGAGTCAATAAAAGCTGCAGAACTGCATAAGACCATGCGACAATTCGCCAAAGACCAAAAACTACGCATATACGACGTGGGACGAGGCGGCATATGCCACCAAGTCATGCCAGAGAAAGGACATGTAGTTCCAGGCACAGTGATTGTCGGCGCAGACTCCCATACCTGCACATACGGCGCTTTCGGCGCTTTCGCCACCGGCATCGGCTCCACTGAAGCAGCAGCAGTTTTTGCCACCGGAAAAATCTGGCTAAAAGTGCCTGACGCAATTGAAATTAACGTTAATGGAGAATTCGGCAAGTACGTCACAGCAAAAGACCTAGTCCTAAACATAATTGGCAAACTAGGCGTTGACGGAGCCATCTATAAGAGCGCCGAATTTACTGGTCCAACTATACGCAAGATGAATATGGCTGGAAGAATGACCATCTGCAACATGGCAGTAGAAATGGGCGCCAAAAACGGTATAATAGAACCAGACGAAATCACACGTAGATTCCTGCAAGGCAGAGTTAAGACGATGCCCGACTTTGAAGCTTTGAAAAGCGAAAAAGAAGCAACCTATGAGCAAACAATAGGATTCAACGTTGCAGAGTTGGAACCTCAAATTGCTTGCCCATCAGCCGTTGACAACGTTAAACCAGTTTCAGAAGTCGGAAACGTCCCAGTTGAGCAAGCCTTCATAGGCTCATGCACCAACGGTCGCATTGAAGACTTACGTTTAGCTGCTCAAATCATAAAGGGCAAAAAAGTCAAAGACGGCGTAAGAACACTAGTGATTCCCGCATCTGTGGAAGTTTACAAGCAAGCCTTGACTGAAGGCTTAATCGAAATCTTTACTGACTCTGGCGCAGTCGTATGCGGTGCCGCATGTGGTCCATGCTTGGGCGGACACATTGGCTTGTTAGCTGCAGGAGAAACCTGCGTTAGCACTTCTAACCGCAACTTCATAGGTAGAATGGGCAGCAAGGAAGCCAGCGTCTACCTAGCTTCGCCAGCAACAGTCGCAGCGTCAGCAATAACAGGAAAAATAACTGACCCAAGAACACTGGAGGCAAAATAATAATGAGAGTTTCAGGACCTGCCATAAAATTCGGCAAAAACATAGACACAGACGTAATCCTACCGGGAAAGTACTTGATCCTAGTTGACCCATACGAGTTAGCCAAACATGCCCTAGAAGGCTTGGACCCAAACTTCCCAGACAAAGCCAAGAAAGGAGTAGTCATCGTCGGCGGCAAAAACTTTGGCTGCGGCTCCAGCCGAGAACAGGCTCCTTTAGCCTTAAAGTATTCAGGTGTGAAATGCGTTATTGCGGAATCGTTTGCGAGAATCTTCTTCCGAAACGCCATAAACATCGGGCTACCAGTAATCCAATGCAAAGGCATCTCAGCCGCCGTAGACAACGGCGACGAGTTGACCGTAGACTTTCAAAAGGGAACTGTACAAAACTTATCAAAGGGCAAAAGCTTTCAGGTAGCAAAGCTTCCACCGTTTATATTAGAGATACTTTCGGATGGAGGATTAATAGAGAATTTACGAAGGAGATTGAAATAATGACAGAATATAAAATATCCGTAATAAGAGGCGACGGCATAGGACCAGAATTAACCGACGCCACCATGAAAGTTCTAAACGCCGTTCAGCAAAAATTCGGTTTAAAACTCAAGATGATTGAAGCGGAAGCTGGGGACAGCTGTTATGAAAAAAGAGGCGTAGCACTGCCAGAAGACAGCATACAGAAAATTAAGGATTCTCACGCGTGCTTGAAAGGACCTGTTGGAGAAACCGCTGCAGATGTCATCGTGAAATTGCGGTTGATGTTTGACCTTTACGCTAACCTGCGTCCCATAAAAACTTACCCTGCTGTTGCCGTGGCACATCCTGATATAGACATGATTTTCGTCAGAGAAAACACTGAAGACGTTTACAAAGGTCAAGAGTTCACTATAGGAGAAGACACCACCATCTGCCTAAGAGTCATCACACGTGGAAACTGCGAGCGCATAGCTCACAAAGCCTTCGAAACCGCGCGAAGCCGCAACGGTAAAAAGAAAGTTACAGCCATCCACAAAGCTAACGTAATGCGCATAACCGACGGTCTATTTGCCAAGGTCTGCCAAGAAACAGCAAAGCAGTACTCTGACATAGCCTTCAACGAGCTGTATGTTGATGCGGCATCCATGCGCCTAATCAAAGAACCTCAAGACTTCGATGTGCTAGTAACCTGTAACATGTTCGGCGACATTTTATCAGACGAGGCAGCGCAACTTATTGGCGGGCTAGGCATGGCCCCAGGCGCAAACATAGGCGATACATTCGCGCTATTTGAGCCGATTCACGGTTCAGCACCCAACAGGGTAGGCAAACAAACAGCGAATCCCTTGTCCTTGATTCTAGCAGCTAAAATGATGCTGGACTGGCTCGGCGAAAAGTATGACGACCAAAAGTGCTTAGAAGCAGCAATCGCTATAGAAGAAGCCGTGGTCAAGACTTTGCGGAGCTGCAACACGGTTCCAGACCTAGGCGGCGAAACCACCACTATTGGCATGGCTGAAGCCATAGCCGCGGTTTTAACAACCAAAGTTGGTTGAAATATATGAAAGCGAAAAACTCAGATTACATTCGAATTTTTGACACCACCCTACGCGATGGCGAGCAAACGCCAGGTGTATCGCTGACCATAGAGGATAAAATTGCGATTGCACGGCAACTTAGCAAATTAGGCGTTGACGTTATCGAAGCGGGTTCGCCCATGTCATCAGAGGGCGAAAAAAGGGTGGTCAAGGAAATTGCAAAGGCTGGTTTGGAAGCGGAAATCTGCGGTTTAGCTCGCGCGACAAAAAGCGACATTGACGACGCACTTGATTGTGACGTTGATTTAATTCATATCTTCATTCCCACATCTCCTGTGCAGATGAAATACGCCGTTAACCTGAAACCCGAGGAAGTGCTATCCGCAACTGTCGAGCATACCGAGTACATCAAGAAACATGGAGTAAAATGTGAGTTTTCACCCATGGATGCTACCCGCTCTAAACCAGATTTTCTGAAACAAGTATGCCAAGCCGCAGAGAAAGCAGGAGCTAACATGATAAACATTCCCGACACCGTAGGAATCATGATCCCCAAGACCGTTCACAAGCTAATTGAAGACGTAAGAAAAACAGTTAATGTTCCAATAAGTATCCACTGCCACGACGATTTCGGCATGGCTGTTGCCAACTCTTTAGCTGCCGTTGAAGCCGGCGCAACTCAGGTTCACGCAACAATAAACGGTTTGGGCGAAAGAGCAGGAAACGCCGCCTTGGAAGAGCTTGTTATGGCTTTACAAATGATTTATAAGCTAAAAACAGGCATCAACTCGCGTCTGCTCTACAGCACCTCCAGAATGGTCGCCACGCTAATGGGCGTCTTTGTACAGCCAAACAAGGCTATAGTGGGAGAAAACGCGTTTGCTCATGAATCAGGAATTCATACTCGCGGAATAACTGTTAAGCCCCTAACTTTTGAGCCTATAAAGCCCGAGTTGGTGGGTCGCACAAGAAAACTTGTGGCTGGAAAACTCGCGGGAACCCGTGGCATAAAAGCCGAACTCCAAGAAGTAGGAATACAGCCAACCGACGACCAGTTGAAAGAAATCGTCCGACGTGTTAAAGAGTTAGGTGACAAAGGCAAAATGGTGACTGATGCTGACTTGCTCGCATTAACTTCAGCTGTTATGGGTGAAGTAATACCAGAAGAGAAAATCGTTGACCTTTGCGACATGGCCGTTGTAACGGGAATCAAGGTAATTCCAACAGCATCTGTTCGGCTGGTCTTAGATGGGAAAGAGTACATCGCGGCGGAAACAGGAGTGGGACCAGTCGACTCTGTATTAAAGGCTATACAGAAGTTGACCAGCAACTTAGCGAAAATCCGACTTAAGGAGTACCGCCTTGAAGCCATAACAGGCGGTTCAAACGCCGTGGCTGAAGTAGTTATAAAAGTTGAAGACGAGAAAGGAAACGTCGTGTCAGCACGCGCTGCCCGAGAAGACATTGTAATGGCCAGCGTTGAGGCAATGATTAACGGAATCAACAAGTGCTTGATAAAAAATCGAAAGTTGGGAAAGAAAGATTGAAAATAGCCTTTCAAGGAGAGAGGGGCGCCTACAGCGAAAGCGCAGTCTACACATTTTTCAGAGACGAAACCGAAGTTAAGCCCTGCAGAGATCTCAACGAAGTCTTCGAAAGCGTGGACAAACAAGAAGTGCCTGTTGGAGTTGTCCCCATAGAAAACAGCTTGGAAGGCAGTGTGAACCAAACCTATGACCTTTTTCTAACCCATAACCTGAAAGTTTCTGGGGAAATCATAATCAGAATATCCCATTGCCTGATAGCGAACCCCAGCACAAGCTTGAAAGCAGTAAAAACCGTTTACTCACATCCTCAAGCGTTGGCTCAATGCCGCAGCTTTCTTGAATGCCTAGGCAGCAACCTAATTCCAACCTACGACACAGCAGGTAGTGTCAAAATGCTGAAGGAGAAAGGTCTGAAAGACTCGGCCGCTATAGCTGGCGAAAAAGCAGCAGAAATCTACGGCATGAAAATCCTCGCCAGAGAAATTGAGGACACACCAACAAATTACACAAGGTTCTTTGTCATCTCTAAAAACGATGCAGCAAATACAGGAAAAGACAAAACCTCAATAATCTTCGCAGCTAAACACACACCAGGCGCACTTTACCACGCACTCGGCGAATTCGCCGAACGCAACATAAATCTCACGAAAATTGAATCTAGACCGACAAAGCAGAAACCTTGGGAATACAACTTTTACCTTGATTTTGAAGGACATCGAACCGAAGAGAATTGTACAGCAGCACTAAAGGCACTTGAAAAATACGCTACATTCATAAAAATCCTAGGCTCTTACCCCAAAGCCGAATCGCCGCGTATTTAGGCTTTATTTCTTGGCAGTCTCTAACATTTCATACATCATCTTGTACGACCGCTCGTAATCTTCGCTCGTTTTCATAAGCTTAGCTTTCAGCTGCTCCATCTTGCTCGCGATTGCGGCGTGGTCTTTCTGCTTGATTATATTTAACCATTCATTTGCCTTTTTAATAAAGGAGCTCTCAATTTTCTCCAAGTCAAGCAAACTCAACTGAATGCTGGCAAAAAGTTCAGGGTTTTCCAGTGCTGCAACCTCAGCTAGTGTAAACAACATACGGTAGGTTGTACCCGCGACATCCTTGGTTTCAGTGTAGTCAGCCTGTTCAAGCAAAGTATCACAAGCGACCAAGCCTAAGAAGTGAGGTAAACCGAGAACAACTGACATTAACTTGTCATGTTTCTGGGGAGACATTACGAAGACGCGGGCTTTTTTGATTTCTAACCATTTCTTAAAATCTTCAGCGAACGCCTCTTCTTGGCTGTTCGTTGGGGTTAAAATGAAAGTTTTGTTTTCAATTGTGGTACTTCCAGGACCAAAAACAGGATGCATTCCCAAAATCAAGCTTCTCTTCAGATGTTTGTGCATTGTTTGGACGGGGATATCCTTGATTGAGCATATGTCCATTACGATTTTACCATCACGCACTGCAGGGCTAATTTTCTTGACGATTTCTTCGAAAGCACTGATGGAAACGCATATCAGGACCCTGTCGGCTTTCTCTACGGCTTCCATAAAGTCTGCAGTTTCAACTTCAAGTTCCTGTTCCAGCTTTGTTAACTTCGCTTGTTTCCTATCCGCAACTACCACAGCATAGCCTTCTGCAAGAAAGAACTTGGCAAACCATACACCCATTTTTCCCGCGCCAAGTATTGCTATTCTCATTCAACAGCCTCGCAAATCTTGTTCAAGGCTATTTTGAGGTCGTCACGGGACGCAGTTAGGGAAATCCTGAAGTGCTCTCTATAATCGCCAAATGCGGTTCCAGGAGCCACAGCTACGCCTTCATCAAGAAGGTTCAAGGCGAACTTTTCAGAGTCTAAGCCTCTACGCCTTGGAAATATATAGAAGGGGGCGCTGGGTTCTGAAAACTCAAGTTTCGAGTTGGACAGCACCTCACAAGCCAGCTTTGCCCTTTCACGATATTTTTGCCTAATTTTCTCTTTAATCTCACTTCCTAGCTCCAACGCCTTCAATGCTGCGTCTTGAATGAAAACTGGAACGTTACTGATTGTTATCTGGTTTAACTTCACAAGTTTTTCAACCAGTCCGGTGTCAGCAACTACATAGCCAATCCGCCACCCGGTCATCGTGAACGTCTTGGAAAAACCTGTGACAAGTATGTGTTCTCCACCATATTCTAGAATGCTCTTAGTTTTGGCGAAGCTTATATCTGCGTAAACTTCATCGGACAAAATTGGGATTCCTCTATCATCGGCGATTCGCACTATACCATCGAGAACTTTAGGGTCAATAATATTGCTTGTAGGATTTTTCGGATTGTTCAGGATTATCATTCTCGTGTCTTTGTCAATCAAGCCTTCAAGAGTCTCAAGGTCTATTTTCCAGTTGGAATCAAGCTCAGTCTTCACAAGCCTTGCTTCAGCGCCCAAAGTCTTCGCGGTTAACGCGTAAGCTGTCCAGTATGGTGCGGGAATCACCACGTTTCCGCCATCCTTCAGCAACAGATACATGACGGAGAAAATGCCAAATTTCGACCCAGGTGTGATGACTACGTTTTCCGTGTAAACCTTGTGGATACTACCAAGTTTTTCTCGCAAGCTCTTCTCGCCATAAGCAGAAGAATACTTGGTTTTTCCTTTTTTCATTGCATCATAAGCGGCTTCGACTATCTCGGGAGGAGTTTTCAAGTCAGGGTCGCCTATGTTCAACTTGATTACTTTTTTTCCTTCACTTTCCAGTTTCAAAGCTTTCTCGTTTATTTCATATAACATTTCAATTTCTCCAATATGGTTTCATTTTAATTCTTTCTTTTTTGAATATTGAACAGCACTGCACATGCTGACTATTTGACGGTAAATTGCTTCTACATGAGCTGGGTTAAGACATAGCTCCGCGGCTTTTTCCCGAATGTTCGCGAAAACGTCGCTTTCTCTAGGAAAATCCTGAATTGGCAGTCCATTCTTTTCCTTAACTAGACCTATAGAACGACATATTTTTGCTCTTTCACTTAG
Source organism: uncultured Candidatus Bathyarchaeia archaeon (assembly GCA_964347245.1). GTDB lineage: Archaea > Thermoproteota > Bathyarchaeia > Bathyarchaeales > Bathycorpusculaceae > SG8-32-3. The sequence goes on along the minus strand of CAYFXZ010000018.1, from coordinate 24,244 downwards.
AAAGTGCAAAATCTCCTCATCCACTTCGTCAATTTTTTTTCTAAATTGTTTGATTTCCTGCATTATTCATGCTCCTTCAACACTTTAGGTATGAAACCCGCGCGTATCAAATGATCAACAAGAATAATTGTCACGGCAGATTCTACAACCGGCACTGCCTTTGGAACCACACACGGGTCATGTCTTCCACCAACTTTTATCTTGGCGTCTCTCATCTCTGACAGGTTAACTGTGCGCTGCTCTTTAGAGATGGAAGACGTGGGTTTAACAGCAGCCCTCACGACAATAGGCATGCCAGAGGACAAGCCACCTAAAATCCCGCCGGCATTATTCGTTAAAGCTAAAATCTTGCCGTTCTTCATTTGATACGCGTCATTATTTTCGGAGCCCTTCAACTCGGCCACCGCGAAGCCTGCTCCGAATTCAACACCTTTGACAGCGGGAACCAGCATCAAAACCTTGGCGATGTCGGCGTCAAATGCGTCAAATAACGGCTCCCCAACTCCAGCTGGAACTCCCAAAGCGATGCACTCGATTACGCCGCCTATGCTGTCGCCCTCTTTTCTGGCGTTGACAATAGCCTCTTGCATCGCTTTAGCACATTTTGAATCAGGGCATCTTACCGAGGTGGCGTATCTTCCTTTGCGGATTTCTTCATGACTAGGAACCTTATTCATTATGACGTTGCCTATTGCCTTAGTATAGGCCAACACGTCGACATTGAATGGATTAAGCAGTTTCTTGGCAACGCCGCCAGCCATGATCAAAGCTACGGTGACTCTTCCAGAGAATCGCCCACCGCCACGGTAATCATTGAAGCCACCGTACCTAACGCGGGCTGGATAATCGGCGTGTCCGGGTCGTGGCAAATCTTTTATGACTTCGTAGGCACTTGAGTCCGCTTCCCTATTCGGCACTATCATGGCAATGGGTGCACCTGTTGTAAAGCCGTTGAAAACTCCTGATAGAATTTCCACTTTGTCTTTTTCTATTCTTTCAGAAATAATCTGTGGCTGAGGCGGAATTCTCCTTTCAAGTTCCAGCTGTATGTCCTTTTCAGAAAGCGCCATCCCCGCTGGGCAGCCGTCTATGACGACGCCCACGTATTTGCCGTGGCTCTCTCCGAAAGAGGTAACCACGAATTCTTTACCTATCGAATTCCCCGCCAACTACATCCACTCCCAAAGCACGTAAATCATTAAAGAATCTCGGATAAGACTTACGAACACACTCAGCATCATGAATCCGCGTTTCACCGCTTGCTCCCAAAGCAGCAACCGCGCAAGCCATGGCAATCCGGTGGTCATTATGCGGATTAACCACAGCACCGTGCAAAGCACAAGGACCTTCAATTGTCAAACTGCCTTTATCCATAGCTATCTGAGCTCCCATCTTTTTTAGTTCAAGATAAAGCGACAACAGCCTATCCGACTCCTTGTACCTAAGTCTATGTGCATCATGTATTTTAGAAGTGCCTTTCGCGTAACACGCAAGAACTGCGCAGACAGGAACCAAATCAGGAATATCTCGCGCGTCCACGTCAATCGCTTCAAGCAAGCCGCTGTTTCCCTTTATACTAACATAGTCTGGGCATATCCTGCCATTACTACCCATTCGGCTAAGAATCTCCAGTATAGCCTTGTCGCCCTGAACTGTCTCATAATCGAGATTTTTGACGCACACATCAGAACTGGTTACAGTTGCAGCAGTTAAGAGGAACGCGGCAGACGAAAAATCGCCGGGAACTCTGCCACTGTACGGTTTGTATGTTTGGTTTGATGGGATATGGAGGTAGCCAAAGTCTTCTGAAATGTTTATTCGTATACCGTGCTCGGCAAGAACCGATTGGGTCATTTTAATATAACCTTTAGATTCGAGAGGCTTAGTTAGAGTTATTTCCGTGTCCGTCTCCGCCCTCGGACAAGCGAACATTAGTCCGGAGAGGTACTGAGAGCTTATGTCGCCTCGCATTGTGACTTTTCCTCCTGCAATGCCTCTGCCTTTAACAACAATTGACGCTTGGTCGCCCAGACGTTTGTGATACACTTCAACTCCTAATTGTCTGAGGCTTTGCAGTAGAGGCGTTATAGGTCTCTGTTCCAAGGATTTCCCGAGCACAAACACTGAGGACCCAGATGCCAAAGCTGCTATGGGCATCGTGAACCGTAGGGTTGCTCCAGAATCACCGCAATCTATTGGCGTTTTCGCGACTTTAAGCGGTTGAGCACCCTCAACCGTCCAGCAGTCTGCCTCAATTTTTATTTTTGCGCCTAAGGCCTTGACCGCACGCAAAGCGGCTTCGGTGTCGTCTGATATCAAAGGACCTGAAATCTTGGATGTTCCATTAGCGAGTGCTGAGGCTATCAGCATTCTTTGCGTATAGGCCTTAGAAGGAGGAGCGCAGACTTCACCCTTTAGTCTTTCAGCTTTTCTGACTATAACGTCGGTCATTGATTGACCACCTTGGCTTTCTCATGATTCAAGCGGGCTTGCATAATTTCGCCTTCATACCTTTGCAGCGCTGATCTCACCGAATCGATTTTGTCATTGGAAACCACTGCCGTAACCGCAGGACCTTTTCCGCATAAACCAGAAGCTAAAGCACCAGCAGCTAAAGCATCCAAAGCCACTGAAGCATCATAACCTAAGGCTGACGAGTAGATTAGGCCGTTAAGCGACAATGCCGACCAGAAGTTTCCCTTCACGGCTTCGTTATACGCGACTTCAACAAGCGGCTTAACAGTTCTGAGCCTATTAACGTCGGAATCAACCGTATACGCCTTAATGGGAGGAACGTAAAACAGAACCGTCAAATCATTCGGCAACACAACTCGCTTAAGCAGCTTTCTTTCTAAGTTATCAGTTATCACGGCGCCTCCTAAATAAGATGCGCAAGCGTCATCAAATGCTCCAGTTACAGTGACTTTGGCGTCAAAAGCCGCTTCTACTCCAAGCCTGACAACCTCAATGTCGTCCAGCGTCTTGTCTAAAGCTGCTACTGTTGCGAGGGCTACGGCGTTTGCAGCCGCGCTACTACTTTTAAGTCCTCTGGCGGCGGGAATGTTGGACCAAGTTTTCACTCTTGCGCCAAAGCGTTTATCAACATTGAATTGCTTGAAAACTCGTGAAACTGTTTTTATTATTAGAACAGTGCTTTCTGTTGGGTCTGACGTGATTTCGCCTGTGATTATGTTAGGCTCGTCTGTTAATTCAACTTCAGCTTTCGTCCATAAGTCAACTCCGAAGGCTGAACCTTTACCTATAGCAATTGCGTTAACAATTGTTGCTGCGCCGTGAACTATTGCCTCAGCTTTATCGCTCACTTGTTATCACCTATGTTTGAAAGTTTGCTTAAAGCTGCTTTTCTCATTATTTCGATTGGAGCTGATTTATCAGTCCAGATTTCGAAGGATGCAGCGCCTTGGTATATCAGCATTTCCACACCGCTGATTACTTTGGCACCTACTGCTTTAGCATCTTTGGCCAGTTTCGTTTCAACAGGGTTATAGACTATGTCCATCACAACCAAGTCAGACCTTAACCACTGTGGCTCTACTAGGCTTTGGTTAAGGTTTGGTTTCATACCTGCAGAAGTTGCATTAATCAAAACCTCTGAATCCCTTAGGTTTTCCGTTATCTCACTATATGAAAGTGCAGCACCAACTACTTTTGGGTTGAATATACGCCGCAACTTTTCCGCTAATACTTCAGCCTTTTCACCTGACCGGTTTAAAATGACAAGTTTGCCAACTTTTTGGACAAGAGCAAAGGCTATAGCTTTGGCAGCCCCACCTGCCCCAAGCAATAGCACCTTTTTCCCCGATAGTGAAACGCCGTTTTCAACTATAGCTTTCAACGCGCCAACGCCGTCCGTGCTAAAACCTTCAATTTTGCCATTTCTGTTCAGGAGTGTGTTAGCTGAGCCAAGAAACTTGACGGTTGAGTCCACCTCGTCTAAATATCTGATTACCCGGGTTTTGTGGGGCATAGTCACATTTAAGCCGTGAATACCTAAACCTCGCATACCACATATCGCTTTTTCCAACTCCGAGGCGTTCACGTGAAACGCCAAGAAAACAAAATCAAGGTTAAGATAGCTAAATGCTGCGTTGTGAATAGCCGGGCTTAGAGTATGCTCTATGGGATCGCCTATGACTCCACAAACTCGTGTTTTTCCCGAGATAGCCATGACTATCACCCTAGAAGTGAATAAGTTGCTTTCATTTCTTGGATAGTCATTTGCCCCGAGGCTGTTTCGCTTCCTCTTTCAAGCGAGGCAAAGGTGAAGAAGCCACCGAACAACGAAGATAATAGCCGAGAAACTTTGCCGTGCTCTCCCATGCAGAAACACACAATCTTCACCCTACTTGAAACTGCTGACGTAAAGTTCAGGACTGTGAGATTGTCTTCAAGGTGTTTAGCAGTTGTAACGATTTTGCACACTTCAGCGCCGCTGGAGATTTCTCTTTCAAGAATGCTATTCAACTCTGAAATATCTAAAGGGCCATCATACTTGTGAAAGGACACGATTGGTTTTGCACCTATCGCCCTAAGTTCCTTGACCAACTCCTTAAGCTTCGGCAGTGATAGTTCGACGTCAACATATTCAAAACCATTCCTAGCTGCGCTAAGTAACATCTGTTGACTCTCTGTGTTTTTTCTGGATGATTTATCCGTCGCAATTTTTGGCGTCTTACCGTGAGCCGCCAGCTCGGCTAAGCAACGGTGATTTTTAATGCAATCAAGTCTTACCTCTATGAAATCGGCATGAGCAGCCTCTGCTTTTTTTATTAGTTCCATAGCATCCGGTACACTTTTAGGGAGGATCGACACGCAGATTCGAGCTTTCACCGTTCAATCACCGTTTCTTCGGGCACTGCAATACCGAAGTGTCTACCTGTGCTCTTGGCTAAGTGTACTAAAATTTCATCGCCAGCTTTTAACTCTGTCACAGGCTTTGACCCTCCAGGGGTTACGACCCTTATGGTTTCAGCGTTCTGCAATATCGTCTTGATTTTTTTTCCTTCAACTTCGGCTTCCACGAGAATTAAAGGTCTAAGCTCGATTTTTATTCTCCCGACACTTGCGGATCTCCCTTCGCCGTTTCTGTCAACTATGAGAACCTCAGCTCCAGCTTTCAACTCTGACAAGTACTGAGTTTTCAGCAATGAAGCTAAAGTGTACATCGAAAGAGAACCAGCATTAACCCTGAAAGGTCGCGCCTGTACATAGGGATTCTCATGTACTTCCGCCTCGACAAGAAAAAAGCCGGCAGCTTGAACTCCAACTAGCATCCCTTCCCCAGGCACCATAAGATCACAAGTGTCCACACAAACTCTTGCTCCAGTACTGATCTGCTTGACAACAGTGACTTTCGCAGGTACCAACATGATTTTAGGCACTTGCCCCTTAACTAAGGCGATAGCTTTAGTTAATTCGCTAGAGTCTGATACATCCATCAACACGCCGTCTGTGCCCAATTCCAGCGTTTCCAGAACCAGCTTAGCGTCTTCAGCATTTGCCACTTCTGCGATTAGTTTGCTTTTGCCGCGGGTTCGCGCAATAAGATTCTCAAGCGGGATGATGCGCCAGTCAAGGCAGTTGATGATCACATAATCGATTGAAAGTTTGGCTGCGTTCACAGCAGTGTTCTCATCTTCTTTGCCTTTTATACATATTTTTAAGGCGACTTTTCTGCCCTTCTGCTTTAATTGCATGATAGTTTTCTCGTTGAAGCTGTTGAGCACGCTTATTTCATCTTTACCTGAACTGTCATATGCACGTGTATCCTCGATCAGAAAATCCGCGTTGTTTACCGCAAGTTTCTGGAGTTTCTCTTTTTCGGAAGGTGATGCCTTTGATGTTATTTCTACCCAGAGTTCCTTCACCGAGAATCACCTAGAATTTTTAGAGACTGTTTAACAGAGACGCCTTTGTGAACTATAGCGGACATCGCCTTAACCATCAGAGTTGGGTTTGAGTGTTGAAACATGTTTCGTCCGATGGAGAGGCCAGCGCCACCAGCTACTAGGGACTCGTATGCTGTTTGGAGGATTTCCTCTTCAGTTTTACATTTTGGGCCGCCTGCAATTATTACAGGAATCGGGCAGCCTTCCACAACCGTCTTGAAAGACTCTACATTGCCGGTGTAGTTTGTTTTGATTATATCAGCACCGAGTTCCGCTCCTAGTCTAGCTGCATGCGCTACAACATCGACGTTGTGTTCGCTCTTTATTTTTGGACCTCGTGGGTACATCATAGCCAGCAGTGGCATCCCGTGAACGTCGCATTTATCTGCCACTCTACCCAGCTTTTCAAGCATTTTGTCTTCTTCTGGTGCGCCCACGTTGATGTGTACTGATACTGCGTCAGCGCCCATGCGGATTGCTTCTTGAACGGTGCACACTTGGACTTTGTTGTTTGCATTGGGGGTGAGTGTTGAGATAGCGGAAAGATGCACTATTAGCCCAGCGTTGTCTATTTCCACTCGTTTTGCTATGCCTTTATTCAGCACTACCGCGTCAACGCCTCCTTTCAGAAGCTGATCGATTATGTTTTGCATGTTGGTTATGCCTTTGATGGGCCCCATGCTTACGCCATGGTCCATTGGAACAATGACGGTGCGGTTGTCTTTTTGTAGGATTCTTTTCAGTCGTCGTTTCTTACCTTGGTTCATTATTTTTCATTCCTTTTTGTTTTTATTTTTTAGTTGTAAATGGTTCTTTTAAGGAGAGCCTCATAAGCTGCAAAGCTTTTTCACGTTCGCTCCAATCTGTGAAGAGGAGTATGCTTGATGTGATTGTTAATATTCCGTAAATGTTTATCTGGTTGATTCTTAAATTTTCAGATATTTTTCCGATTAGTCCATGGGTTTCTTCTAGCCCAACTCCACTGGTTTTGAGGAAGGCTAGGTCTTTCTTGACTGCCATGGCTATTGTTTCTGGATTTTTCAGGGTTATATTATGGATTTGATTGAAGAGTTTATCTATATTTTCTTCTTGAGTAACGTATAAAATAACAGAGTTCATGTTAGTTGACATGCCCAGCAATGACGCGTGCGCTTCCGTTTTCTCCACTATTTCCATTAGGAGCAAGGGTTTTTCAGATACCCCTTTGCCGACTACAGTTATTTCCGCCACTGGTGACGGATGCGCTATTTCCACGTCAAGTTCTGTTGCCAACGTACCAGTAATCAACGTGCCCTTCTGGCTTAAATCACCGTAAGTGTGATTGATTACTTTGACCGCTATTAATTGCGGCTTGTACTTCAGGGCTTTGCTATGGATGAACTTCGCTCCTGAATCAGCTAGACCAACTAAAGTGCTGACTTCAATTTCCGGAAGTCGTTTTGGATTTGAAACGATTTTGGGGTCACCGGACATTATTCCATCCGCATCAGTAACTAGAGCAACTTCGTCAGCTTTCAGGGCTTCAGCCAAAATGAAAGCCGTGGTGTCGCTCCCGCCACGTCCAAGAGTAGTAATTTTGCCATCAATAGTTTTGCCGACAAAACCTGCAATCACTGGTACTACGCGTTTTTCAACTATTGGGAGGACGTGTTTTTGGATTCTTTTTTCGCATTCTTCTAAGATGGGGTTTGCGTTGGAGAATGCTGCGTCGGTTATTATTGGCCATCTGAAGTCTAGTGGGTCCAAATAACAGGATTTCACGCCGTTGGTTCTAAGTGCTGCGGCGAATATACGTACGCTAGTTCTTTCGCCCATGGAGAGTATATCGTCTAATTCGTGTTTTTCGAGTTTACCGTTTGAAGTGTTTTTCACAGTATTCAAGAGTATGTCGGTTGTTTTTCCCATTGCTGAAACCACCACAGCTATTCTTGTGCCTTTTTCGGCTTCTTTTACTACGGCGGCTACGGCTTTCGCTAGCTTTTCGTGGTCACCTAGGCTAGAACCACCGAATTTAACCACAATTTTTTTGCCAGATTTTTCACTTCTCATTAATTCAACCTCCTTGAGCCCAGAAAACTTGTTCAAAAATTTTTGTCGAGCCTGGGCTTAGCTGAAATAGTAATAAAAGTAATAGCCGAAGCCAAAGAACTGCGAAGACCATCTTTTCTTTCTTTCATTGTTTGTCATTGTAGCTTCGAACCTGTTGAATGAGACGTTGCTCCGCTAATAAAAGCGTTTCGGAAAACACAGATCAACAATAATTATTTAAAGTAAACGCCCTCTTGAAACAGACTGTAGCACCCCTTATTTAATGGCTTCACCGATAGGACTCGAACCGTAGGCGAATGTAGATATCACCTGCAAAATCCCCTCTTTTAATTGATTAAGCATTCTTACAAGCCTTTCAATTTTCAGATTTTCGCGATTTTAGAGCAAGAAACTGATTTATAGAAAAAATACACTATAGGTAATCGATGGTTCTTATGGGAATAGCGGTAAAAATCAGCCAGATAATGACGAAAGAAATTATTTCTGTTGATTTCATGGCTCCGGTTTCGGAAGCTGCTTCAATTATGGTTCGAAATGAGATTGGAGCCGTAGTCGTTACGAAAGATGACTCTCCAGTTGGCATAATAACCGAAGTCGATATTCTAAAGAGATGTTGCATTGGAAAGGCATGTAGTGAAGAGCTAAAGACCAATGAAATAATGACCAAAGCTTTGATCACTATAGATATCAACGCGGCAATTGGTGAAGCGGCAAGATTGATGTCGGATAAGAAAATTAGGAGACTTTTAGTTACAGAAAATGGGAAAATTGTGGGAATAGTTACGGAAAAAGATGTGCTTAGGGCTACACTTGGCTACTTCGAAAACGTCCTGCTTACAATCTAATAAAAATCTATTCATGAAAAGCCAAAATCGGCTTATTCTTATTTTGAAGAATAGATATCTTGAAGTTTAGAATTGTAAACGCTATGCTTTCTTAATTCCGAGGTATACTTTTCCTAGTTCCGGGTGCTTTAAAAGTTTTTGCGCGGCGTCATCATACATTACTCTCCCACTGACGAGAAGGAGTGCCTTATCTCCTTGTTCTAGTGCCCTTCGGGCATTCTGTTCCGCAAGCAGCACAGTAATTCCATATACATCTCTCAGTCTTAGTATCTCGGCAAGTACTTCCTTTGCCTTCTTGGGGGCAAGACTGCCAGTGGGCTCGTCAAAGAGCATCATTTTGGGCCTCCTCATTAAAGCCATAGCCATTGCCAGCATCTGTCTTTCTCCACCACTAAGAGTGCCTGCTTTTCGATCCAAATATTTCTTAAGAACTGGAAAATCATCTACGACATCACCTGAACGGTTTTGAGCTTCTTCTCTTTCCAGAGTGTACCCAGCCATTATCAAATTCTCTCTCACTTTAAGTTCCGAGAATACATTATTTACTTGTGGCAGATAGGCTATTCCTTGTTTAGTCACTTCATGAGGGGGAATACCTTGCATTTCAACTCCCTTAAAAATAATTTTTCCTGAGTAAAACTGTGTTAATCCCATTATCGTTTTCAGCAGAGTGCTCTTTCCACTCCCATTAGGACCAATTAGAATGGTGATCTCCTTTTCCTCCAAAAACGCGTCGATGTCAAATAATATGTGAAGTTTTCCGTAGCCTGCGTTTACTCCTTCCAATTTCAGCAAAGCTTAATCTCCCAAATAGCTTTTTATGACAACTGGAGTATTAAGGACATCTTCTGGTTTTCCTTCTGCAATAATCTTTCCATTTGCCATGGCGTACGCGTAATCTGCATAGGGTAGTATCAATTCCAGTCGATGCTCTATAACAAGAAAGCAAACCCCAAGTTTTTCTTTTGTCTCAGTTAGTTTATTGAAGACCTCATGTGCCAGTTTAGGGTAAATTCCAGCAGCTGGTTCGTCCATTAATATAATTTTTGCCCCACTCATTAAAGCTCGCCCAGCCTCAAGCAGCTTCATCTGTCCCCCACTCAATTGGGTTGCGGGGTTGTCCCACAGATGATCAATCGATAAAAGTCTTAGGAAATCAAACGCTTTTTCGGTTGCTTTCTTTTCTTGGCTGATCCATGATCTTCTCGACAAGGCTTTGAAAAAGCTTTCTCCGGGATTCGCTCTATAGGCTGTAAGTAGATTTTCAAGAACGGTCAGTTTTTGAAAAGGCATTGGAATCTGAAAAGTTCTGACTAGACCTGCATCATATACTTTGTAAGGAGGCCACCCCGTTATGTTTTTCCCATAAAGCAGAACTTTTCCTTGGTCGGGTTGGTAGAATCCTGTAATACAATTTATGAGTGTTGTTTTTCCGCTTCCATTTGGCCCTATTAGAATGGTCATACGATCCTGCTTAAGGGCAAGACTGGCATCATCTATTGCAACCAAACCACCAAAAGTTTTTCTTATTCCTTTGACAGCTAATGCGTCACTCATTATCGTCACACAAAAAAAAGGGGAGGAAATTATTCAGACCATTCAATAGTATCGGTTGAAAACACGTACCTTCCTACTACTTCCCAATCATAGTTGCCCACAGATACTTCCAGTATCCTCCAAATATTGTAGTCTCCAGCTGTCCTGTCTCCTGCCTCGTCCAGTCTAATCACTCCCGAAGCACCAAATATTACTTCCGTAATAGTAGGCAGGACTGCCTGTATAGCCTCAGCGTTGTATTCATTCACTGCAAGTAGAGATAGCGCATAAACCCAAACAATGTCATAGATAGCATAGGAATAAGATTCTGGCTCTCTGCCAAGGACAGCTAAACCGTTAGCTCGAACAGCCTCGAATTTATCTCCAACAGGCGCTGGTGAGAATATTGTACATGGATATTCTACATCAACTATAAAATCTCGTACGTTAGTGTCTTCAAGAACTCCTCCGCTCGCGGCAGTTCCGTCTGATCCATACCATTTTACCTGCGAAAGCACTGGATGATCAAGACTTGCTGTCATGAAAGCAACAGCTTCTTCAAACGATATATGGAGAATAGCAACATTCTCCGCTCCATGAGCGCTAATTGCATCTTGAACCAAACCAGCGAGGATGCTAGCTTCAGATGTGAATTCAGATGCTTCTGGATCATAATCGATTCCAGTGAGAAAAGTACCGCCTAGAAATTCAAATCTTGTTTCAGTCGCTTCTTTGAGTCCAATTCCCCATGCGTCGTTTCTTGTAACTGGAATGACATGTGTGTAGCCGTCGTCAGTGATCAGCCTTGCAAGAGCTGGACCCTGTCCCAGTTTGTCAGTCGGACAGAATCTGAAGATATAATCGCCTGCAATTGCCAAGTCAGGAGCTGTCGAGGACTGGCTTGTTACTAGTATTTTGTTTGCATCAGCGTATCCTTTTATGGCCCTGACTTCACCGCTGCTTAGCGGACCTATGATTAATTTGATTCCTCTGGCTGCAAGACTCTGCAATTTCTCTAATGCAATGTCAGGATCTGTTTGCGTGTCCTCAGCAACAAGCTTTAGAGTCCAACCTGCATCCAAGTCTTCTAGAAGAGCATTAACTTCCGAAGCGGCAAATTCCGCAGCTGCCATTTCGTTTTCGCCAAAGGACGCTAAGTCTCCAGTTAAAGACATTAATGCGCCAATTTCCACTTCACCGCTTAGCCCCGCCCCAGGTGCTAATCCAATCGAAGGACCTATTACATAGCCTATGCCTAAACCGGCCAACAACATGACTATCATCAGAATTACAGCAACTACTGTGGTGATTCCTTTTGTTGACATTCTTTCCCCTCAATTATTTGTAAAAGACCATTTCATCACTAATAATTAATAAGCCTTATTGTTAGCATGCATTTTTGATTAAACCAGCAAAGATAGGCCCCCTTGGGGCTGTCTCAATGGAAAAATTAATTTATGTACGAATTGATTAGGAGCCATGATTGATCCACTGTTTTCTGGGACAATAGTATTTTCCAGTCTCCTTTCTCTCTTGAGCGTCGGCTTAACCCTTACCTATATGACAACCAAGGTTCCCAACTTTGCTCATGCAAGCTTAGGAGCAATAGGTGCCTATGTAACCCTAACGGGTATCGAACTTGTGGGAATATCCCCATATCTCTTCTTGCCCTTAGCTTTAGGGATTGGGGGCTTAGTTGGCCTAGTTCAATATCTCCTTGTTTTTAAGCCACTTATCCGCAGGCGAGTGAACATTGTGGGATTGATGGTAGCTACCCTAGCCATGGAGTTTATTTTCCTTTCACTTATGAATATATTTGCTGATTTTCTCTCGAGGGAGCTCAAAATCCGCTCTAGATATTTTCTTCTTGCCATTCATGATTTTGAAATTTCGGGAATGCCTGGATTACTTATTGTATCCACCATTCTAGTTGCAGCAACCACAACAACGCTATACTTGTTTCTTACAAAAACCAAGTTTGGAATCGCTATAAGGGCTTCCATTGAAGACCCTTCCCTAGCGAGTGTTGTGGGCGTCAACGTGAATGTTGTTTATATGGTCTCTTGGTTAATTGCAGGAATGTTGGGCGCCCTCTCCGGAGCGCTTCTTCCGTTATGGTTTCCAGGGAACACTGATATGGGTTCAAAACTCATTGTAAGCGTCTTCGCTGCGAGTATAATTGGTGGCCTAACAAATATCTATGGGGCTGTGCTTGGCGGTTTTCTTATTGGTTTTGCAGAGCTTTTGGGGACAAATTGGCTGGCTATGCAATTCGGACCATGGATACTTCCGTACAGGCCCCTTGTTCCTCTTATTGCGATAGCAATTACATTACTTTTAGCTCCAAAAGGAATTCTCGGAGTAGATTGGCGTCATAAATTATCTAGGCTTAGTAAAAAAACCGAGGAAGTCCTTGGAAGACTCTTATCAACTCGCACAAAATAAAAAACGCTAGTTATCTACCTCGGAATTTCTTCTGAATCTAAAGATTCGTTTCAGAGACTTTTTTAGTTTCTCGAGATTGGTTTCTTCCAAAGTTGAAATCGGTTTCTCAGGGATAATTCCTTCAGGTCTGTACATCAGAATGAGAATTAGTATCACTCCCATAAGGAGCGGCTCAAGCCATACAACACTAAAAGGAACAAATGGATCCAGAGAACCCTTGAAGAAATCGATTCCTCTTCTAAGTAGAGTGAAAATGAAAACTCCTCCAACGACACCAATATTGTTGCCAGCCCCGCCCAGAACTACCATAACCCAAGGCCAGAATGTCCAAGTTTCCCGATGATACATTGAGGCGGTTACTCCGCCTGTTTTGAATGCATCTAAGGCACCAGCTATTGCTCCGATCATGGCAGCAACCACTATTACTTTCATTCGTATGTTGGTAACATTCTTACCTAGGGCTTCAGCCACATCTTCGTTATCCCTCGTTGCCCTTAGCATTCTTCCCAATGGACTCCTTACCAAACGTTCCTGAAAAAGGAACACCAAAATACACGCACCCCCTACAAAGAACAAGACAGCTAGATAGCGCAAATCGCCAGCCCATCCGAAAACATCTGGAACAAAAACACCCCATTGGCCCCCCACTATTGGTTGTAAGTTATGCCCGATTACCCGGATAGATTCGCCCATTGCCAATAATATAATGGCCAAATAATCTTCACGAAGATTGATAGCTGGAAACGAAGCAACATATCCCAGACCCGCGCCCACCAATGCGGCTAACAGAATCGATAAAAGAAGAATTGCGATGGAAAATGCCGGGTTTCCTGTAAGTACTTTGTTAACTTCATCTACGATGGTGGTGTGGTAAACCGTGCTTGCGTAATCCCAAAATCCGTTGTACTGTGCAGTGCCGATATTTGAGACCAAAGCTACTAATCTGCCTGGAAAGAAACCCGCTACAAAAGCGCCTCCAGCAACTGCTAATACCTTTCCAAAGTTGGGTATTCCAGCAAATCCGTGCTCCAAATTAAGGCTAAGAGAGACAATAAGATATATCGCGAAAAAGATAGCAAAATCTCGCAGAAACACAAAGAACAATTCAATTGGAACGGCCAATCTTCTCACCAAATTGTTGCTTTAATTAGACCGTCTAAGGTCCGTAAACTCTCTTAGACAAATACCTATAGGTTGTATAATAAATTGCGCGCTTAGGTACAGGCATTAAACTCATTTTCATGAATATCCTGTTTTAATCTTGAATCATTTTGATACTGCAATGTAACTTGCAATCAAAATAAGAGATCCGCCCCCAAGCATGAAGATGGTTGGTTCTTGAAATAAGAATAAAGCACCAAAGATTATTGAAAATAGTGGTTCCAGATACGTAAGTATTACAGCTTTCTGTGTCTTTATTGACTTGAGCCCTTCAAGGTATACCGTAACTGCAAAACCAGTATTGAATCCACCCAGCAATAACAAAAGTATCCAAGAAGTTAAAGATAAATCAAGATTCGTACCTATAAAAGAAGGAGACAATAAGATTGCAGATGTTAAATACATCCAAAAAGCAAGGATGGGACTACCTATATGGACAAGGGTTCTCTTGGAAAGAATAATAAAACCAGCATACAAAAGACTTGCAAGGAGCCCAAAAACAACTCCTGGAATATTAAATGTATTGTTTTGAAAACCGTACTGATAAGAAATAACGGTAATGCCTATTAGAGATAAACTAATAGCAATTATTGTTGATTTTTCAATAGGTTCCTTTAGGAAAAATGGACCTAGTATAGCTACGAAGACCGGTGCAGTGTAATTTAATAGAACAGCGTCTGCAATTGCCAGAAACTTCATCGACTGAAAAAGAAATCCCCAACCCAAACTCAACAAGACTCCAAGAGTCAAGATGCTTTTCCAGATTTTGGTAGCTTCCCTAATTCCTTCCTTCAGTTTCAAAAACAGAAAAGGCAAAAGAAAAAGAGCCGCAAAAAACACTCTGAAAAAAGCTATTGAGAAAGGCGAAAGGTCAACATAGTTTACTATTATGCCATTGGCACCCCAAGTAATCGATGCAAATATAACATAGAAGAAACCAATAGACTTTGAATTGCGTTTGAACAACATGAATCATCGCACTTTGCTACATATTGTTACTTGAATATAGTAGTTTTTTCTTCAAATAATCGATTTTTGATGAACAGCTTTGATAGTCACTACATACAACGGAACTGAGAACGTTAAGATTTAGTTTCTTTGTTTTAAAATTCTTTGAAGTCCAATTTTTATCTGCACTATTTTTTGAAAAAAGTTATAACGTAAGTGAAATCATGGGACCTAATCCGGACAACCCTTTTCTAGCGTAAACATAGTCGCTACCACAAGGATATTAAGCTAAAAAACATAAAATTTAGAGCGATCAGTCATGCTTCAAACTCTTAAGTATCAATTCACTCAAAAGTTTAACCTCCCAGCTCACAAAGCATACGAATGGTGCACTGACTTCACGCCCCAAGATCCATTCCTAATGCAAGAAAAAGCTACTCGGGAAGTGAAGTCGATTTCGGAAAACACATTTATTTTGACAGACAAATTCCGAGTCGGAGGCGAAACAACAATAAAACAAAAACTTGTCTGTCTTTACCCAAAAAGACTGATGTGGACAAGCACTCATCTCAAAGGACCAGCCAAATATTCTCAGTTTATCTACGAAATCAAATCTGTAACCAGATCAAAAAGCAGACTCAGATTCACCGCGCTACACCTCGCTCACGATCTCATTGAAGGCGTCGCCAAAACTCGTATTGAGCAACTTGCCAAAGAACTTAGGAAATCAGACTCAGAAGTTTGGAAAAACCTAGCAAGAGAAATGGAGAAGGAAATGCGTCTTTAATATCAGACTTACTCCGCAAATCTAGAAGCCTCCAAATCGAGTTTCCGAATTACCTGTAGAACAGAACTCTCAAAGAGTCTCGATTTAGGTGAAGATCCTGAGGAAAAAACGCAAGGAACCGCAGTTTTCATAACGGAAGAAGGCAAACCCTCAAAAATTACCAAAATCCTAGCAGAACGCACCATAAATATGCAATACACCTACTCATCCGCAGTGCATGTGGACTGCAAAATTGCTCTAATACTACGAGTCAACGACGTAGAAAAAGCTGAAAAAATACTTAAGCCAAAACCGTAGCCTTTCTGTCCATATCAGGAATCAAAAAATTTTCAATTGAATTCGCTTTTTCTGAAGATTTAACAACTTGATGAAAAGAGCACAGCTAAGTTTCAGGGTTAACCTTGATTATCTTAGGGATCTTATCTGCGGTCCCAGTGAATCCTTTATAGACTATGAGTACACCTTTGACGTCTTGAATAGATTGGGCTTTGCTTATTCCAGCTTGGATTGCGACTTGATGATCCTCGCCTTTCACCACGTTGCATACTGCTGTTGCTACGGCATCTGCTAATCCAGCGTTTTTGCAGAAAACTATGGCTGCTTCTGCATCACCGAAGCTAAATGCGTGGCTGAAATACCCCGAACTCGTTGCAACACCTATGGGAAATTCCGTTAATCTGAAGCCGAAACGTCTTGAAAGTGGCTCGTCTCCAGCGGCAACCGCCACATCGATAGCCGTGTTGGATACTGCAGAGATTTCGCCCCCGTTTTCCACGACTGCCACCTTGCAGCCTGTGTTTAGCATATCATTTACGGCGAGGTCAGCTAAGACTCCAGCGACGGCTGCCATAGGTCCAACGTTTGCTTTTTCGGCAGCTTCCGCCATCAGCTTAGCTACCAATGGCTCATTCGGCACGGGAACAGGTTTGAGTGTGTGAAAAAATTGTGGGTGGATTTTAATGTATGCTTTGAGGCTGTGTCGATGATATTTTATTGCGTTTTTAGCTCTTTGAATGCCTTCCGGTTTGTCGGCGATTACTGTGCACTGTGATTCCTTAAGCTGGAATGCTTCCTTGAAGAGCTTCATTGCTACGCTCCGAGCGCCTTTTAATGCGTATTGTTGGTTGTTAGTTCCGAACTGTTCTGTTTAACTGATCTTATGACTCTTAAAGGGCAAGCGTCCACACAGGCGCTACAGGTGCTACCGAGGCATTTTTCCTGATTGAAAACCACGGTCGCATCTTCTTCTAGTGTAATCGCTTCAACAGGGCATAACGTGATGCAGGCTCCGCAGCTGATGCATTCTTCGCTGTCAATTTCAATGAGCTTCGGTATGCTGACCGCGGCACCTCGTTCACGAAACTTCTTAATCACCTTTTGCAACGCATCATCCTCTACTTCAGCCAAGACCTCACCGCCCTTTGAGTCCACGTGAGCCGTGATTATGTTGATTGGGACTTTCAGTTCCAAAACTATCTGCGATATTATCGGCTTCTCAACGATGTTTTCCGAGAAACTTAGGAGTATTCGTACCATTCAGCGTTCACCTTCCCAGAAGCTTCGATACATCTTCAGCTGTGACAATGCCCAACACCTTCTTTTCATTATCTATAACTGGCAAAGCGGAAATGTTATGCTGTGCCATCCGCCTCGATGCGGTCTCTAAAGGTTCATCTAGTTTCGCTGTTATTACGTGGCGGGTGACAATGTCCGCCAACGTTTTTTTTCCTTGAGCTAACGCACGCGTAATATCCCAAGAAGTCACGATGCCAGTAAGCTTGTTATTGCCGTCCACGACCACGATGTGATTAACAGACCGCGTAACTATGCGCTCTGCGATGACTTTCACCTCTTCGCTCTCGCTACACGTAACCGCTTCCTGCATTACGTTAGCCACAAACGACGTCTCTTCAGTCTGCCGCATAGGCTTGAACACTGAGTCAGCCGGCAATCTCTCAACAGGTGCAGACAAGAAGAATTCGCCCTGCGTAATCCAGGACTTCAACATCCCAGCAATCTTCCTTGCAGTCTTCAAACTGGATAGCGAGCTGACTCTGATGTGCTGGTCCTTCACGGTTATAGAGCCCGACTTCAGCTCTTTGTAGCTGACTTCAGCCAGTTTAGGTCTGTTCTTACGAGGAACACCGTAATCAAGAACGTTTGTGAAAATCTGCTCGTCACGTATGGCGGTCTTCTTAGCCAAGCCCTCGTTCAAAATAGGAATGGGTATGCCTAGGCCAACGTAAAGCGTGGTGCCGTACCTTGTGAAAGATGCGCCCCGCAGAAACTCAGGATTCATTTTCTTAGCATTTCCCCGGACCATTATGGTGCCGAAGCGGTTCTGCGGATCATGCTGCGTTCCTTCACTAATTACGTATCCCTGCGTACCGCCCAAGAAAATCCTAGTGCCAATGCCTATGGTCTCGTAGTCAGGGTCATTCATCAGCGGGTTCAATTCGCCAGCACCTGAAAAAGTGGCGTTGCGCAATCGCGGCAGTAGCTTGCCCATGTATGTGTAGATTGACTCGTCACGACTATTTACCGCACAAGCGTAGCGTTGATAACAGTTGCGGAAGTTAAGCAGATAAAATTGGTTTAGTTCGTCCTTTGTCAAGCGAGTTTTGACTTGCGTCCTCGGGTAACAGTCAGTGCCATAAGCCGTAGCTTTCAATTCAACTTCTATGCCACTTATGAGATCCTCGATAACGTGTCCGCCGCCGTACTCGAAAGGCTGCTTTTCCGACATAGAAGTGGCTCCAATGTAAAGGTCCACGGCCGCGCCAGGATGGCAAATCGGGACGTCATTGATCCAAGCATTCTCAATTTTTATTGGCGGGTCTGAATGCCCAACATTTATGATTGCACCTGAAGAACACATCGCTCCAAAAGTTCCAGTTGTTACAACGTCTACTTCTCGGAAAGCAACTTCGACGCCGCTGCTTTCAACGAGTCTTTTCATTTCTTCCGCGGTTAAAACTTGGGCATCGCCCTTTCTAATTTTCTCATTTATTTCGTCGATTGTTCGGGTATTTTGCTTGGTTTTTAGTTTCGTTTACCTCCAACCAGTAGCCAACTGAATAACCCAAACTGGTATTAATATCTTTTGCAATTCTCTATACGCTTAGACTATACGTATAGAAAGTTTTACCACAGCTTCCACGCCAGTTCATTCATGTAGTCATTCAAAGAACAAAGTGAGTTACCATTCTGATCTCTCTTTTTTAACACTCGCACAAGAGCAGAAGCCAACTCCAAATTCGTTACTACTGGAACATTGAACTCCACCGCTTGCCTTCGGATGATGTAGCCATCGGTCAAGATTTCCGAGTAGTTTCTCTGTTTGTTCGCCATTGGAATATTTATGACCAAATCGATTTTTTGGTTTTGAAGATAATCAAGAATGTTAGGGTTTTCGGTGGACTCTTTAACCTTGCTAAGCACTGATACTCTCTTTATTCCTGAAGCTTGAAGCACCTCAGCCGTATGTTCAGTAGCATAAATTTTGAAACCCATCTCCTCGAAAGTTTTGGCCAAAGGAACAACTCTTCTTTTTGGCTCTTCACCACCAACAGTTATGAGCACTGAACCACCTTTAGGTGGAATTCGGAACTCTGCAGCTTGCATTGCCTTCGAAAACGCATCATCGAAGTTCTCGCCTAAACAAGCTACCTCGCCTGTGCTGAGCATCTCAACACCCAGCACGGGATCAGCCCCACTCAAACGCATGAAGCTGAACTGGGGCACTTTCACACCGAAATGATTTGGAAGCGGTAAACCGCATGTTTTGAGCACAGCTTCAAATTTCTTATCAAGCATCGCCAATGTGGCAAGCTCAATAAGATTTATACCTCGTGTCTTGCTCACAAAAGGCATTGACCGTGAAGCACGCAGGTTACATTCGATAACATAGACTTCACCCTCTTTTACAAGATACTGGATGTTGTAGGGTCCTTTGATTTTCAGGGCTTTCACGATTTTCTGTGTGGCATCTTCAATTTTTTTTTGAACCTCACTGGGAAGCGTGTGAGGGGGAATGCTCATAGTTGCGTCGCCACTGTGAACACCCGCGTTTTCAACGTGTTCCATTATGGAGCCTATCAAACAGGTTTCGCCATCATAAACGCCGTCAACTTCGACTTCTTTGGCTTTATTCACGAATTTTGAGATTACAACAGGCTGATCTCGGGAAACCTTTGCCGCTAATTTTAGAAAGTTTTCCAACGCTAACTCGTTATATGCCACACGCATTGCACTGCCTGAAAGCACATAACTGGGTCGCACGATAACTGGGTAGCCGATTGTCTCCGCGAACCGTTTAGCAGCGTTTATAGATTTTAGTTTGCTCCATCTCGGCTGAGGAATATCCAGCTCATCCAGAAGAGCACTAAATTTTGATCGGTCCTCAGCCACATCAATATCCTCTGCTGAAGTACCCAGCAACTTCACGCCTGAACTCGCCAATTTCAAAGCCAAATTGTTTGGAATCTGACCGCCGACGCTGGCAACTATGCCTAACGGATTTTCCTTCTCATAGATATCCAAAATCCTCTCAGTAGTTAATTCTTCAAAGTACAGTTTGTCGGAGATATCATAATCTGTTGACACGGTTTCAGGGTTATAATTGACCATTATGGCTTCTTGAATGCCGTTTTTCTTAAGCGCCCAAATCGTGTTAACCCCGCACCAGTCAAACTCCACGCTTGAGCCGATTCTGAAGACCCCAGAGCCTAACACGACAACTTTGCTCTTGTCGTTGCTTAGTTCTATGTCGTCTTCATCTCCGCCATACGTTAGGTATAGATAGTTTGTTTTTGCTGGCCACTCAGCAGCCAACGTGTCAATCTGTTTTATCGCTGGAATAATGCCCGCATCTTTCCTGAATTTTCTTATTTCTGATTCGCTAGTTTTTTGACAAAAAGCGATTTGCTCATCTGAGAATCCTACGCGCTTTGCTTCTCTTACAATTTCTCTTGCGTCACTATCAGTAAGTCTAATGGAACAGAGTTGTCTTTCCATGTCAATGATGTTCTTGATCTTATTGAGGAAGAATGGATCAACACCACTCAGATTATAGATTTCCTCGATTGAAATGCCCATTTTCAAGGCTTTAACTATCTTATAAAGCCGCTCGTCAGTCGGGTTAGCCAGCAAATCTTTAATTTTCTCGGCTGATTCGTGTTCCAAATCCTCTTCGTTGCAAACCAACCCCTTTCTGCCTATATCTAACATTCGCACTGCTTTCTGCAACGCCTCTTCCAAACAACGGCCAATGGCCATTACTTCGCCTACAGAACGCATTTGGGGTCCTATATGACGGTCGGCATTCTGGAATTTCTGTAGGTCCCATCTGGGAATTTTGATTGTAACGTAATCTAATGCCGGCTCGAAACAGGCGGTAGTCACCTCGGTTACTTTATTTATCAATTCAGGAAGAAGATAGCCGATAGACAGCTTAGTGGCGATGTACGCCAGAGGGTAACCAGTTACTTTGCTTGCAAGCGCAGAGCTTCTTGACATACGCGAGTTGACTTCTATAACGCGGAACTCTTCAGACTTCTGGTGTGCAGCCCATTGTATGTTGCATTCACCGATTATGCCTAAACTTCGTATGGCATTTATTGCTGCCGACCGCATAAGGTGGTATTCGCGGTTTGATAACGTTTGGGAAGGAGCAATGACAATCGAGTCGCCTGTGTGAACACCCATAGGATCCAAGTTTTCCATATTGCAAACAATCAAGCAGTTGTCCGCGTAGTCCCGCATTACTTCGTACTCAAGTTCCTTCCAATGACCTACGTATTCCTCCACAAGTACTTGGGTTATTCTGCTCTGCGCCAAGCCACGCGTAACTATGTCTCTTAATTCCCAAGGGTTCCGTGCTACACCTGCACCTTTGCCGCCGAGGGTATACGCCACTCGAACTATAACAGGATACCCGATCTGGTTGGCAATTTCCAAAGCCTGCCCAACCGTTGTAGCGGCCTTGCTTTTTAAGGGTGGAACATTAGCCTTAAGCATCACTTGTCTGAAGCGCTCTCTATCCCCTGTGTCTTCTATTGCTTCAATAGGTGTCCCCAACACCTTCACATCATATTTTTCCAAGACGCCGCTTTTTACGAGTTCAATCCCGCAGTTAAGCGCTGTTTGTCCTCCGAATCCTAAAAGAATACCGTCGGGCTTTTCTTTCTGGATTACTTTTTCCACGTATTTGGGAGTTACTGGTAGGAGGTACACTTTCCCTGACAGGCGGGGGTCAGTTTGTATAGTAGCGATATTCGGGTTTATCAAAACTGTTTCGATGCCCTCTTCCCGCAGGGCTTTAAGGCATTGGCTACCTGAATAATCGAATTCGGCTGCTTCACCAATCTTTATGGCGCCGCTTCCCAGCACCAGAACTTTCTTTATCCAGTCGAACTTGGGCATTTCTATGCAGCCTCCAACATTTGTTGGAAAGTGTCAAAGAGAAAATCGGTGTCGTAGGGTCCAGGTGAAGCTTCAGGATGCCACTGTACCGCAAAAACTGGTTTATTCTTATGTTTGACGCCTTCAACGGTCTTATCGTTGGGATTCATGAACCAAGCTTCCAAAGGCGTGTTCTTGATAGTCTCGTTTGCTATGGCGTAACCGTGATTCTGAGTGGTAATGTAGCAGCGTTTGTTCTTTATGTCAAAAGCAGGCTGGTTCTGGGAACGATGCCCATATTTTAGTTTGTAAGTGTCTCCTCCTAAGGCTAGCGTCAATATTTGAGCGCCGAGACAAATTCCCATCAACGGTGCTTTTTCAACAAGTTCTCTGACGCAGTCTATTGTTTTGACGCATTTTTTCGGGTCGCCTGGACCGTTACTAAGAAAAACACCGCTTGGCTTGTACTCCATGACTTCTTTGGCGGAAAAATCGTAAGGCACTCTTATCACGCTGATTCCACGTTTCAACAAGTTCCGAATAATACTGTACTTAACTCCACAGTCGATTAAAACAACAGAATGTTTACCTTCAACCTTGTAGTGAACAGGCTCTTTCACAGAAACTTGACGCACCAGATCGGTCAGGTTAGGGTCAGGTATGCTTTTTGCTTCTATCAGAAGCTGGTCAAAGCTGGGTTCTTCTCCAGCCTCGCATACCTGAAGGATTCCTAGCAATACTCCATGTGCCCTAAGTTTCTTTGTAAGATGTCTGGTGTCTATGCCGCAGATTCCCGGTATACCTTCATCGGACAACCACTTGTCCAAGGTCCTTGTTGACGCCCAATGATAAGGGTGATGGCACAGTTCATGGATAACGAGACCCTGCACTTGAATGCGGTCTGACTCGAAATAGAGGGGTATACCTAAGTTGAGTTCGTAAGGCGGCACGCCGTAATTGCCCACAAGCGGGTAGGTTAAAGTTAGAACTTGACCTTTGTATGATGCGTCGGTAAGCGCTTCTGGATAACCTACCATAGAAGTTGAGAACACGACTTCTCCTGAAGTCTTACCTATTGCTCCAAAACCTTTGCCGACAAAAAATATGCCGTCCTCTAAGACTAAGAACGCTTTTTTACTTTTTGGGAAATTAAACTCTTGGATTGAGGCCCTCAACTAAATTTTAGCCAGCATTTTTAAACCTTATGCATATATTTCATATATAACTAGAATTTTTCTAAGGATGAACTGAATAGAACCGAACGGCTTTGTTTCCTATTTCAGCCAACCGATAGCCCAAAGTTTTTTTATACATTAATCAATAGCCTTATTTTCAGCGATTTTATAAGGAAAAATGGTGCAATCAAACAGCGTGTCTGAGTAGTGAAAGATTGTCAGAGCTAAAAGAATATAGGAAAATTAACGCATGGACGCGCCATAAACCTGCACTACGCAGTCAAATGAAAATATCTACTAACTGACAATTCGCCCGCTAAGTAACATAGAAGATTCAAGAAAGTCACAACTATTGATTAAGGGCTTTCCGTTTAGAATGCCGATTCATAGATATGATAAGCATTTTAAGCTGCTGCAAAAAGATAACTGGGAAAGGAATGCTTCTAAACTATACTGGCGTGCGGGCGGCATGGTATTGCTGAATGGATTTTACACCTGATTTACCCGCACAATAAGCGGTAATGCCCTTAACTGCGGCCATAGCAGCCGTCAATGATGTGATATATGGCACTTTATATCTAATAGCCGCCTTGCGAATGTAAGAATCATCATACTTGCTCAATTTACCTGAAGGAGTGTTTATCACCAGCTGTATCTCTTTATTCTTAATAGCGTCAGTGATATTAGGACGCCCTTCATGTTCCTTGAGTATAAGCTCAGAATTGACGCCATAACTGGCCAAAAAAGCCTGTGTACCCACTGTAGCCCTTATCTTAAAGCCCACTTTAACGAATTGTCTAGCTACTTCTATCAAGAAGGAATTCTCACGGTCACACTCGGCGATGGTTATCAATACAGTTCCCCCGGTCGGCAACGCATTTATTGCCTCTTGAGCTTTCCAATAAGCCAGACCGAAGGATTTAGCGATGCCGAGTACCTCACCGGTAGATTTCATTTCTGGCCCAAGGACAGGATCAACTTCAGGAA
>CAYFXZ010000017.1:36068-42433 GCA_964347245.1 uncultured Candidatus Bathyarchaeia archaeon | reverse complement strand
TTTGACGCTAAAATCAATATTGAAAGCCCAGATCAGATGCAACTCTTCTTGGATGAAGAAGAGCGCATACTGAAAGAAATGGTAAACTCAATCACAAAATCTGGCGCTAACGTGGTTTTCTGCGAGAAAGGCGTAGATGACATGGCACTGCACTTCTTGGGGAAGGCAGGTGTACTAACAGTTAAGAGCGTAAGCAGTAGTGATATGGAAAAGTTAGCCAGAGCGACAGGCGGCGAATTATTAGCCAGTGTCAAAGACTTGGATGCCAAAGCTCTTGGAAAAGCCAAAATTGTTGAAGAAGTCAAAATCGGCGACGACAAACTCATATATGTGCGCGAATGCAAAAACCCGAAGGCAGTTACCATAGTAATTCGGGGAGCCTCGTCACACTTGCTTGATGAAGCTGAGCGTTCGCTGCATGATGGTTTATGCGTTGTTAGGAATGCTGTGGAAGATCAAAAGATTGTAGCTGGCGGCGGTGCACCAGAAGCTGAATTGGCTAAGAACCTGAGAAAATTCGCTGTTAAAGTCGGCGGACGCGAACAGCTAGCTATTGAAGCCTACGCGGAAGCGGTTGAAACTATTCCGCTGACACTTGCTGAAAATGCTGGTTTAGATCCAATCGACGTTATGGTAGCTTTGAGAGCTGAACACGAAAAACCAAGCAACAAGAACTTCGGCATTGAAGTCACAACAGGAAAAATAAAAAACATGCTTGACATGCTGGTTTTAGAACCACTACGCGTGAAGCAACAAGTCATTAAATCAGCCACAGAAGCAGCAAACATGATATTGAAAATCGACGATTTAATCAGCATCAAAAGCAGCGGTAAAATGCCCCCAACTCCACCAGGAGGAATGCCTGGAGGAATGGGTGGTATGGGCGGAATGGGTGGCATGGGTGGTATGGGCGGAATGCCCTACTAAATAACCCACAATTTCCTTTTTTTAGTTCTTTGATATTTTGCGCGGGATACGTAGAAAGCTAATATGCTACCCGTCAAATTGAATGGGCTTCACTTAGTGATATCACTCGCAACTTATATGATGACTTCATTTTTCACTTTGTGGGATTTCTGGTTTTTTTCAAGAAATCCAAACATTAATCTATAATGTTTTTGTTGCTTCCTCATAAGCTGCGTATGATACTTCATTTCGAATTTCAGTTTGTTGTCGCTTTGATGTGTTGGTTTCGTTTTTGAGAAAGTAAGGTTTAAATAAATTATGGCTCACTTTCGTAGTTAGCTTCAAGCTTGAACGGATGAAAAATAGGAATGTCACAGGAATATCGTCATATACTTCGTATAATGGGTACGGACGTACACGGTACCCTGAAGACTGTTTACGCTTTAACAGCAATCAAAGGAATAAGCATGAGCCTCTCCAGCGCCATACTTAAAAAAGCAGGGGTAAACCCTGACGTGAGAGTGGGATTCCTTACAGAAACAGAACTTAAAAAAATAGAAGAAATTATTAAAAACCCAACAAGATATGGTCTGCCAATTTGGCTTTTTAACAAAAGAAAAAGCGCTGAAACAGGAAAAGACATGCACCTCATAAGTGCCGACCTTGTTTTGAGGACAAAAACGGACATTGACGAGGCAAAAGCAATAAGGTCTTGGCGCGGATATCGCCATGCTTATGGTTTGAAAGTGCGTGGACAAAGAACAAAAACTACTGGAAGAGCAGGAAAAGCCTTAGGTGTCAAGAAAAAGTCGGTTCAGAGGTCTGGAGGTTCATAAGCAGCTGATTGAGGTAGAGATGAATGGGCGATCCTAAAAAACAACGCAAAAAATATGAAACTCCACGTTTTCGCTGGCGCAAAGACATCCTGCAAGAGGAACTTAAACTAATCGGTCAATATGGCTTGAGAAACAAACACGAACTATGGCGACACAAAACAACATTGTCAAAAGCTAGAGGCATAGCCCGTTCGCTGATAGGCAAAACGCCTGAAGAACGCACGAAAACGGAAAACGAACTTCTAACGCGCCTCAAGAAACTGGGAATACTCGCGGAAACCTCAGTCATGGATAACGTTTTAGACTTATCAATAGAAGACCTACTGGAACGAAGGCTTCAAACAATAGTCTTCCGAAAAGGATTAGCAAGAACAATTTTCCAAGCGCGTCAGTTGATAACTCATGGTCACATAACCATAGGAAACCGACGTGTGACAGTGCCAAGCTACACTGTAGCAAAAACGGAAGAAGAGCAAGTAAAGTACTCACTCCAAAGCGCTATTGTAAACGAGACGCACCCACTACGCCAAGCACTATCTTTCGTTGCCAAAGAACCAGAGATAAGGCCTCCGCCTAGAGGCAGAAGAGGAAGAGGAGGACGAAGATAATAAGCAAAAGAAGTGAAAAATGGGGCGTCGTTCGCATCTTTAGCAGCTACAACAACACAGTAATCCACATAACTGACATTTCAGGAGCAGAAACAATAGCCCGCACATCAGGTGGTATGTTCGTTAAAGCAGACCGTATGGAATCCTCGCCTTACGCAGCTATGCGCGCTGCAAACGCAGCAGCTGAAATCGCCCGAGATAAAGGAATAACCGCTATTCATATCAAGGTCCGGGCTCCAGGAGGGTCAGGTCCAAGAACACCTGGTCCCGGAGCTCAGGCTGCTATACGTGCATTTGCCAGATTCGGCTTCCGAATTGAACGCATCGAAGAAGTCACCCCAATTCCCCATGATGGAACTAGAAGGCCGGGTGGCAGAAGAGGAAGACGTGTATAGTTTTCATCTTTCGACATTTATTAACAGAAATATTGAAATAATCCACTGACACTTTTATTGAACCGCATAGTCATTATTCATAACCCATTATGGAGAGTCCCTGTCAAGTGAAAATAGAAGTACTTGAAAAAGGCGAAGCAAAACTTAGCTTAGCCATAAAAGAAGCAGATGTACCGCTAATTAATGCTCTGCGGCGAATAGCCCTTGCTCAAGTTCCCAGTATGGCTATCGACGAAGTCGTTATGATTGAAAACTCTTCCATTCTACAAGATGAGATAATAGCACACAGACTTGGATTAACGCCATTAAAAACAGACTTGGACAGCTACAACCTTCCTGAAGAATGCAAGTGCGAGAGCGAGTTTGGTTGCAACCTATGCCGCGTAACCCTCACCATGGACGCAGAATCTGATGAGGGAACACGCACAGTTTATTCAGGAGAACTTGTCTCTGAAAACCCAGAAATAGTTCCCGTTTCAGACAAAGTGCCCATTATAAAACTGGCTAAAGGACAAAAACTGAAACTTGAAGCCTACGCTAGACTTGGAAAAGGGCAAAACCACGCAAAATGGCAACCGGTAGCAGTGTGCGCTTATAAGTATTATCCAAAAATAGAGATCGAAAGAGCGAAATGCACGGATTGTGGCAAGTGCGTGGATATCTGTCCGAAAAACGTGCTTGCCATCAAAGACAACAAGGTAGAAATTAGAGATCTTCTTGCATGTAATTTATGTATGGACTGTGTTGGTGTTTGCCCGCAAATGCCTTCAGCCATTAAGGTCGAGTGGGAGAAAAATGCCTTCATAATGAATATAGAATCGACTGGCGTACTTCCTCCTGAGAGGATAATAAAAGAAGCCTCCAAAATCCTAGACAAGCAACTGAGAGAATTCATGAAGCAGCTAAAGGTGGAAACAAAGTGAAAAAAACTAAATCTACAAATCCAGAACTTATCAAACTTATCCGCTTCTTGAAAAAACAAGGCAACGAAAATGAAGCCAAGATTTGGAGAGATGTAGCAACATACTTGGCTAAAACAAGACAGCAACGTGCAGCGGTCAACCTCAGCAGAATAAACAGGTACACACAAAAAAGTGACATGGTAGTGGTTCCTGGCAAAATCTTGGGATCAGGAACTATAGACCATAAAGTAACAGTTGCAGCTGTAAAAGCTTCTGAAAAGGCGAAAGAAAAACTTGCAGCGGCGAAAGCAAAGTACTTATCTATTCCAGAACTTGTAGAAAGAAACCCAAAAGGATCAAAAGTCAGGATAATCCGGTGAAAAAATGCCAACCAAAAACCCAATTACCCTTGTAAACGCTGACGGACTCATCCTCGGAAGGATGGCTAGTGTTGTTGCCAAAAAATTGTTAGACGGAGAAAAAGTAATCATAGTTAATGCTGAAAAAGCTGTTATTTCCGGAAAAAAGAGAAGCAAAGTTGCAGAAACCAAAGAGTTTCTTGAAGTTGGAGCTCCAAGGAGAGGACCATTCCACTATCGGCGTCCGGATAGGATATTGCGCAAAACAGTGCGAGGGATGTTACCTTTCAAACAGCCGAAGGGAAAGAACGCTCTGAAGAAGCTAAGGGTATATCTTAACGTGCCCGAAGACCTTAAAGACCAGCAGATGGTTTCTTTTAAAGAAGCCCAAGTCGCAAAACTGAAAGGGCCATATTTTACTCTTGCGCACTTGGCTAAAGAAATAGGATGGAATCAAGGTGAATAAACATGCCCAAGAAAGTTTTGGTTGTTAGTGGAAAACGGAAAACAGCCGTAGCCCGAGCCGTAGTCAAACCTGGTGTTGGTAGAGTGAGAATAAATATGACTCCAGTGGAGATTTTTGAACCAGTAATCGCCCGAGAAAAGATTATGGAACCTCTCTTGCAAGTGGGTGAAGACGTGTGGAAACAGCTAGATATGGACGTTAAGACATCCGGAGGAGGTTATATGGGACAGGCGGAAGCAGCTCGCATGGCAGTTGCAAACGCGCTTTTGAAATGGACTAAAAGCAGTCACGTACGTACAGTCTTCACTGAATATGACCGCACCATGATTGCTGGGGACTCGCGAAGAAAGGAACCGAAGAAGTTCGGCGGTCCTGGCGCACGCGCGAAGGCGCAAAAGAGCTATAGGTAAGGAGAAAAAATAAATGATAATCCCAGTCAGATGCTTCACCTGCGGCAAATTGATCGGAGACCGTTGGGATGAATTCGCCCGAAGAATAAGAACAGGCGAAAACGCCAGCGATATTCTGGATAGCTTGGGCATTAAACGGTATTGTTGCAGGCGGATGATTCTTTCTAACGTGCAAATCATCGATGAAATTCTACGCTTCTATGAAGAGGCGGAAAAAAGAAGAGAAGCCCGCAACCTGTATTAAACCGTTTGCAAGCTTTTTTCCTCATAACATCCCCAAAAAGATGGTTTTCTGAACTATTCATAGAAAACATTGTCGAATCTTTCATTTGTAGCGCCTATAATGAGCTGTTTGCATTTCTGTCTCTTTTATGGATTCCTCTATGGTTTCTTCTGCAAATTACCCTTATGCAAGAAACGGAGAAAAAAGAAAATATTCTTGGTTTAGGTTTGTGAAGATTTTTTTCGTCAAATGGATTTTGAAAGCTCTATTCTGGTGGGATTTCCCAGTAGCTGAAGAAGTCTCCTTTCACCCATTTGCCCCCCAAACTTTTTACGATATTGTTTATTTCGTTCCATTCAGCTTTTAAGTACTGTGTAGGCTTTATTATGACGTAGTCTCCATCTACTGTGAAACTTAATAGTTCACGTTGCTCCGGGCTGAATTCTTCCTCCACTGCTCTTACGTCTTGGTTTACTGCAACCAGCACTTTTTCTGCGGGTTTGGGTTCTGGTTGCATACTAATAGTGGGCTTTGGGGAAAGCTTAGTTAAGGACTTTGGTTTAAGCTGCGGTTCAGTTTTGATGCTTGAATTGAAAGTCACATTGAATTCCGGAGTTGGATGTTCTTCTTCAACATCTTCAAAGCTATCGCTTCTCACTATTGCGAGCACTTGTTTGGAGAATAAATCATACTTAATGTCTAAGAGTTCAGTGTCATCGGGCAGGTTAGAAGCGAAAGACGCTGTTTTTCCTTGAATAGATTTTAAAAGGAAATCTGGATTCAGTTTTATCATTCGAATTTTCACGGTTTCAACACTCACACTGCTTGTTTAACTGGTGGCGAACAACTTAAAAGTATTTCTTGGGTCAATTTTCGAAAAATTGGGTTGCAAAACCTAACTGTTAATCCCTTTATGCCAGAAAAATCTGGGATTTTCCTTTTTCTATATATAGCCGTTTAATAGATGTTCAATTCTACTGTTTGTTGTAGTCGGTCACGACAATTACTTTTTAGGACGTATACTTATTAAGCTCACTTTATAATGTAAATGAAATATGGGTAAGAAAGAACTAGTCATTTTGTTTGTATGCGCTGTTTTATTATTATCTTTTGTAGTGTATGTAATATCAGAAACTGATTTACTCAATGGCAACTCTGGCGAACCAGACCAGGGATTGCCCACCCCAACGCCTTCACCCTCAATTTCACCAAACCCTACCCCTTCGCCTTCACCAACTCCTATTCCAACTCCAACTCCTA
>CAYFXZ010000017.1:2525-35968 GCA_964347245.1 uncultured Candidatus Bathyarchaeia archaeon | reverse complement strand
CCAACTCCAACTCCTACCCCAACACCTCCGCCTTCACCCACCATTCCACCCCACATAAACGCTGAGGACCATGAAGACTCAGATGATTATGACTGGAATAGCTCTGAGGTTATTGATGTGGAATTGAATGGGGACTCAATAACCGTTAGCGCAACAGGAGTTGCAACCGTTGACGGCAGCAAAATAACAATCACATCGGCAGCTAACTACAGAATAACTGGTTTCCTTACTGATGGGCAAGTAATCGTGGACACGAATGATGAAGAAACTGTGAGGCTCATCCTATCCGGTGTCGACATTAGCTGCTCTACGAGTTCTCCCATATACATTGTGAATGCTGAAAAGGCTATTATAGTTCTTCAAGAAGGTACTGATAATTATGTGACAGACGGCACATCGTACATTCTTGAACCGGACACAGATGAGCCAAACGCGGCTGTTTTCAGCAGATCCGACCTCACTATTTACGGCAACGGCACTCTAAACGTTGACGGAAACTACAATGACGCCATAGCAAGCAAAGACGGACTTATCATCAAAAGCGGCGTCATCACATTAAGTTCAGTAGATGATGGCATTCGAGGCAAAGACTACCTCATTGTCAAAAATGGAGCAATAACAGTAAATGCGGAGGGTGACGGCTTCAAATCCGATAATGACGCTGATATTACAAGAGGCTACGTTTCTATTGAGGGTGGTGTAATAAGCATTACCTCTGATAGAGATGCTATCGAGGCTTATACTGATGTCATCATAACTGGCGGAGAAATTACATTAGTTTCAGGTGGGGGCAGTGCCAGCACTGTCAGCGATAGCACATCTACTAAAGGTGTCAAGGGAATTGCTAGCGTAGTAGTTGAAGGCGGCAATATCACAGCAAACTGCGCTGATGACGCCATCCACTCTAATTCTGAAATAACAATTAACGGAGGGTCTTTCGTCATTTCAACTGGCGATGACGGGTTTCACTCTGACACCTATCTTACAATAAACGGCGGAAACATAAACATAATAGACTCCTTCGAGGGATTGGAGAGTTCTGTAATAACGATAAACGATGGCCAAATTAAACTTGAGTCTAGTGACGACGGAATAAATATAGTTGGTGGAAATGATGGGCCAGCAGACCCTTTTGCACCCCCCGCTGAAGGTCAATGGCTGCACATCAATGGCGGATACATCGTCGTTAGTGCGTCAGGAGGTGACGGCGTAGATTCAAACGGATTCATGGACATGAGTGGCGGCACCGTTATTATTAATGGTCCAATCGGAAGCTTTAACGCTGCGATAGATTATGGATTTGGCGATTTTAACATTACTGGCGGAACATTAATCGCTGTGGGCAGTTCTGGTATGGCACAGGGCCCCGGCGACGACTCCACCCAATACTCTATGCTCATAAATCTTAACTCCCCAAGGACACCTAGATTAATTCACCTCAATACGACTTCAGGCGAAGTTTTCACCTTCATGCCGACAAAAACATTCCAATCGATAGTTTACTCTTCTCCTCAGCTTGGACCCGGTCAGCATACTCTCTATCTTGGAGGCAGTTCAACAGGAACTCCCACGGACGGCTTATACGAAGGTGGAATCTATACTCCTGGAACCGAATACACCGACTTTGTTATTTCTGAGATCGTAACGACTATTGGCGGTGGTGGCGGTTTTGGTGGTTTTGGTGGTGGTGGCCGTCGTTGATCGTTAAGTTCTTAACAAACCTCCAAATCAATAAATAGATTGTAAAGATTTTGTTTACATTTCTCAAGTAAAACCACGATGATTCTTAAAAGTCTTTAATTAAACCTATAAGAACAGGTGGGATTTGAACCTCAACTCAAGAGTAGATACCATCCGAACACAGTTCTTTTTTTATAGTTTTTAGGTGCGGATCAGAAATCCGTAATTTTCTTTATTTTATGTCCTCGAATGCTATCATACACTGATTTGACTGTGTATCCCGAAAAGCTTAGAATGTTTGCTGCTGAAGCATACAAAAGGAGCAGATATTTTTTTGCATCTGGATTAATGCCGTTTTCAATCAATTGTTCTGCTTTGACACGGCGTTCATGCCTCTTATCTTCGGCGTTTGTGAATAAAAATCGGATGTTTTTGCCTGCGTTAACTTCAGCGCCTTCTTTCATCAATTGTTCTGCAGCAATTACTTGGCTAACTCTTTGCTTGTATCTTCGGGGATGCTTTGACAGGTGCTTTGTGACTATCAAATCCCATATTGGGACGTCTCCGTCGAGCAGCTTTTGTCTGTACTTTTTTACGACTTTCAGTGCTACTGGAATTTTTTCCATGAACTGCTCGGAGTCGTTAGCGGTAGCCAAGATTTTGATAATCTCCATCTGAGCGTTGTAAACAAAACGAGGCGTGTCTCTACGACGAGCTTCTATGCCCCTGACTTTAATTTTGCCGTTTTTCATAGCTCCATAATACCTGTTTAGGACACCAATGTTTGGGTGCATCTTTGATGGAAGAAAAACAATCCACTTATAATGTCCCTCAAAATTCAAGGGCACATCTATCTTCTCAGTTACTTCTTTACACAAATCATTGTACTCG
Source organism: uncultured Candidatus Bathyarchaeia archaeon (assembly GCA_964347245.1). Taxonomy (GTDB): domain Archaea; phylum Thermoproteota; class Bathyarchaeia; order Bathyarchaeales; family Bathycorpusculaceae; genus SG8-32-3. The sequence goes on along the minus strand of CAYFXZ010000017.1, from coordinate 33,397 downwards.
GTGGTTGTTGTGTTTACCTTCTTCAGCCATAAGGAGTCGACAATTCCATGAATAACCTTAAAACCTCTTGCTTCTGCCATACGTGCAGCTCTAAGAAACGTGTCTCTGCCAAAAGCGCACACGCCCATGTGACCATCAACAGTACCAAATTTGGCGTTCCTATAACCCAGATAACCGAAACACGTTACGAGGATCCATTTTAAAGCTGCTTGTCGCTTGTTATAAACTTCCTTGAGCGCAGGGTCTTGTGTCTCTTCCTTCATTCGCTTGTAATGCAATCTCTTAGAGACAACGAGCTCCAAAGCTTTGGGAACAACACCTTTTCGCTTCTCGCAAATATGATAATTCAACTCTGGAATGCGCAATCGGGAATTTGGGCAGCATTTACACAATACGGTTTCAGCAGAAATGTTATTCCTAACCATCAGGCTGGGGTACATCGAGGAAAAATCCACTTCGCCGACGTTCTCGTGAATACCAACTTGTGGTTCGTAGACGAAGCCTCCTCGGTCTCCAACAAGCAGTTCATAAGCAGACTTGAAGGACTCAGGAATGCTTTTGTTTCTTGGAATTAACACTTCATCCTTTATCGCCTGATAGAACTGGAGTGAGGACATGCTTGATCCTATAGACGATCGTGAAGCTGTATGCAACGGGACTCTACAAGTTCTTGCTATCTCGAAAAGACCATCAAAATCAGCCTCGTTCAGAACAAAAGTGTTGTTTCTATCTATATGGACTCTTCCGTAAAGTCTCATAGTTGCTGCTTTGTAAAACGAACGTCCATACGAGAAGAAAGTTCTACCATGTGCTATTTTCGAAGCAAAAGGCACTTTGTCTCTGCTTAAGATAAATTTATTCAGAACATTATTGATTGTTGCTTTATGTATGAGATACGGGAATAGGCAGGAGTCTCCACCTGTTGTCAAAACTAAGTCAGGATCCAATGTTTTGATGGTGCTGACGAGCTGCATTAGTTTGTCAGTTTCATCTCCAGCATCTATGCTTACTTTTTTGTTAGCTTGAGTTACAACAATCCTTTCTAGGAGGTCTTTAAAGCCTGCTATTTTGCCTGTTTTCGCAATATCAACTTCAATTTTTGCTGTTCGTAAGGATGGGATACTGTAATCTGTGCTTTCTACGGTATCCAAAAGTGTGTATTTCAATCCTGTTCTTTCAGCTTCAGCTTCAATAAGAGCAAACGGAAACAAGTTTTTGCTGAAGAGGTAAGCTCTATCGCCATGCAAAGAGCAGTTGTGAACTTCATATTGAAGATAATCGCCTTTTTTCAGAATACTCCGAGTAAATGACGATGTTCTCTTGCAGTCTTTGAGGGAAATTTCTAAGACTTTGGATATTTCAGTGTCTTTTGGGTGAGCGTATCTGTAAGCGAAATTCCAAGAAGCTATAGCTTGGCTTGAATAGAATTGGCTGGCTAATCGTTCTATGTCTTCTTGCTTGCCTGAAACATAGATTTTGGGCTGAAACTTGTCTGTTAACCTGACTCGTTCCCCGCGCTTGCTTATAATCCATACTATCACTTCGCCGGGTTCAGAAGGGTAAACGTCGAAGAGCCAGCCTCTGATACGTTTAGGGTTGACTGTGTTGCTTAATTGCATCTAACGCCTTCTCTAACCGGTGAAGTTTCTTTTGCTGAAAGAGTAGAATCGACATGATCATGGGCTCGAAGAGTATGGGTTGAGTGGCGTTGCTTCCTGCTGAAGCGAAAAGTCTGCAAGCGTCCATTAACGTCTCAAATGCTTTTCGGTCTTCAGTGCGTAGTGGTTTTGAGAAGCCTTTCCATCTGCGAATTTCATCTTCCAGCGCCATGCGGTAAGACTCTATGGTCTTGCCCACTGCTAAGCCTCGATAAAATCAGTCAATGTTAGGTTTTCAAATGGAAATTCCGCAACGCCTAACATGTAACGCGGATGCTTTTCCAATACGATTTCTCGTTCGTATTTCGATTGTCTAATTGATATGACTGTATTAGCTCGTGAACACGTTAGAGCGTGTAAGAAGTTATTTCGTCTTCTTTCCTGATGTGGTGGATAGATGGCGACTAATACGATTTGGTTTTCCCTCGCGAAGTTGGAAAGGTAGCCAGTTACTTGGCTGTAAACTCGACGTGCCTCGTCCTCTGAAACATCCTTATCTAAGAAAAAGCCTGCGATATCGGATATTATGGCGAGTTTAGCGTTGTAGTGTTTTACTGTGTTTTTCAGTTTCTTTAGAATAAGAGCTGTTATTTGATATGCCGTGAACGCTCTAGAAACGTAGATGTTTTCGAGGGTTTTTTTAGGGTCAAGTTGATAAAGCTTGGCAAGGCGGGCGACTTGGTAAAGTCTGAATGTGTTTCCTCCGTCCACAAATACAACGTTGCTTCTTAAGCCGCCCAACTGTGCAGGCAGCTGAGCTCTAACACATAAAAGTGATGTCAAAGAAAGAACTGATGATGACCCATAGATGGCTGCGAAGTCTCCGATGGTGAAGCCTGGAAAAAGTTGGTTTACGTTTCGCATATTCAGTGAAAGCAAAGGTTGAGCTGATGTGGTCTTGAGTAAGGTGTTTTGAGACATTTTTCCACTTCTCCCAAATTCGTGAGGGTTAGAATAATGCGTTCTTTACTGTTTTTAAAGTATCAGCGAAACGACTGGTTAGAGTCTGGGAGAGAGTACAGTAAAACTGAAGAGAAGGAATGGAGATTAGATTAATAAATAGGTCATAGAGAGTGTGGTATTGACTGATTATCTTGTTGGGACGGGTGGCTGGGCTTACTTTAAGGTTCCTGGTAAGTCTCCGCTTAAAGCTTATTCTCAAGTTTTCAATTTCGTAGAAGTCAACTACACGTTCTACGAGTATCCTTATAAGCGAATGGTTGAACAATGGCGAAGGATGGTGCCAAACGACTTCATTTTTGCGGTGCGTTGTCATCAAGACTTGACACACAGAATTGGTTTGAAGCCTGTTGATGAAGCCTATTATGTACTCAATAGAATGGTAAGCTACTGTGAGATTCTTGATGCGCCTTTTCTAGTTTTGGTAACTCCTGCCAGCTACGTTATTAATAACGAGGAAGCGGAAAGAGTAAGAGCCTTGTTTTCTTCCTCGACTCTGCGAGGTATTCGTCTTGTTTGGGAGGTTAGGGCGTCTTTGACGACAGCGGTGCTTGATTTGATGCGGGATTTTAATTTTATAGAATGTGTAGATTTGTCTATTAGAACGCCAAGTGTTGAATCAGATATTGTTTATAGTCGCCTTTTTGGCAAGGGTAAACATAATATTTACCAGTTCACAGATGACGAACTTTCAACTGTAGACAGTAAGATTAACAACATTAATCCTCGAATTGCTGCTCTGTCTTATCACGGCGCTAGGATGAATATTGATGCTGCGCGGTATATGCAGTATAAGAAGACTAGAACCTTTATTCCGGTAACCGAGTTCACTGGTGTTGAATCCGCGAAGGCGGTTCTTTCTGAAGACGCTCAATTTCCACTGTCAAAATCAGAGTTAATTGAGCATCAAGGCTGGAAAGTAATCGATTTGACATTGGAAGAACGGGTTCATCTTTCAGAATTTCTTTCAAAGGTTCCTGACAAGACCTATCACAGTGTTAATGAAGTGGCTGAGGCTTTGGCGGTGGTTATGTGAGTAAAGATAAAATATTATTGGGTACTTCAGGATGGAGCTATAGGGAATGGGAAGGAGTTTTCTATCAGAAAAGCGAAAGAAGAAAGCTTCGAGCTTATTCCAAGATTTTCCGGACGGTTGAGATTGATTCAACGTTCTATCGCTATCCTTCGAAGGGCATGGTTATGGGATGGCTACGATACTCCCCTCAGGATTTCATTTTTACAGCAAAATTACCCAAAATTATTACGCACGATAAGATGCTCGGATTAAGAGAAAGCGTTAGAGAAGATTTGGAAGCTTATTTGGAACTTATGCAGCCTTTGCAGTTAGGCGGCAAGCTCGCCTGTCTGCTCATTCAACTTCCACCTAAATATGGTTATAATCCAGAAAATTTGGAATCTTTCTTCAAACTTCTTGACCCCCTATTTAGGTATGCAGTGGAATTTCGCAATTTATCTTGGATAAGAGCTGAAACGTGGGACCTTCTGAAAGAATGCGGGGTCGCCTACACAAATGTAGATGAACCGCTCTTACCTCCTAACATCCACCTTACAACTGACTTTGCCTATTTCAGGTGGCATGGAAGAGGAGAAAAACCCTGGTTTGATTATTTGTATGAAAAATCGGAGATCGATGCTTGGGTTCCAAAAGTAGTGGCAGCTGCTGAGAAAGTGAAAAAAGTTTACGGATATTTTAACAATCATTTTCATGGCTATGCCCCTGAAAACTGTTTGTATCTGATTGAAAAGTTAGGTCTGATGACAGATAACCAGAAAAGAGCCAGAGATAAAACAAGGAACAAACAACTCCAACTTGCTTCTTTTTTTGGAGGAGATTTATGAGACAATTAGGCTGAACCCACGATTAAATATTTATATGCCCCATAAAAATCCACTTTTTCATTCAAATTTTTTACTAAATTGCTGGTTAATCAGATTTTTCCGCTATATACATTGACTGCCTAGTTTACTAGATGAAACAAAAATTATTACTGTGAATAGAAAACTCCATATGAAAACATCCTAAATCTTAGAACTAATAATTTAAACGAAGTTGATATAAGATTTCTTGAAGAAACTAGAATCTATGTCTCAAGTGGTGATATATAATGACTAAAGCATTGTTTTTGGTCGATAGCTACCTAAAAAAATCAAAAGCTACTGTAAGTTTCGTCAAAGATGGAAAATTTGTATTTCTAGACCAAACTATCTTCTACCCAAAAGGTGGAGGTCAACCTTATGATACTGGTGAATTAATCAAGGAGACCGAAGCCTACAAGGTCGTTCATGTACGCAAGTTTTCAGGTGAAATTTTGCATGAAGTTGATCATGACGGATTGAAAGCAGGTGATGAAGTCTACTGTGTTCTAAATTGGGAGCGAAGATATAAACTCATGCGTAGTCATACAGCCGCTCATGTTTTTGCATCTCTCCTAAATAAGGGAACGGGTGCGCTTACAACCGGTAACCAACTTGAAGAGGACCATGTTCGATTCGACTTTAGTTTAGAAAAGTTTGATAGAGAACTTCTGGAAGAATACCTTGCGAAATCTAACCAGCTACTCGGTACTGACGTTCCTGTGAAGTGGTACGAGTTGCCAAAAGAGGAAGCTATGAAAATTCCAGGTGTTGTCAAGATGGCAAAAGCATTTCCACCAGACCTCCCTTCTTTGAGAATAGTTGAAATCGTGGGTTTTGACAGGCAGGCAGATGGTGGTACTCATGTTAGAAATTTGAGAGAAGTGGGCAAAATCGAGCTAATTAAAATTGAGAATAAGGGTAAAAACAATAGACGTATTTACTTCAAGCTAAACTGAACGTCGCACTTAAGCTCTTTCTTCAACGGGATTTTCCAGAACACCTATTCCTTCGACTTCAATTCTCACAATATCACCGTGTTTCAAGAATTGCTGCGGTTTCATTGCATACCCAACGCCTGCAGAAGTGCGTGTGGCGATAATGTCGCATGGTTCCAGTGTCATAACGCGGCTTATGTGATATAATATTTCGCTACTCTTAAAAACCATGTTTCGAGTTGCGCCGTTTTGGAAGTTCCCCATTGACCCAAGTGCGAATATTCAAATTATCTATGTTCTTGAGCTGGTTTTTTGTAGTTATCCATGGTCCCGTTGGCGCGAAAGTGTCAAAGCTTTTTCCTCTTGTCCAATGACCGTCCCTGAATTGAAAATCTTGTGCTAAAACATCGTTGAATACTGTGTAGCCGAAAATATGTTTTTTTGCATTTCTAATTGAAATGTTCTTGCCTGCTTTGCCAATAACTATGCATAACTCACCTTCGTAGTCAAGCTTTTGAACGAACTGGGGTTTTTTGATCGCTTGATTTGGACCCGCTATTGTAGTGTGAGGTTTCAAGAAGAGTATGGGCTCTTCGGGGATAGAGGATTTTGTTTCGGCGGCGTTGTCAAAGTAGTTTAAGCCTAAACATATGATTTTGTGAGGGAAAGGGATGGGTGGAAGCAAAGATACTTGATTCACAGGTTTTGAGACTTTCTTAAAGAGGTTGCTGTCTACTTTTTTAAGCATCCGTTCAGTTTTCTCTAATGTTTTTTCGCTTTCAGCAATGAATCTTTCAAGTTTTTCTGGAACTTTTTCATTGAAGTGTTTTGCCAACGTTGGTAAGGACAAAATAGCCTGTTTAATTATTATACCGTAACTTTCCTTTTTTTGATAAGAGTATCGAGCAACTTTCAACTTGCGTCTTCCTGTTAATTATTCTTTACGCCTAGAAAAGAATGAGCCCAGAGCCATGTGTCTGCATTTTAGGCTATTCAAAAAATTAATAGATTTTTTCTTTGGTTTGAGTTGCTGATAAAAATTGTGTACTTTTGTTTTTTTGTCTACTTTCGAACTTAATGGCAAGCTACCAAGTGACCTTTACCAACATCTATAAGTCTCGGCTCAGTTTCTCCACACAGCTTGTTTTGCTTCTTATCGCAACGTGGATTGAATCTGCATCCCAATGGAGGATTTATTGGACTAGGAACTTCTCCAGATAGAACAATACGAGGGATTTTTGTTTCTGGATCTGGAATTGGAATTGCTGAAAGCAAAGCTTGCGTGTAAGGGTGTTGTGGAGCATCAAAAAGTTCATCAGCATCAGCCATTTCCACGATCTTGCCAAGATACATTACTGCAACTCTATGACAAATGTGCTTAACTGTACTGAGATCGTGAGAAATATACAAATAAGTCATTTTGAATTTTTGCTGCAGTTCTTGAAGCAAATTCAAGATTTGGGCTCTTATGGAAACATCAAGTGAAGCGACGGGTTCATCTGCTATTAATAACTGGGGTTCCACGGCTAGAGTTCGAGCGATGCAAATTCTTTGTCGTTGACCTCCACTGAACTCGTGTGGGTATCTTTCCGCATGGTAATCCTCCAGACCTACCAAACTTAATAATTCATAGAGTCTGTCAAGACGTTTTTCCTTTGGTATGTGGCCATGGATTATGAAAGGTTCCATGATGATGTCAGCTACTGTCATTCTAGGATCTAATGATGCGTAAGGATCCTGGAAAACGTATTGCATTTTGCGTCTTAGCTTTAAAATCTCCTTTTTGTCTTTTGAATTGAAGATTTTGTAAACATCATTTCCTTCTAGGTGAACTATTCCTGAAGTTGGTGGGTCTAGGTTTAGAATTGTCCTTGCCGTTGTTGTTTTTCCACACCCGCTTTCACCTACCAACCCGAATGTTTCTCCTTTTTTGATTGAAAAGCTGATTCCGTCAACTGCGTGTATGACCCCAACTTTTTTCTTTAGCAGTATTCCCCGGCTGAATATTGGAAAGTGTTTAACTAGATTCTCAACTTCTAAGAATTGTTCATCAAGCAGAGTTTTCAGCTCCTAGAGGGGATTTGATATCGATTTCTAAAGCACGATGGCATGCGACAGAATGCTCTGGCTCTATTTTCTCCAATTGCGGTATTTTCTCTGCGCATATAGATTTGGCGTATTTACAACGTGGGTGGAATCTGCAGCCTGATGGAGGTTCTATTAGGTTGGGAATTGTTCCGGGAATTACTGCAAGTTTATCTTTTCTCAAAGCTAGACTAGGGACTGCTGTCAAAAGGGCAATTGTATAAGGATGTTTAGGTTTGTAGAAAATTGTTTTGGTGTCCGCGGTCTCACAGACCCGCCCGGCGTATAACACTGTAATTCGATCGGCTACATCAGCGACGACTCCCATGTCATGGGTGATCAGAACCATTGACATTCCCAGTTTCTGCTTTAGGTTTTTCATCAATTGAAGAATTTGAGCTTGAATTGTTACGTCCAAATTAGTTGTTGGTTCGTCAGCTAGAAGTAAGTTTGGTTGACAAGATAGGGCTCTGGCTACTGCCATGCGTTGTTTCATACCTCCGCTTAGTTGATGGGGATAATTCCATATCTTTATTTCCGGATCAGGGATTTCCACCAACCCAAACAGTTCAATGGCTTTTTCCAAGGCTTCGGTTTTAGTAACATTTTGATGTCGCCTTATTACTTCCATGAGTTGATCGGCGATATTGAAAACTGGATTTAGGGATGTCGCAGGATCTTGAAAGATATAGCTAATTTCTTTTCCGCGGATCTTTTGAAGCTCATTCTCAGTTTTTTCCAGAAGGTTTTCTCCTTTATAGATGATTTTTCCTTCTACAATCCTTCCGGGGCTTGGAACAATATTGATAATTGACAAAGCAGTGACGGATTTACCTGAGCCTGATTCTCCAACTAGACCAAGGGTTTCTCCTTCATTAACATCAATATCTACTCCATCAACTGCTTTTACAATTCCTGCCCAAGTGTAAAAGTAGGTTTTTAAATTTTCGATTTTCAGTATTTTTTTGACCATCTTTTGACTTCAACTTCTATTATTATTCTCTGAGTCGTGGGTCGAGCGCATCTCTCAATCCATTTCCTAATAGGCTAAATCCAAGTACTAGAAGAGTGATAAATAATCCTGGAAATATTCCTTCCCACCAGGCTTCTTTTACTGCTTCGCTTGCTTTTTGCAATTGTTGTCCCCATGTAATCGCGTTTGGGTCACCAAATCCAAGAAAGCTAACTCCGGCTTCAACCAGAATTGCCGTTGCTATTAAGAGTGTTGTCAGAACTATTATTATGTGCAAAACGTTTGGCAAGATATGCCTAAATACTATTCGTGTTCTACTTGCTCCTAAGGCTTTTGCGGCTTCAATATATTCTTGCTCTTTGACTCTTAATACTTCGCCTCGGATAATTCTGGCGTTTGAAGACCATGAGAATAATCCTATCATCAGAGTAACCATCGACAATCCTCCTATCCCTGATGGTGCCACTGCAGTTATTACCTTGAGAAAAACAAGTAGTATTAGAAGAAACGGTATAACCAAAAAGATTTCCGTCACTCTCATTAGGATGTTGTCGACTATGCCTCCGTAATATCCTGAGATTAACCCTACTATTGTGGCTATTGCCATTGCTATTCCTGCTGCTCCAAAACCTACATAGAGTGCTGATCTAGCTCCATATACGACTTGGCTGAATACGTCGTGGCCTATATTGTCTGTTCCAAAAAGGTATTTTGTGCTGGGAGCCGTTCTTGCTTCTCCAGTGTAGAATGCCGGTATTTCGTTTGGTTTGTAGGGTGCTATTAGTGAATCAAAAGCTGACAAGAATAATACGAATCCTATTACAAAGGCGCCAGCTAGGGCTGCTTTATTTCTTTTGAATCGACGCCAGGCTATGTTCCATTGACTTGCCCCTTTGGGTTGTTTGTTATGATTTTGTTTCTTGATTTCCATTTGCGCTCTCTCCATTTGTGTTACTACTCAACCCTTATTCTTGGATCGATGTAGCCATAAGTCAGGTCAGTTATTAAGTTGACAGCCAAAGTCATTATAGTTATGAGGACTGTAATTCCCATAATAACTGGAAAATCGAGCTTGGTTGTTGCTTGAACAAAAAGCCTGCCTACTCCCGGCCAATTAAAAACTGTTTCAGTTATAGGAGCCCCTGCGAGCATGCCTCCAAAATAAATTCCTACATATGTTACCACAGGTATTAGCGCGTTTCTTAGAGCGTGTTTGTATATTACCGCACGCTCACTAAGGCCGCTTGCACGTGCTGCGAGTATGTAGTCTTGTTTGAGAACTTCTAGCATACTTGAACGGACTAACAGGACTATAGGAGCTAGAATCGCGAAAGTTAGCACTCCGGTAGGTACAACCATGTGCCACAATATATCTAAAGTCTGATTTCCAAGAAAGTAGTTGCGTGTTTCCGTAACTTGGGTTACTAAGCCACCTGCGGGAAACCATCCCAAGAAATATCCGAAGATCAAAATTGCGATTATACCCATATAAAATACTGGAATACAGGTGCCGAGAAGAGAGGTTGTGGTTACTGTCATATCCAACTTTGAATATTTTTTCTTAGCAGAAATTATTCCTATTGGTATTGCTATTACTAAAGCAAGAATCATCGCCGCAATTTGGAGAAGTATCGTAGGCCCTATGTAATACCCTATGAGTGTAGTAACCTCCAGGCCTCCTCTTATGGCATAAGAGTTGCCTAGATCACCCTGGAACAATTGCGAGAGATATATGAAGAATTGAACGTAAAGAGGTTGGTCGAGTCCATAATATCTCACTAAATTTATTCTAGCCTCTTCTGTTATGTATGGATTTAAAGAGGTCATTAACCTTACTGGGTCTCCGGCCATTCTTGTTGCAGCAAAAACAATGATTAAGATTCCAAGAAAAAGAGGAATCAAGTAAAGCATTCTTCTGATAAGATATCTACCCATTCCCAAGTTCTTTCACTTTTTCTAAATTTGACTTCAAGCTAAGTTAAAAATAACTACTGCTATACCTCTAAAAAGATTTTTGGAAAAAAACAAATTCGCAGTCATCTTTTTTAAAAAGCTATCGTTCTTTTCAAATGGTCCTTTTTTCCTTTTTGCTTCGAAATCGCAAATCTTATAAATAGAATATATTGAAACATAGTAGCTAGGAGAGCTGTTCATGGAACACAAAAATAAAAAAGCAGTACTAATTGTCTTGCTACTTGCATCAAGTGCCTTTATATTTCCAGCTACTTTTATGGTACGTGGTCAACCGGAAACACCATACTTCAGCTTTACATTAACGACACCGTCAACAAATCCTTCAAGACAGGAATGGTCTGAAGTAATCCAAACTAGTTTACAAGATGTTGGAATCGACGCGAAAAGAGTTATTCAAGACTGGGGAACGATTTATGATAGAGCATTAGACCCTCCAGAAGACCTAAGAGGAAAAATCTTTGACGACGGGGGTTTTGACGCCCTTTTTGTTGGCTATGCTCTAGGTATAGATCCAGATGCATACCCAGTTTGGCACAGCAGTCAACTTCCACCGGGGCAAAACTACTATAATTATGTAAACGAAGAAAATGACAGGCTAACCACCCTCATCAAAGAGACAATAGATGAAAGTGAAAGACTTGGATATATCGCAGAATGGGTAGATTGGATACATGAAGAAACACCTTCCGCCACTCTTCTATACACCCAAGAGGTAGTTGCTTTTGATCCGACAGCCTTAAAAGCAGCTCCATTCGAGGCTAACCACTATCCCATTTGGCCCGCAGTTGAACTAATGGATTTAGCTGAAGGTACAGAACAAACAACAATAGTATTGGCTCAGACAGGTCCGGCTCCGGAAGAGGGGTTGAACCCTTTAGTTACAACTTCATACTATGACTTAACTGTTTTTGGATCAGTATTTGGCAAGCTAATGAGAGTCAAGGATCTTGAATCCCTAGAAATGGAGCCTGAACTAGCAGTAAGTTGGTCTGTTGCTGATGACGATAAAACATGGACTGTTAATCTGCGGCAAGGAGTTATGTGGCATGATGGAACAGAATTTACAGCTGAAGACGTTAAGTTCACCTATGCCGCTGCAATGGATGATGAATTGGCTTCACAGACTGGTGCTTTCATAAAAGCTATAATAGGCTCAGCCGACAACATTGAAGTAGTAAATGATTATCAACTGATATTTCGTTTGCCAGAACCCTATTCATTCTTTATATCAGGTCTACTAGGTGCGTCTACCACTGGATGGATCTTGCCAAAACACGTCCTTGAGAATGTACCATACGATGAATGGAGAACTCATCCCTTCAACACAGGCGAGGGTAGCTATGATGTAAACGGATACACAGCTTACGGTCCAATTGGAACTGGACCTTACTGGTACATGGCTTATGATCCTATTACTTTCACTAACTACATGGGCAAAAACTGGGATTACTGGGATAGAGGCCGTCTTGAGACTGCTGGCTTGTTTGAAATCGAAGAATATCGCGTAATCTTCATTGAAGGATCCGATGCCGCGATCACATCTCTTAGACAAGAGGATGTGGATATTTTGGATTCCCAATATCATATTGAAACAAAACTCGATAGTCTTGAGGATCCATGGGGTGATCATGTTACCTATGAAGCATTTGGAGTTCAAGAATTAGGATTTAACATGAATCATCCGGTATTTGGCACTGGTGTTGATACACCCTTAGGCAAGGAAAACCCATCAAGAGCCGCTGAAGCAGCTAAATACGTTAGACAAGCAATTAGCCATCTAATACCGAGACAAAGCATTATTGATACAATACTTGACGGATATGGAACACCGGGAGTTACAAATACTGTCTCCACCTTAACCGCAGGATATGACCCATCAATTCAAGCCCATCCATACGATGTTGAATATGCAAAGTCCTTGCTGGCAGCAGCTGGATACGACACTGGAGTACCACCACCATCTGCAGGATTCCTAGAGGAATATGGTCTCTACGTTGCAGTGGTTGTAGTAGTAGTTGTAGTTGCAGTAGGCGCTGTATACTTCCTTAGAAGAAGAAGCTGAAAATACTCCTCCTCTTTTTTTTCTTCAAGAGAGATAAATGCAACCCATTTTCACAAACGAAATTATCTAATTGAGAAACAAATAATATAAAATTCACGATTACGTTTTTTAAAAGCTCAAGATTCATTACAATTGTTTCAGACAATAAGTCCTGGAGACAAAAAATGATGTTAGCTATGAAGTGTAAAGCAGCATTATAATTGACGGCAACAAGCCTAGTACGGTTGAAATGGGGAGTCCCGGAATTCGCATCATTCTTATGGTAAGCATCAATGATATGAGAGAACCGACTAAGATCAAGAGCAAAGACAAGCCGCCTATGAGAACTCCATAGCTCAACGATGAGTTGGCAACAATCATTGAAAAACATGTTAAATCCCCAATCCCGATTCCCCACTTTTTGCTTGAAAAGGCAATTTTCAAAATCAGTTTTTCATATTCGTCCCTTCCAACAATTTTCTCCAGCGTGCTCCTGCTAATTAGAATAATATCTGCAATTGAAAACAACATAGAAATTCCAATAACAGGCAAAATTGGCAATAATATTCCTAGAAAAGAACCGAGAGTTCCACTGCACAATAGGAAAAGTGAATTTCTTAATCTATTGGAAAGAGCTTCAACAAACGCGAGATAGGCAAAATAAGTCCCAATGTATGCTACAAATGCTACAACTAGTAGAAAAAAAGGAGATTCAATTTTCAAGAGAATGAAAAGGTGTTTTCCAAAGAGAAGTGTCGAAAGCATTCCTCCTATTATGAATGTGGCAACTAGAACACGAATAGCTAGGGTTTTCTTTGTTTTCAGGATATGGAAAAAAATCAATAAACTTATCACGGACATTATTGCTATCACAGAAATAATTAGTGCAATAAACACCTCATTATATCCTTCAAATAAATATGTAGCACTATTGCTTTCAGATTGTGAAACCAATACAAGCTGTGAAAAAATCAAAGCAATTAGAATTGCTAAAAAAACAGGAAACAAAAAATAAAGCTTGCTAGTTTTTGTCGAGAAATGGTTTTCAGAAGTCTTTGTTCTTTCCATAGCTTGATCCTATTATTAACTTCAAAAAGGACATCTTTAATTTTTCTATTGTAGTCAAGAACTACTAAAATATTAAATTGAAATCGCGCATATCTTTTTTCTTACCATTATGTGTGTTCACACAGCTGATAATAGAAGAGCTGAAAAAATCAGAAAAAATCCTGTACCAATCCATACAATAGCGTGTTTCTCAGTTTCCTTTTGACGATTAGCGTTCCAAGGTTTGGAATGAAAGAGTACTTCACTTATTTTAGCACCTATGGGCGAATAAAAAACTGCTGCTCCACCAGCAGTAAGACCGATACCACCTTCCAATAGCATAACAAATGATAGAGATTCCTTTATTTTATTAAGGTCTCCTAAGAAAAAGAAAATAATTAAAAAATCCGCTAAAGCTACGATTGAAGAATAAAGCAAAATCGCAGCAAGAAACTCAATAACAGTCTTACCTCTTTTCATTAATTTTGATCAACACATTTCCGTTTTGGTTCTCTGAATTTGTAAAGATTTATAACAACTAAAAGAAAAATTTTTCCTTGTTTTTCATACTTTTCTAGAAAAACTAACAACTTATAATCGCTCACTAATTCACATGTTTCCTATTTCACCTATTAGAAACGTGTTTCCGAAAAATTGATATTTCTAAATGATTGACTCAAATTCATGAGAGAAACAAGAAAGAGATCAATAACAAAATCACTAGTCTGGCGACTAATTTGCGTTATAGTCAGCATAATTATTTCATTCTTTCTTACAGGAAAATGGGACATTGCAGTTGCCATAGGAAGTATTTATAATATAATAACTATGATTTTGTATTACCTTCACGAAAGAACATGGAACCGCATTAGTTGGGGCATAAATGACTAAAACTCATATTGCCAATTAATGCTCTACTAGTGCGAGTATGAGAATTCCCCAATAATTAATCAAAAAATATTTCAAGTAACTAAGATCTTTTGATTATCGATGTCGCTTTCCAAATTCTTTAACAACTACGCAGGTATGCCCAAAGAAATAAAATACTTAATCTATGCCTCGATAATGCCCTCAGTTGCTTTCGGATTGATATATACTGACATCTCTTATTTCTTAACTGTTGTTCAAGGAATCCCTGCAGATTTTGCTGGAATTGTGATTTCCTCAATGGGAATCTCAACCTTTGTGGCAAGCATTCTTCTAGGAATTGGGGCTGATATTTATGGCAGAAAAAAATTGCTAGTAATAGGTAATCTTTTGGCAAGCATAATACTTGCAGTTTTAGCTCTAACCACAAATCCATTTCTTCTGATAATTGCTGCAATTTTGGAAGGAATATCAGAAGCAGCTGTTTGGACATCTAATAGTGTAATGCTTGCTGACAAAGCATCTAATGAAAAGAGAAACAATGTCTTTTCCTTTTACGGTTTTATCCAGAGCATTGCTTTTGCTATAGGAAGTTTTGCAGTACCTGCTGTAATAGTCTTCGAAATTCTAGGATTCTCAAATAGGGAAAGCCATATTATTCTCTATTTCTCGATAGCTATTCTTGGTCTAATATCTACTCTGATTATTCTTAAAGTAAGTGAGTCAAAAAAACTAAAGCCTTCTAAAGTAGGCATAAGGGATTTTCTTTCAACCAAGTCAAAAAACATTTTGTTAAAATTTACATTAACGAGTGCTATTCTCGCTTTCGGAGCAGGCTTGGTGGTTCCTCTTATGACTTTGTGGTTTAGTTTGAAATATGGAATTTCGGACATAGTAAGCGCGCCAATCTTGGCAGTATCAAGCTTATTAATAGGATTAGCCACGCTCATATCACCTTTCTTAGCCAAAAGATACGGTCTCATAAAAGCAATTGTTTTAACACAATTGACCTCAACATTTTTTATGTTCGGAATACCTTTTTCCCCAAACTTTGGTTTAGCAGGGTTTCTTTACAGCATGCGAGCATTGCTTATGAACATGGGAGCCCCCTTATCGCAGTCGATGATAATGGGGCTCGTAGCAGAGGACGAACGCGGAACCGCCGCAGGAATAAGCGGTGCATTATGGAGACTGCCTAATGCTTTAAGCACTTTTATTGGAGCATGGATGATGGGAATTGGATTTTTAGCAGAGCCCTTTTTTGTATCAAGTCTTTTTTACGTCATTTCAATAGTGCTATTTTGGCACTATTTTAGAAGAGTGAAGATGCCTGAAGAAATGGTCACTAAGAGCAAGGAAAATTCTTCTCAAATAGCATTTAGCTAGCAACTTTTTCCTTAGAAAAATAATTTACTAAAAAAAATATTGTTTCATTAAACCATCTAGTAGCAATATTATATTTTTCTTGAAGTTCCTCAATAGTCTTTACAAAGCAAAGATATTCAAGCTTCTCAATTACTTCGACTGGAAACTCATAATTAACATATCTCATTTTAAATTTGTGATGTGGCGGGCAATATTTGATTCTCAATATTTCTACAAGTGACGATAAAGTTACATTATAATATAGATCAATGGCTTCAAGGTTATTGCCTCTATAGATCTCTTTCTGCACAAAAATATTGAACATATCGAATTTCGCTTTCACCCGCGTAACTCTTTTGTGTATTCGTTCAGTTGTAACGCTGCTTTCTTCATGGGGGAACTTGCCAAATTTGTTAAAGTAAAAAACCACATCACCATGGATTTTTGGTTCTAAAAACTTCTCTGGACTGCTAATCTTTATGATTGCAAGGTCAACTAATAGGTACTTACTAGCATCTTTCATTTTATAGAATGCTTGAAATATTTCTGGCCAAATCATTTGCTTTGTTTCAAATTTTTGCTCGATTGGAGATAATGAATTTAAAGCTTTCTCCACTTCCTGAAACGCGTCATTGATCCGGTTGTCATCAACAATCAAATACAGATCAATATCTGACCATTTATCCACTCGATTAAAAGCTGCTGCTCCCCCTTCCCAAAGAGCATGAATATAATCGATAGGTTCTAGGCAATTCACAAGGGTTTTAATTATGATCTCACGTGTTAGTTTTTTTCTGCGCATGAGAGTAACTCGTTTGTATCTTCATAGAAAGTTTGATAAATGTTTTTTTACCTTTTACGTTGCAAGGTTTTTATCTTAATCTTCCATTCTTTTGTCTTAGTAGAGTATTTTATTATTCAACTTAACTTTGCCATTTTCAATTGCGATTCCTTCTTTAGCGACCTCAAGTCTCCTCCCTTCTGCACCTTTCTTGGGTCCTCCAAAAGATCCGTCAGAACATACAACTCGGTGGCATGGAACAACAGGCCAAATAGGGTTCTTATGGAGAGCATTCGCGACTGCGCGGTAGGATTTCGGTTTGCCGATCTTTTCCGCCACTCGTTTGTATGTACTTACCTTTCCCTTTGGAATTCTGAAAGTTGCAACTAAGACATCTCTTTCAAATTGCGTCTTGTCCTTTAACACTTCAATAACGTCTTCTTCAGTTTTGATCAACTTCAAATCCATTAGATAACCTTCTCCTGAAGAAGTTGCAAGTTTTTAAACTTAAACTTTTACGATAATTCTTAGTTTGCTCTGAACACTGTTTTCCCTTCATTAAAACTGCAGGTTTGCGAGCAACAAAGTTGTAACTTACCTTTCCTGCAATCCAAAGGATCTTCCATAACACTAACAATATCCATCCAATCTTAGGATACAAGCAAAATAGCGATTATTATGAAGGTACCACCTATTCCAGCGATTACCGTCAGAATTTCTCCGAGAAAGATTGTCGAAATTGCCACAGCAATAATAATTTCTGTCAAAAGAACAACAGCAGAAGTCACAGGGGAAATATGTTTCAATCCTTTTAGCCAAAAATAATATGGAACCACCCAGCACATAATAGCAGTATATAATATCACTGTCCAAGCTTGCCATGACAATGTGAGGATGTTCTCAATTGAAAAAGTTGCTATTGGCAGCAATGGTATCATTGTAAAAATTAAAATCAACGTCATTGATTGAACCAAGTTTCTAGTTTGTCCGATCAAAGGTTTGTTGAAAATTATGAAGACAGCCCATAACATGCCGGCGATGATTACGAGCAAGTTACCGAAAAAATCAGCTTTTTCCAATGAACCAAATTCTAAGTTTGTGGTCATTAATACTACTCCGAAAAGACTGACGATAACTCCTGCAACTTTTTTACGGCTTAACCGCTCCTTTAATACCACCGGACTTAGCAAGGCAACCCATACAACGCTCAGGTTAACAAAAAGTGATGAAGCGAAGGCAAAGGTGTAAACCATGCCAACGTATTGTAAAAGGTAAGCAACACCATTAATGATTCCTAAAAGCAGAATAAGACGTTTATTATTAAGATTAATACTAGCATTTTTTGTTACTATCATAATAGAAAACATGGTTATAGACGCAATTAGGAATCTCAAGAAGACAAATGTGAAAGGCTCCATATATTGTAAGCCAAATCTTATGGAAGGAAAAGAAGTTCCCCATAAGAAGCCAGCTAGAACCGTCAAAAGCAATGCTTTTTTTCTCGTACTAGCTCCATTTGTATTCCGCAAAAGCTTTACCTTAGTTTCAAACCAATAGTGCAGAACATTTTTAAGACTTTCCAAAGCTTCACTTTCTCTCAATTCATTCAAATTAGAAAACTAATTTCTGTGAAGTTCTTCCATTTATTGAGTATTATTTGAAAGCGTAAATAAAACGAATCGTTTCTAAAATCACTAGGATTGCTCTCAAGATATAAATCATCTAACACCAATGTTTTGTTTCTTTCAAGGCTTGAAAAATTTTTGACTTTAAATGTTTAGGGTACTTTATGAGCGTCACTTTGATAATCTAGCTATTCCTGGTTTGGGATTTTGTAATTAAGAGTTATTAAGATAAAAAATGGACTATGGATTGGATGGAAGAGTTTTCTTGGAACTTATTGAGATTTGGATCCAGTCGAAAAAGCTTCTAAAGATCGCAGTAAAAATGTTTACTTTTGAGTTTTCAGTGAGCCAAAATGATTGACTATGACTTGGTTATTAATGTAATGCTGCTTGCTGTGTGTTATGTCTATATTTTCTCCATCATAGTTGTTTCTGCCAAAACAAAACTTTTTGGTTTTTCAGGCAAGTACTCACGAAAGTTCTTACATATGATGATTGGAAACTTGTGTTTTATAATCCCCTTCTTTACACTAAATTCCTTTCCTTTGAACTTTCCCTTGTTTGTTGCAGCTCCATTCATATTGGTTACCTTCTTAGCTACGCCCTACTCTCCTATTCGCACTTTAAGCAACCGTCTTAAAGGGTTGACGGGCATAACTGAAGAAGGTCATCACCTAGGATTATTTTATTATGCTGTGTCATATTCACTTTTGGCGCTTTTTTTCGCATCCAAACCATATGCAATTGCGGCAGGAGTGTTGCCTATGGCTTACGGAGATGCTTCGGCAGCAATAATAGGTGAGAAATATGGCAAAAGACAATGCCATTTTTTTGCTAAAAAAAGCCTTGAAGGCTCGGGAGCCATGCTTCTCGTAAGCTTTCTTAGCATCGAAGTCAGTATTCTATTTTTTTCCAACTTTTGTCCTTTACCCCTGCTTTTTCTTGCGCCAGTAGCATTTGCAGTCTCCTCGGCAGCTACTTTAGCTGAAGCCTTTTCGCCCTTAGGATTTGACAACATAACAGTTCCACTGTTTGGGGTTTTGGTTTTTCTACTGTTTAGTGGAGGTGTATGAGTTTCCATTCATAGTTATTGATGGCTTAGATGCCTCAGGAAAAACAACTCAAGCCTACCGTCTAAGCAGGTTTTTGCAGAGCCAGGGTAAGAAGGTTTGTCTTCGTGTTCATCCTTCCGATGATAACTTTTTTGGAGTAAATACTAAACGGTTTCTCCAAAATAAGGGAAGAAGCGCTCACTTTGCGTCAGCTTTGTTTTATATGTTTGATGTGTTGTTTTCAATTCTGCAGTACAGTTGGCGTGAATATGACTATATAATTTTTGTGCGCTATTTGATGGGAACTGCGTATTTGCCGACGCCAATGGACAAAATGGCTTATCACTTCTTTGCGATTATTGTGCCAAAACCTGATAAAGTGTTCTTAATAGACATTAAACCCGAAATAGCCTACGAAAGAATCAGCAAAAGAGAAAACAAAGCTTTCGAGATTTTTGAAAAACCTGAATCCCTTACAAAAATAAGAATTAAAGGCATTGAGCTAGCATCCATCGGCAAATGGTTCATTATAGATGGAAATGGATCTGCCTCAGAGATTGAACATATAATTCGAAATTTATTATCTAACAAATAATCACCAGAGGGAAACAATAAATCACCATCTTGGGCTATAATTCAAGTTTTATACAATTTTGAATAATTATAATTTACTATTCTCAAAAATTATAGCCAAGCATTTTCAATTAATAATATGAGCCATTGGGCTGGTTTCCCAAGGAAATTCTGAATTTGAGCCGAAATCAATATTTTTGATACAAATCCTACCAACAATTGGACTTATAAGCTCTTTGTTGGCACTAAATATCTGAATGGCGACTTACCATTGAACATGGACGATGAAACAAAACTAGAGTATGAACTCCGAGGCAAAGCATGGAAAGTATACTGGTTACTCTTGAAGACAGGAAATCCAATGAGCGTACGGGAAGTTCAGCGTGGTCTACGCTTTAGCAGCCCAAGCGTAGCGCACCACCACTTGGAACAGTTGCGCGACCTAGGTTTGGTTAAGAAACAAGACATAGGCGGACACTACATCCTAGTAGGCGAAGTTAAAATCGGTGTGCTCCGCCATTACGTGAAACTTGGCAAACTCTTGTTTCCAAGATACTTTTTCTACGCGGTTTTCTCCACTGTTTTCTACGTGGCTTACCTTCTTTTTTTGGTGCAGGACTTGTTTATGAGGGAGAACCTTTTCATCATAGTTTTCGGTGCAATAGTCTGCGCTGTATTCTGGTACGAGGCATACCGCGTATGGACTATGCGGCCGTTCTAAGAACTGGAACAACTTGTTCTACTGCTTAGGATAATATTCAACCCTGCAACAATTTATGGTAGTGAAAAAAGATGGTTCAAGCAGAAGTCAAAAAGAAGACGAGACTCTATGGCATGGCTGCTGTATTATCAGCTCTAGTTCTTGTTTCAATGATATTCATTCTCGGCTCAACACCAGGTTTGTTGCCAATAGATAACCCATCGATACTCTCGGGGATGACAACTTTTGCTGATGAAACAGCCCTGAGAAATTACTTGACTACCAACCAAAAAAACGCAATTACATTTTATGGTGGAGGACCCTTAGACTCACAGTTTTTCAACGAAAGATCCGGATTTCCTGCACCTCAACCTATGACGCCAGACGAGTACTTATTCGGATCCACTGAAAGCGATTCTTATTCTACAACGAACATCCAAGTTGCGGGAGTAGACGAAGCGGACTTAGTAAAAAACGATGGCGAATATCTCTACGTTTCTTCAAACGACTATTCGGCCAATCAAAACTACATATACATTGTAAAAGCTGACGCTGAAGATCCAAGGGTAATTTCTAGAATCCTATTGGAAAACAACACTTACTTGGCAGGAATTTACTTGAGTCAAGACAGTGATGAACTCGTGGTTATTGGAAGCGAATATCAATTCTTTATTCTAGATGCTGAACCTGCTCGTGCTGAAGGAATGATTTACCCATATCAGAGCGAAGTCAGGACTTTCTTGAAGGTTTACGACATCTCTGACAAAGCTTACCCCGTATTGGCAGACAATTTCACCTTAACTGGAAGCTACTTCAACAGTAGAATGATAGGCGACTATGTATACACTGTCGTAAGCCAACCTGCCCAAATCCTAGAGAACAACATTTTGCTGTTGCCAAGAATTTATGCAGGCACTGAAGTCAATGAAGTAGCCCCATCAGAAATATATTACTCTAACACAGCGAATTATACAGACGTTGCAGATAATTACTTCACTTACACAACGTTCTTTGGTCTTAACGTAAAAGACAGTAGTCAAGGACTAACAAACATGACTATTTTAATGGGTGGAGCAAGCACCATGTATGTTTCACTCAATAACATGTACATCACCTACCCAACTTGGAGCGACGGACAGTACACATCAATTTACAGGGTAAGCATAAATGAAGGCAAACTGAATTTCCAGGCAAAAGGCGCCGTAGCAGGCAGCGTTTTAAACCAATACTCAATGGATGAATACAACGGCTACTTCAGGCTAGCTACAACCAACTGGAAAGACACAACGCAGAACACTGTTTACGTAGTTAACATGAACCTCACAGCTGTCGGCTCTATAGAATTGCAGAAAGCAGAAATACGCGAAACGATAATGTCCGCCAGGTTCATCGGCAACAAAGCATATATCGTCACCTTCGAGCAAAAAGACCCGTTCTTCGTCTTAGACATGAGTAACCCAACAAACCCCCGAGTTTCGGGCATACTGGAGATTCCAGGTTATTCAAGCTACCTTCACCCGTACGATGAAAACTATATAATAGGCTTGGGCATGGAAGATAGTACAGTTAAGCTATCACTTTTCGATGTGACCAACGTCAATGATCCAAAAGAAATTGCCAAATACATTGTTCAAGGGGACTATAGTTACTCTGATGCACTTAACGATCCAAAGGCATTTTTATTCGACAAAGCAAAGCAACTTCTGGCTATTCCTATATCGATAACTCAATATGGAGTTGTTGATGGAGGTATTTCTCCTCCAACAGGTGATGAAATCAGCATAGATCCCATAACAGGTGGCTATTGGCAAGGTGCATTCGTATTTAGGCTTTCTGTTACAGGCGGCTTCGAACTGAGAGGCGGTATAACCCATCAGGAAAACCCAAACCAACTCTACTATGGAGACTACAAGTTAAACGTCATCAGAACATTGTTCATCGGCGACACGCTCTACACGATATCCAACGCGAAAGTCCAGCTAAACAATTTAGAAAATTTAGCATTCATAGCTGAAGTGAATCTGAGATAATATCACTTCTTCTTTTTTTGTGACTTGAACATTGTTCAAATCCAAATCTTACCTAAGAAGGCAGCATAGTACAATACTCGTTCTAAGATCCATGAAATCAATTCTGGAAACTCTTTTTCCTTCAATTACTATCTGCGTTCTGGTTCTATATGAACCGTAACGACTGTGCCGGCGAAATACTCAGCAATTTCTTTCTCCACCTGCGAAGCAATCTCATGAGCCTCGGCTAGCGGGACATCCTTAGTGAAGCAGCAATCTACGTTTATATACCGTTTTCCATCAGCCGCATAAGTTATTGTCCTCTTCAACCGCAGTCTAGTTTTAACTTTTTTCGCTAACTTGCCAATTAGATCTTTCAGTTCGTCCTCGTCTATTTCTGCCCCCTGCTTTTTAACGCCGTATGGTTCCACATGTACAGTTACGCTAGCAAGCTGCTTTATTGCCGCGTGGATATTATTTTCGATTTTCTCAGCGATGGCGTGAGCTTCTTGCACAGAAAGATTGGGATCAACGTAGGCGTGCAACGTTATGTAGAGTCTGCCTCGTGCGTAAACTGTTATTATATTATGCACTTCTTTAACGTTTTCCACGGTTGCCAGAGTCTCGACAAGTTGCTTTGCTTTGGTTTCTTCCTCGGCGGGTTCAATATGGATTGTAGCGTCAACATTGCCAAAAGTTTTCGCCCAGTCTTCCTCAATTTTCGAGGCTAAAGCATGCGCCTCTTCCAAGCTCATCAAACTGGAAACTTGAACAGTGCATTCAACGAAGATTTTAGAGCCTGCCTTCCGTACTTTGAGGTTTTGGCAGTTAAGAATTCCGTCGTGGTCAAGCATTGCTTTCCTTGTTTTTTTAGCAAGGTCTTTTGACGCCGTGTCGCTTAGCTCAATTATACTTTCTCTGACGAGTCTGACGCTCATGTAGCTGAGCAACAACCCAAGCACAATGGATCCAAGTGAATCGCCTTGGTAGTATCCGAAATTGGCTAAGCCGAAACCGAGAAAAGCAATACCTGTTGAAACTAAGTCGGCTAGTGCGTGATAGAAACCTGCTTTTAGGGTAGTACTTTCGCTTCCTGCTGCTTTTCTGAAGATGAACATTCTAAGAATGTCTATGCTGAAAGTGTAGCCTATAGCGAAGAAACCTGCGAGTCCTAAGCCAGTGTTCACGCCTCCGCCCTCCATGATCTTTAAGCAGGCTTCGTAAATCACGAGAACGCCGACGCCAACAAGCACAACGCCCCCTATCAACCCACCTATTGGCTCAAATTTCTCATGTCCATAAGTGTGCTCTTCATCAGGCGGTTTAAGCGCTTCCCTAGTCGCGACAAAAAGCATAACGCTTGTTATAACATCAAGCAATGCATGTAAACCGTCGCTTAAGATAGCTAAACTGTTAACAACCAACCCTAAGATTACTTCTATAATCACCACGCTTGCTATTACTATGGCAGACAACTTTAGAATTCTAATATTGTCTTTAGCTTCTGAATGGGCTAGCATCCACGATCAGACTATATGTCTCAAAACAAAGGCGATTTAAGAATTGTGGGTAAACTAATAGCTATTTGTCCATGCGAAAGCGTTTCTTTACTATCAATTATAAATATTGGTTAGAAGATTGCTTTTGGATAATGAAGCTTTCTTCGTTTTTCCATAGTGACTCTGCCGTATTGAGAGGGAACTTCTTAATTTTAACCCTCAGCTGGCTGATCATGTACTCTGCCGGGCCTATTCCTCAGACTTACGCCAGCCTTTTTTATCTAAGTTTGGGTGCCGACGAATTCATACTCTCCTTGATCGGTTTCGCAGGATCTATTGCAATTGCTCTTGTACAGTTCCCTGGCGGCTACTTAGCGGATAAACACGGCAGAAGATGGCTCGTATCCACCATGTCTTTTGGTTTGGCAGTCGGCGCTTTCTTCTTCATCATTGCATCTTCATGGCCATTCATAATGTTAGGTATGATAATTCAGAGCGTATGCGCCATTTACGGACCCGCCTTGATGGCTATGGTTATTGACTCGCTTCCTCCTAAGCATAGAGGTGCAGGATTCAGTTTCCAGTCGATTGCTACTAGTCTAGCCATTCTGCCAGCTCCACTTGTTGCGCAATACTTGGTTTTGACGTTTGATTTTGACTTGGGTATGCGCATAGCTTATACAATTGTCATGGTGTCTTACTTCGCAACTGCAACATTAAGGTTGAAACTTAGAGAGACCTTGTCACCTAACGAGGCGGGTGGTCGTCCAAAAATTTTGGAGGCGCTACGGGAGTACCCTAAAGCTGTAATGGAAAGTATTGGTGTCTGGAAAAAACTTTCGAAATCAGCCTTCTACCTTTTCTTGGTCTCAATAGGCGTAAATGGTATAGTTGTGGGTTGTCATACATACTTCGTTGTTTATGCCACATCAGTTTTGGGTGTCAACGAGTCACAATGGGCATCTGTAATGGCTTTTATGTATTTGAGTGTCGCGCTTCCTGGTATAATCGCTGGATTAAGCATGGACATAAAAGGTAGGAAAACCT
The DNA here is from genome assembly GCA_964347245.1 of uncultured Candidatus Bathyarchaeia archaeon. Taxonomy (GTDB): domain Archaea; phylum Thermoproteota; class Bathyarchaeia; order Bathyarchaeales; family Bathycorpusculaceae; genus SG8-32-3. The sequence goes on along the minus strand of CAYFXZ010000017.1, from coordinate 8,328 downwards.
TCTTGATTTTGGGTTACATGTTGTATGCTCCAGGTATGCTTCTATTCGTAACTGCTGACTTCAACATGCTTCTTCTAGCGTTTTTTCTTTACGGTTTAGGTAACACGTTGCAGCTGAATAGCTATCAAGTGTTGATGGGAGACATGATTCCAAAAAACCTGCGGGGAACAGCTAATGGTTGCATCCATTTCTTTCTTTACTTGGTCCAAGCGGTTCTCCAGATCATAATTGGTTTTCTCTACGCGTTTGTATCCCCTCAACTGCCTTTCCTTTTGCTGGCTGCTGCGGCTATACCATTCGCGGCGATAATAGCCTTCAAGGTTACAGAACCAAAGGTTAAGGAAGCTTAGAATCTTAATCGATAGGCATTTAGGTTTGAAAACAATAGTAGAGAGAAGTTGATGTATAATGGCTTTAGTGAAAATCCGCGAGGTTCTTGATGGCTTCCACAAAAACAAGAAAGTAACCATTAGAGGATGGGTTTACCGTAAGCGAGAAGGAAAAACAATGATTTTCCTGCTAATTCGAGACGGAACAGGTTTCATACAGTGTACTGTCAAGAGAGAAAGCCCCTCATGGACTGAAGCAGAAAGCTTGACAATTGAGTCTTCCCTGAAGCTTGAAGGATTCGCTAGACCAGACAAACGCGCGCCAGGAGGTTACGAAATAACAACCGAATCTATAGAAGTCATTGGTTTAGCTGAGCTTTTCCCTATAACCAAAGACCAGAGCGAACAATTCATTCGCGACATGCGTCACCTCTGGTTACGCAGCCGTCGCATGAATCTTGTAATGAAGATTCGAGACAAAGTTTTGCAGTTTGCCCGCGATTTCTTCCAAAACCAAGATTTCACAGAGATTTCTCCTCCCATGTTCATCTCAGCTGCTGTCGAGGGTGGTTCAACTCTTTTTGGCCTAAAATATTTCGACCAAAACCTTTACCTAACGCAGAGCTCACAGCTGTACCTTGAAATTCTTATCTACTCGTTAGAGAAAGTCTACTGCATAGCCCCGTCTTTTCGCGCTGAAAAAAGCCGCACAATAAGGCACTTGACGGAATACTGGCACATAGAAGGAGAATGGCCCTTCGCTGACATAAATGGCCTGATGCGATTCGAAGAGGAGCTTATGGCGCATATTTGCCGGCAAACCGCTGAAAAATGCCACCCTGAACTTGAAGAGCTAGGAGTTAAAATCTCTAAGCTATATTCGGTTAGCACACCATTTCCGAAAATTACTTATGCTAAGGCAGTTGAGCTCCTCCGCAATAAGGGCGCCAATCTCCAGTGGGGCGACGACTTAGGCTACGAGGATGAGAAGATCTTGGCGGAAGTGTTTGGGAAACCATTTTTCGTTTACGATTACCCAACGGCCATCAAAGCCTTTTACTGTAAGACGCACAGTGATCACCATGAAGTTGCCATGTCAGTAGACATGTTGGTTCCAAGAATAGGTGAGATATCCACTGGCGGGGCAAGAGAAGACGACAAAGACGCACTAACTAAAAGAATTGAAGAGATGGATTTGAAGGCTGAGGATTACGAGTGGTACTTGGATCTTCGACGTTACGGGACTGTACCGCATGTAGGCTTCGGGATGGGCTTGGAAAGGCTACTGACTTGGATGCTAGATCTGGAAAACATAATTGATGCAATTCCGTTTCCAAGGACCATAAGAAGGTTCTATCCGTAACTGGTCATGTGTAGCCTATGAAATACTCGCGTTTGAGCTGTGTTTTAGGTACACCTAGTTGTTCGACAAGCTTTTCCATCGTCTCCACCATTCGGGGAGGACCACAGGTGTAAAACACGTTTTTCTTGTAGTCCGGTATCTCCTTTTTTATCATTTCCGCAGTGATTAATCCTGTGGCGCCCTTCCAGTCACTCTCGGCCTCGTTGAGTGTTAATACCACTTTCAGGTTCTTGTTTTGTCGTTCCAGTTCTTCTAGTTCCTTTCTAAATGCAATATCTTCTTTTCTTTGGTTACCATATAGCAGAGTGATTTTCGTGTTTAGGCGCAAATCTGTACAGTATTGGCACATACTTTTGAAGGGAGTTATTCCGATTCCTCCTGCGAGTAAACCGATTCTTTCATGTTCACCTTCGAAAGTAAATTTTCCATACGGAGCATCTATCCTAGCCCAGTCCCCCTCTCTAAGTGCTTTAAGCGCTTTGGAGAAGTCACTGTCTGACAGTTTCTTGGTGAACTCTATATGCTCTTTTTCTGTTGGACTACTGGAGAAGCTAAAGTGCTTTTTCAATTCTTTTCCATCAGCTTTTAATGTGACAAAAAAGAATTGCCCCGCCTTGTAGTTTAACAATGTTGGCTTGGGGAACCTGAAGCTGGTTACGTTGTAGGTACGCAGAATAATTTCTTTTACGCAAGTTTCAAACTTCATAAAAATCTCTCTGCAATAATAAAGTATGGTATAGGCACCCCCTAAAAACTATTATCATTGATTAAAACGTCAGACAACGCTATTGCCACTCTATGATTTCAAGTTTCTTAGACAATTTTTTTAATAATCTCATAAAACTAGAACTCTATCAACGTCAGCAGATAGCTAAACAGGTAATACTCGCGGAAAGACCATACCATTATATTTATATCTTGACTGGTGGCTTTGATGCCGCTTATATCACGATTTTGTTTGGAATTATCCATTTTTTAAGAAGGATTAGCTGTTGCGTTCAGTTTTGAAATATTGCAATAGTCGAAATAAAGTATTATGTAGTCATGCAGGAAGTTTTCTTTGTAAGTTGCTTAACAGAAAAGAAAGCTAGGTCTGAACAATGCAGGCAAATTATGCCCAATGTTCCAGTAGTGTGGCTAAGCGTAAGGAAAAGGTTAATGCTACTTTGGCGAGACTTAAGTCTTTAAAACGTCAAGTTTCTGAATTAAGGGCACAATGTGAAGCCTTAAAGAAACTGGAATTAGAAAAAAAAGAAGGTTTGAAATGTAGAGAGTGTGGCAAGGTAGTAAACCCTCATGAAGTCACGCTAAAGGATTCTTTTGGAAAGGTTAAGGGTTACTATCATAAAGACTGCTTTACGGAGATTTGGCGTTCTGAGAATTGGAGATTTGATTACTCTTATCCTGGTTTCCTAAGGACGTCATCAAATAACTGCTAAGGTTTACCTCAACCCGCTTTTTGCTGGTTTTTTTGATTTTTCTTAAAAGCAACCTGAAATCTGTATTCGTAATTCGTAATATTTAAGTTAAGCTACAAACATCTCAGTAAAAGAAAAACTGGAGGAAAAAAGCAGCATGCCAGAATATTTAGTCCTGATGAAACTAAACCCAGGAAAAATAATCGATACCTTAGGCGACATAAGAAAACTAGAAGATAGACCAATTTCCGGTGTAGACCTATGTTACAGTATGAACATCTTTGGAGCTTGGGACGTAGGTATTTGGATTAACGCTGAAAACAGCTCAGAAGTACTTGAGTTTGTTCAGAAAAAAGTAAAGAATCTTAACGGCGTTACTGACGTATACACAGTGCCCACTTTCCCACATGGAAACGGGACCAAAAGCGTAAAACAAACAGAAGAACAAAAGACCCCTTAGGAAATTAATTCAGAAAAACACCCTAAAGGGTTAAATGACTTCCGTCAACAACAACTATACCCAATATCTTCGTTTTTAAACTTCTCAGAATAGTCTCTGCTTATCAAATAGGCAGCTTCTAGTTTTAACTTGAAAAATACTGCTGACTTGCTAGTTCACTTTATGACACCTTTAAATCACAAGGCTAGCAACTTTATAGTAAAAATTTTTGTTGATGACTAAACTGACGTTGTGAAACTTCAAATTAAAGAAGGAACTGCTCCCGTTCATCTTAAATCAACACAAGAGAAGTTGAAGAGTATAAACTTTCAGAAGAATACACACATGGCTTCAAAAATTAAAAAATGGCAATTCTATTGACCCTCATTTCAACTACTAAATCGTGAATAGATTTTGCATTCTCTTAATTGTGAAGTTTTTTATAAAAAATATCTTGAGAGAAAAAGAGGGAAGAGGGAAAGAGTGTATTTTCGATTTGTTGTTTCCCTCTGGACTGATGTATTGGATAGCAAAGGGTTCAATGCTATTTGCGTAAATTTGATTCAATGTCAATTAGCTTCGTTTTGAAGTAGTCTATATTTCATTGAAGCTCTGAGATTTGCGGAAGAGACTTTGACTCTTTCCCTCACTATACTAATAGGCTTAAAAAATATTTAAAAATTATGTACTGGAAAAACAGATTAGCATACTCGAGTAATTTTGAATTATGAAACTGTTACCTAACAATAACAATTAATATTATCTTCAATTTAGTTCAACCAAATCGCTCATCAAATAACGGTTGTATTTGCGATTTGATCGATATATCTTTGATGAGTATCTTTCGAGATATAAAAGCCGCCGACGGTGTCCAAAAGCAAGATAAGAAAGTGAATTTTGCTAATGTTTCTTATAAAGGCGCTTTTCAAATTCGGTTTTTTTCCGTTCGTAGCCGTAACTTTAAGGTCCGCTAGTCTCTTTCCCACAGTATAGCCGTAGAAAGATTCGGTTGCTGTGAAATAAAGAACATATACGAACCCAATTACGAAGGGAAGGCTTAGCCAATTGAAAATCCCCAATGCCTCTGTCAGACTCCCTAGGATCATGGTTGCTAATCCAACTATGATTGAGTCAATTAAAATAGCGATTACCCTTTTGATCCAGTGTTTTTGTAGGGTGCTTTCGCTAAGGATTCTTTCAGCAGCAGTATTATATCTAATATAGGATGCGCAGTTAGGGCAAGATTCCGAGTTTTCTGAAAGCGCAATCTTACAAAATAAATGGTACATCGTAGTAAGCCCACTTATGTTTTTCTATTTTGGACATTTGGATTTTTCATTCAGCTCTGCGCATTCGCAATTTCCATTAGCTTCTTTTGTTTTACACTGTTCGCAGAGGCCTGATGGAGGCTCTTTGGAAATTTTTTGGTAGATGTACATTGGATACTGCGTGCAGTTTTTGCACCAATGCCACCTGTCCATTTGGCTTCCCCTAATGTATTCCAATAGTCCAATAACTCCGTTTCTTTCTCTTCAACATATATACGCAATATTGAGTCTTAATAAATGTTGTTGTTTACTCGTTTAACATAGATACAATAATTATCCTTTAACTCCCTAAAACGCCCACCAAAAGAAGAGATAAAAGTCTGATAGACCACCTTTAAATAAGGTAGCTTATTGTTCGAGTTGATGATATGAGTGAAAACAGAACCCTTATTGCATATGCTACACACGGAGGAACGACAGAAGACTATGCCAAAGCAATTGCCTCTGTGCTTACAGGCGAATTCAAGATGCAGGTAGAATTAGTCAATCTGAGGGCGACTCATAATCCCAACTTGACGCCATATCGAAATGTTATTGTTGGAATGGGCGTAAAGAAATTTAGGATTTACGAGGAAGGAGTGGAGTTTTTAGAGAAGACTGATTTCGGAGATAGAAAAGTGGTGATATTTGTCTCATCTCTGATGCCGAGAGACGAGGTTATCGAGAAGTACATTGATGTAATTATTCAAAAGAAACCAAAGCTGAAACCACTTGCAGTTGAAGTACTTGGGGGAAGAATGAAAGTACTTGGAAGAACCATCACAGACAAGACTGATATCGAAAAGTCCAAAGCATGGGCAAGAAAAATCGCAGAGCAATTACAAGCTAGCTAGGCTTGATGTGTAGGCTTATGTTTAGTTAGTTCAATGCTATAATCTTTTTTAAAGAAAATAGGTACGGGAGGTGGGACCCACACCCTAATTTAC
>CAYFXZ010000017.1:0-2515 GCA_964347245.1 uncultured Candidatus Bathyarchaeia archaeon | reverse complement strand
GAAGCGTCTTGTCTTCTCACATACCACTCCACCTTTTTAAGAAACTGCAATTTCAAGAGCAAAGAAGAAGTAGAAAAAGAGGGAGAGGATTGGTCCTTATGTTTGGATAAGGCTTATTGCATATTGGGCTTGCGCTACCAGTTCGTCCGCTTGATCATTTGTAATTTTTGAAGATCTCTGGGCTTCAACTGAGTTTATGAATGCTTGAAGTTTGTTTATAGCGTCATTTCTTTGGTCAGAGTTCAGAGCGTTCAACGAGTCTACAGCATTCTGAAGTTTTGTGTCTAGACTATTTGAAATTCCTTGTTGTAGATTCATTGTTTGCACAGTGTCCACCAATTCATACACAGCTTCGCTTGCCGATGGCTGAAATTTCACTATCTCATTTAGGTACACTCCAGAGCCAGCATAGCCTCCAAAAATATATGCGCATTGACCAGTCCAAACTGCGCTTGTCGACGCTCTTGGACTTGGTAAAGTATCCGTCTCAGTTGCACATTCGTCATTGACTGGATCATATCTCACGATAGCGTCTGTGTAAGTTGGAATCGTATCTGGGTTGCCTCCAAATAGGTACGCATAAGTTCCAGTCCATACAGCGGAAGTGAAGAACACGCTCTGCGGTAGAGTTGCTGACATGAATGTTACGGAATCCGACGAGGGATCGTATCTTAGAATCTGGTTAAATGGTGTGTTGTAGTTTTTGTTGCCGCCCAAGAGGTAAATATACCCATTAGCATAGAAAGCCGAAGACCATTTCATACCGAACGGCAAATGCGAGCTCATTGTGACAAGCTCGTCATTGACTGGATCGTATCTTAGAATCTGGTCGTAGTATGAATATCCGTTCCAACCGCCAAAGAGGTAAGCGTACTGACCACTCCACGCAACCGTCATGTCCCAAGTTGAAAGAGTTGGACCCATAATATCTACCGTGTCAGTTTGTGGATCATACCTAACGATCTTCCCAGCGTTACCCCATGCTTCTTCTGACCAGCCACTGAAAAGATATGCGTAGTGACCATCGAAGACCGCAAATGGATCTGAGACATGGTAGGGTAAGGTTGCGCCCATAACTGTTACTGAGTCGGTCAATGGATTAAATTGTAAGATGGTGTTCTTGCAACCGCTTGGATTGCCCCCTCCAAATATGTAAGCGTTTGTTCCGTCCCATATAGCTGAAGTTCCAGCAATTCCTTCGGGAAGATAACCTGGACCTATAGTAATCTCAGCTTTCGATATTGGCACTGTCAAAGATACCAACGGCAAAATGAGGATTATCACAGCTGATAACGCAAAAAGCTTTTTTTCTTTCATATTCTCGCCTGCAATCAAGTTTTCTTTGTCCGCATTTAATTTTTGTGGAAAATTCTAATAATAGCAGCATTTGCAATTACTTCATAAACAATATAGAAAAAGAAGGGCGGCGAAGTTCGTTTTGTTGTCAACCCTAACCTTTTCTCCTTTTTTCAAGATTGCAAAGAATTTTAAGTTCTCATTCTCAACTTATGACTGATTATTATGAATAAACTTGTAGTTACGAGCCCTGCTTTCGAAAACAACAAGTCAATTCCGAGAATGTACACATGCGACGGAGAAGATGTGAACCCTCCCCTCAACATTAAAGCTTTACCAGAAGGAACAAAAAGTTTGGTTGTCATAGTAGACGATCCAGACGCTCCTATGGGAACATGGGAACACTGGAATGTCTGGAATATAGCTCCAACAAACAAGATAAACGAGAATAGTATCCCAGGAACCGAAGGACTAAACGATTTTGGAAAGCATTCTTATGGAGGTCCCTGTCCCCCTTCTGGCGTCCATAGGTATTTTTTTAAGGTTTATGCCTTGGACACAGAGCTTTCTTTGCCGATTAACTCGAGAAAAAAAGATATAGAAAAAGCATTGTCCAAGCATGTTCTATATCTTTTTTTCTCGAGTTAATCGGCAAAGAAAGCTCAACTTCTTCTGTGAGGTCTTTCCCAGCTAAGTGCATACCCATGTGTTCACCGCCACGCCAAAGGTCACTTTGCGAGATGCCATAGACTTTTCCTTGGTAAGCGATGTAAGCTGGTTTGCCGTTTTTCCCATTGTATTCTTCGAGTTCTTTACAAGTAAACTTACGGTGTTCTCCTGCCAAGAACGTCACCTTCAACTGGTATGATTTTCTGAATTATTGTTTATTTTACTATTGTTTCTAAGGCAGCGCGCGCTTCTCTCTCTTTCTCCTTTAACAATTACAACCACCACACCACACAACACCAAAGAGAAGCAAAATGAGACATGAAATGCAGGGGACAGACTACAAAGCTACTCCCTTTCATCAATGGGTTGGAAACTTAAGTCATTTCTTTAGGACAAGATACGACTCTCTAAAAAGCTAAAGATTTTTCAAGAAAAGAGGGATATATTGAAGAAGTGAGGAGTATTATCCAATAATCATTTCAATAATTTTTTGTGCCTCAGCAACTAGATAGTCTGCCTGTTTGTTTGACATTTTTTTTGTCTCTTTGTG
>CAYFXZ010000016.1:690-46685 GCA_964347245.1 uncultured Candidatus Bathyarchaeia archaeon | reverse complement strand
TTGACATTTTTTTGTCTCTTTGGGCTTCAACAAAGTTAATGAAGGCTTCAAGCTCTTTTGGTTCATAATGAATCATTGTTTACGCCCCGTTTTGTTTGTGGCCAGCAAAACCAAAACTATTACAGCACAGCCGGAAATGAAAAGAGGGAGAAGGTTTTGCTCTATCAATCCAGGCGCGAAAAAGCAGTAAGCAAAAAGAAAAAAAGGAGGATTTCGTGGGAGATAAAAGGTGGCGATGTTACCAAAAGCCTTAAGTGTAGCAGGTATTCTAAAGTGTGTTAGTTTAATGAATAAGGTGTTGAATTAGTTTGGCTGTTGAAGGTTTTTTCGAAAACAAAAGGCAACCAGTAGAAGCCAAAGTTGGAGAGTTGACCCCCCAATCAAGAGCAGTTAACGTCACGGCAAAAGTGGTTTCGAAAAGCGAAATCCGTGATATTCCCATGGGTAGAGACGGATCTCCTCATAGAGTATGCGACGCACTAGTAGGTGACGAGACAGGCAGTATCTACCTAACCCTGTGGGACGATAACATTGAAAAAGTAAACGAGGAAGACACTATACGCATAGAAAATGGCTACGTAACACTGTTTAAAGGCAATATGCGGCTCAACATTGGCAAGTACGGAAAAATGGCAACCTCAGAAGAACCGTTCGAAGGAGAAGTTAACACTGAAAACAACGTCTCCAGCAAGACATACGACCAGCCGCGAAGATCATTTAGGCGAGGCGGATACGGTGGCAGAGGCGGCGGATACGGCGGCAGAGACCGACGCGGTGGCGGGTATAGACCTAGATATTAACTTCAAAATACAGAAAGGCCTTTTCTCGCTTTTTTATAACCAAACTTCTCTACTATTTCTTTTTGCATAGTTTTTTTGGGGCTATTCATTACTTCAAATAATAACAAAAGCACCAATTTATTAGGATGTTAAGATGTTATCGTTTACTGGACTGCGTAACGCAATCATCCTAGACAAATGCATTAACCAACTAGGGTTTGAATTGATAAAAAAAACTTTCGAATAGACCTCAAAATATTCTTGCCTACTGATTCCCCTCAAAAACCAAAAATGATGTTATAGACTTTCGAGCTCTGCAGCACTTACTTCTTTCTAATTCAAAGGTCGAACCATATTAGCTTCCAAACATGATAGCTGCTAAATTTTTTTATTTCTATGCCTTTTCAGCATTTTGTTACGGTTATTTAACAGTTATTGATAAACACAGATTGTAAAAGAATATGTGGTGGTTCGTGCTTTCCGTTTTCAGTTAGGAACTCAGTTCTTTGATTAACTCTTTTGCTCGATCTATGCGGATTTTTCGTTCTCTAACCATTCTTTCAGCCACTAAATCTGCAAGTTTTCCCTGAGCGCCGGCTGCTATAGCGATGTTTCTTGCATGAAGTGACATATGTCCACGTTGGATGCCTTCGTGCGCTAGGGCTCGCAACGCCGCGAGGTTCTGGGCCAAGCCGACGGCTGCAATAACCTCTGCGAACTCATTAGCTGTTTTGACGCCGAGAATTTTCAGCGCGATCTTGGCTATGGGGTGAGTTCTTACTGCACCACCTATTAAGCCCACGGCCATCGGTAATTCAATTGTCCCTTTTAGGTCACCGTTTTCGGTTTTTTCCCACGTTGAAAGCGAAGTGTACTGACCTCTCATAGCAGCATAGGCGTGAGCTCCGGCTTCTATAGCTCGGTGGTCATTTCCTGTGGCAAGGATAAGGGCGATTATTCCGTTCATGGCACCCTTGTTGTGTGTTGCTGCGCGGTACGGGTCAGCGGCTGCAAAGGCTGTGGCATTCACGATGCCGTTCACAACTTCTTCTCCACCTACGTTTTCTTTAGGTACTGTGCACCAGGCTTTTGCCAACCGTTTTGTGGCTAAGTTGCTGATTATCCGCAGGTAAACGTGGCCCCCCGTTACCCGCTCGACTATGGGAGCTACAGCTTCAGCCATGGTATTAACCGCGTTTGCTCCCATAGCGTCGCGGCAGTCCACATGTAACTCTGTAATGAGCATAGGACCGGTGGTGGTGTTTATTACTCTCGCGTCTAGGTCTTTTGCTCCGCCGCCATAGGAAACCAAGACGGGGTCTTGGGCGTTAGCTTTCTTCAGGATTTCCTGTTTAGCCTGGAAAACACGCTTTTTAGCTCTGTCAGGGTCTGCAATATCAACTACCTGTATCTGCCCGATCATAATGGGTGGTGTGCTGCTTGTGTGGAAGCCACCACCCTCTCGCACCATTTTAGCCGCGTAGCTGGCTGCTGCCACCACAGATGGTTCTTCAATGGCCATTGGGATAATGTAATCGCGGTTATTAATGAGAAAATTGACGGCTACGCCCAGCGGCAGGGAAAATGCGCCTACCACGTTTTCTATCATGCGGTTAGCTGCTTCCAAAGACAACGAGCCAGTGTTTTGCAGCAAATCGCATTCTTCTTCGGACAAACCTGCAAAATCTTTTACGAGGGCTACGCGTTCTTTTGGATTGAGCTTGTAGAAACCTGAAATCTGAGAGGATTTGTTCATGGGTAAGCTCCTAAATCGTTTTTACCTAGAGCTAGGACAAGATGCACTTCATGCTTTTTAAACCTTAACGAATGCGGCATCCAAATATCAGGGTTTGCTGCCTGAAGGGATGAAGTATTTGCATGTATTTATGATGCTTGAGACTATTTTGGCATTGCAACTGCGGGGATTCCTAAACGCTTGCTTATCTGCTTTGCTAACATTACACCATGACTAACCCGATAATTGTCTGTAACCACGCGCTTGGGATTAGAACGCTTAATGTATTCAATCAAACCAGTAAAATCTGAGTGGTCACTTAGCGCAACTAGATACTCCCGTTTCCCAATCTGCCTACATGGAGAACGGAACTCCCAGCCGCTAACACAGATACGTGAACTATTCATCCCTACTTTGTTCCGAGTGTTCATGTGATAAAACGCAACACAGGGCAAATCCTTATCCAGTAGTTCTTTACCCTCTTTGGCGGTTGAAAGCGTAAAATCTCCAAGCTGCATTCCATGGGCCTTACAAATCCTTGTAACATTAAAAACACGTTCAGGCATAACAAACGGCACGCAAATGTCGGCACTGCGAAGTATCTGCATAACCTCTTGCAGCTTACCGTAATAGCCAAACACGTAAACTGTACCTTGTCTAAGCCTTTCTTCAACCAATGAAACAAGTAGATCTGGAACATTGACTTTAAACACACGTCTAAACCATGGGTTACCATAGGTCGCCTCTACAACAAGTGTGTTGCAATCCATCAAAGGTTCTGTCCCGTCAACTCTAAAATCTCCGGTATACGCAACCCTGATACCCGCCGAGTTTTCCACCAAAACCTGAGCCGCACCCAAAATATGATCCGCCTTAAGAAGAGTCAACCGATCGTTCCCATACTCAAACATTTCCCCGTAATCCAAAAGCTTCAAAGCGCCATTATCAAGCCATAACGAACCGTTAACAACTCCGACAAGGTCTTTCGTAGCCGCAGTCATTAAAACCTTGTCGCAAACCTTCAAACTCCGCCTTAAACCAACTAAGTGGTCTGCGTGAGCGTGAGTAACAACGCGCAAAGGCCTGTCGGCGTCAAAAGCGTCACAAGCTACTGAGTCACCCAATAAAACTGCCCCGCACTTACTAACCACAGCTTTTTCTGACAAGAATTTTCCTCCAAATTAGGCTTTCCTTGGTGCAAGCCAGTCAATAAGCGGTTTAGGATCCTTACATTCAATCGTAACTTTTATCGGACCCAGAGAAGATTCTGCGTTTTTCTCTGAGAACGATACATGACCGGCAAACGCCGCCTGCTTATTAAGGAAAAACCTAACCTTGCTATCCCTTAATCCTCCAAGAAAAACTTTTCTAGCAGCAGCGCGAATACGGTCCAAACTAAGCAGATTACGAAATTTAACCAGTGCCTCTAATCCTTCAAACTCAGCGTGCAATTTACTTCCATTGTAGGTCGGTTTGATCTTCGCAGATCTACTTTCGAAGATGTGCACTACAGCTTTTTCAACTTTTTCCAAATCCTCAGTGGGGTTAATCTCTACTTCAACATGAATCGCTATCTGTTCCATTTTCGCTCAATTCTCCAAAAAACTTTTTTTGCTTTGGCTTTTACCGCGTTTCTACTGTTCTCATTAGCTATTATATACTCTGCCATCGCTACAACGTTTCCCAACCCTACATTGAGTTCGCGCATGTCACGCTCATGGAAAAGCTCCCATCCATCTGGATCATCGCTTCTGCGACGACGGTAGAGGCGGCTAAACCTTGTTTCAGATGAAGAATGCACAGCTATGAGGCTGAACTTGGGAAAATGTTTTTTAAAAGCGTCAACTTCACGTAGGCTTCTAATGCCATCCACAATAACTTTCTCACTTTTTTCCTTCTCAATTTTCGAGATGCACTTATCCGCTACCACGCTGGCTCCGTAGCTCTCCCTCAACTCAAGCATCACTTTTCCAATGTTTTTCGGGTTCAGCTCCAACCCACGTTTTTCTGTTTCTTCCCTTACTACGTCTCCCATAACAACGACATCGTAGCCCTCCAAAAGAGCAACAGCTACCACAAGAGACTTGCCGGATCCCGGCATTCCAGTTAAACCAACAACTATCTTCTCGACCGTCATATTGCACCCTTTTTTTTATTTCTTAAAATAACAACATCCAAAATTAAAAAGCATTTATGAGAGGGAAATGTAAAAAATAATTGGGGGAATACAAATACTACATTCCACAAGAAGCTTCTTGGCTTTCGATATTGAAAACGACACTGTTCTGAATAGGCTTGCTTCTGCACAACAACTTTTAGTTCAAACGGGCGCAGATCTGAAACTCGTGAAACTCCAGAACATACACATCACGGTCAGATTCCTTGGAAACATCACGGCAGAAATGGTTGACAAAATCTTTGAAGAGATGAAAAAAGTTCACTTTGTTCCCTTCAATGTGAGAATCAAAGGTTTAGGAGCCTTCCCCAGTCCAAACTACCCAAGGGTCGTCTGGGCGGGAATAGTCACAGGCATAGACCAACTGAAAAGCGTATTCAGCCAGTTGGAATCCCGTCTGCGAGGTTTAGGCTTCACCCAAAACTCTAAAGGCTTCAGCCCCCACTTGACGATCGCCCGTGTCCGCTCAGGGAGAAGTAAGGCGCAACTGACTAGGTTCTTCATTGAAAACGCTGAACACGAATTAGGAGTCATCAAAGCAAGTTGCCTTAGGCTCAAGAAAAGTGAATTAACACCTGGAGGACCAGTTTACTCAACGCTTAAAGAGTTTTGTCCCCAAGAATAACAAAGGAACTAGTAATGCAGAAATTCAACGAATTAAACAAAAAAATCTTGGCGAAAATCACGCCTACCAAGGCTGACAGAGCCAAAATAACAACTTTGGCTGAAAATTTACAACGAAAAGTTGCGATTTTATGCGAGGAGCAAAGTATTACGGCTACAGTTAGGATTGAAGGCTCAGTTGCTAAAGAAACTTGGTTAAAAGAAGAACCTGAAATTGACGTTTTCATGCGCCTATCAACAACCATACCTCGAAAATCTCTTGGTGAAATCGGATTGAAAATTGCGCGAAAAGCCACTGAAGGCGCTAGACAAGTTGAACGTTTCGCGGAGCACCCCTATTTAGAGGCGTTTGTCGGCGGTTTTCGATTGAATATTGTACCTTGCTATGACGTTAGACGAGGTGAATGGTTGAGCGCCACGGACCGAACGCCCTTCCACACTGACTACGTGAAAGAACACTTAAGTGAAGGTTTACGCGGCGAGGTGCGTTTGCTCAAGAAGTTCCTAAAGGGCGTTGACGCATATGGTGCTGAAATAAAAACGGGTGGCTTCAGTGGCTACCTCTGTGAACTTCTAATTGTCCATAATCAATCCTTCATCGCTACGTTGCGGGCTTTTGCTGGTTACACTCAAAGGGTAACCATTGACATTGAAGGCTATTATAAAGGCAAAGAGAAGGAACTTGATAAATTATTTCCAGAACCGTTGGTTATAGTTGACCCAGTCGACAAAGGAAGGAACGTGGCGTCCGCTGTTCAAACCAAGAAGCTTTATACGCTTGTTGCCGCCGCCAGAGCTTTCCTCAAAAAGCCAGATTCACGATTCTTTTATCCCCCCAAAATTGAAGCCCTACCCGTAAGAGTTTTGAAAGATAAGCTGCAAAAGCGTGGCACATCACTCATATTTCTGACGCTTGGAAATATCGAGATTGTTCCCGATGTTTTATGGGGACAACTATACAAGACGCGGAAGGCTCTGCGAAAACTTTGTGAGCTTAATGAATTCGAGGTTCTCAGAGACACTGTTTGGAGCGACGAAAAAACGCTAAGTGTTTTCACCCTCGAGCTTGAGCAACGTGTTTTGCCGAGTATTAAGAAACATTTTGGGCCTCCTCTCAAACGGGAAAAGGAATGCGAAAATTTCCTGCAAAAATACAATGGAAATAGCAGTGTGTTTTCTGGACCTTACATTGAAAATGGTAGATGGGTAGTTGAGATGCAGCGCAAATTCACTGATGTTGTTGGGCTTCTGAGAAAGAAACTTAAGGATGGCGGCAGGCAAATAGGGGTTGCGGATCATATGTCGCAGAGATTCAGGGACAAATTTGAAGTTCTCGTCAACAGTGAAATAGTATCAGTGTACAAGAGCAACGGGGAGTTTGCAGATTTCCTAACGCGTTTTCTTTCAGGCCGACCTTTTTGGCTAGAAATTGCCAAGGCTGATTGTTAACAGCACTGCACCTATGAGCCAGCAGTAGAAAGCGAATAAATATAATTTTTTTCCTTGCAAAGCCTTCCACAGAAGTTTCAACGCGAAATAGCCGACAACTATTGACATCACAACGCCGACGAAGGTTTCCATCCAACCTACACCGAATAGCGTCAACACTTCATACTGATTACTCAGGGTTAAGGCTAAGGCGCCGAGTACTGCTGGAACCGAAAGCAGAAAGGAAAACTTGAAAGCCTTCTCTCGTCTGACTCCTAGCAGAAGTGCTGTGGCGATAGTTAAACCGCTTCGCGATATTCCAGGGATTAACGCTATGCCTTGGGCAGTTCCTATTGCCAAGGCTCCAAAGTATGTTACATTGTCTGCTTGTTCCCGTCCATTTTTTGAAAAGTAAAGCACGACACCACATATTATGAAGGCGATAGCCATTGGCAGGAAATTGCTAAAGTATGTTTCAATAGCGTTGCTAAATGCTAAGCCGATCAACGCTGTGGGTATTGTTCCGATTATGATAAGAGGGATCAGTTTTCCGTTCTCCGACTTGAATTCTCTCTTTAAAAGCGCTGTGAGAACTGATTTGATTTCTCTTCGGAAAAAAATAATGATAACTGCCAGAGTTCCTAGGTGCAAAGCTACGTCAAAGAGCAGGGGCATTCTCATCCCGAAAAGCTGCTCAGTTATTCGAAGATGTCCCGTGCTGGAAATTGGAAGCCATTCTGTTAGGCCTTGAATGAATCCTAGTATTGCCGTTTTTATTGGATCCATATGTAGCCCATTGTTTTCCTTTCAATTACTGTGTGACGGAGTGATACCAGCTTATTATATACTCGGGCAGCTTAAGTCCTCTTTGACCCAACCTTTCAGCTAGCTTTACAGGTAAGGGGCTTAAGACGTAGGCTGCTCTGGTGTAAAACCGCCTTGGAGTGCCGGGTTTCACATCTTCCTCCAAGATTATCTTCAAGTCCGCTTTATTGGCTAATGTTGAATCTTTTGTGCCAGTTATACCAAGCACAGTACCGTTGAATTTTTTCATCACGTCCGCCCAGAGAATGACAGGTTTGGTTTCTCCCGTATAGGATAATAGGATTTCAAGGTCTCCAGCCCTTGGATGAGGAGTGTTAACGCCTCTGGTCACGTAAACGTTGTCACCTAAGAAGCTCTTAATGTGGAATAGTCTAATGCCTGTCATTTTGGAAATTTCATTTGCAGTGCCTTTACCGCCTAGAAATACGTTGGTTCGCTTTTCCAACAGGTCAACAAGCTGCGTATAGGTTTCCGACTTCACGTTAGCGTCTATAATGGCTCCTATCTTTTCGAATTCTGCTTTGCATAGTTTAAACACGTCCTCAGCTTCTAGGTTTCTGAAAATAGCTTCAATCATCATGCATAGAAGCATAAGTGTGCCCAATTCGAAAACGTCGCCCATCATGCCCGTTTCGCTATATTCAAATGAGGGCTTAGACTTCCCTCGACCCTTGACATGAACCACGTGACCATATTGACGGGCTATCTGAGCTAAAGGTGATTCCATAGCTGAAGTTAAAAGCCCAATTGCAAACTTGGACGTTTTCTTTTCATCAATGTACCTAGCCAAGTCCTGAGCCATGACTAGCGGATCATCTGAATAACCACTTCCAGAATTAATCAAAAGCAGCGTCTTCTTAAAACGACGTTCTAAATCACCAGCCGCATCGTACATACTCTTACCCGGAAACCCTGGATCATCAGGCGTTAAGACCACCTTGTTTCTCCAACCTACTCGGCTGAGGGCTATTTGACTCACAGCCGCATTTAGTGAGTGAAGTGATCTGCCTGACCCCGCGCATACCAAGCAGTTAGCAGCTCTCAAAGAATTGTACAAGGGTACAAGGTTTTTCCGTCTTATTCTTAGTAAGTTATCTCGAATTTTGTTTACGTATCCTATACTGCTTATTTTTTCTTTTATACTGACGGCACCTCAGTTCAAAATGTTTTCAAGACATTGTATATTATTTTTGTGCTTCATAAACTAGTGCATGTTAAACCAGAATGTTCATCTGGGGCTTTTACTTTTCTCATAAGCATAATGTGGTTTACAAGTGAGGCTGCAAAACTTTTTAGAGCAAGTCTGTTTCTACGATAAGTTATAGCTTTGCAGAGTAGTTTTTCTGATAAACAGGCATATATAGAGATTTATGGTGGCTAATTGCGAAATTAATAGAGCGTTTGCAACCGCATAGCGTAAATTATCAAAACTTCTTTAAAACTGGAAATGTAATAGTACAGATACCGAGGAGTCAAGTTATGCCTATCAATAAAACACCTGAAAAAAACGCCATTCTTTTCGTTTGGTTTAATCATTACTCTGGGGTGTTGATCAAAACCCCAACGAAAACAATTATCATCGACCCAGTGGATATAAGAGCACGCAGTTTCCCTAATGCAGACGCGATTCTTATTACCCATGAACATTACGATCATTTAGATCCCCGTTTAATCGCTGAAATACAGAAAGCCACAGGTTGTAAAATAATAGCTGATACTGCTTCTGCAGAGCGTCTACAACATTCTATTCCTCCAGACAAACTGCAAGAAATTCGCCCCTATGAGGAAATCAAAATCGGTGAAGTCTCGGTAAAAGCGGAAAAATGCAATCACCCCGCAACCGCGCCAGTAACATACATAATCACAAGTGAAGACGGGGTGAAAGTCTTCCATACCGCTGACAGTTTGCCTTTTCCGGAACTTGCAGCCATAGGCGAAAGAGAAAATTTTGATGTTGTCTTTTGCACCGTAGGAATTGCTCCAGGCACCTCTCCGGAAACAGGCTTCGAAATAGCAAGGCTAACAAAACCCCAAGTTGCAGTTCCTTACCACACAAACTCAAAGGACTATCAGCAACAGTTCGCCGCAATCTTGAAAACGGAACTGCCGAGAATCGCATGCTTGATTCCTGAACTTACCAAGATTTACCAGGTATCTAAGAGGAAGTGAAAACTTCATAACACAAGAAAGCAGTCAGAAAAAAAAGATTGAAATAGCAAAAATCCTGCATAAAATAGACGCATTAAAATTTGGGGTCTTCAAATTATCAAGTGGAAAAGCCAGCCCCTACTACGTAGACCTAAGAGTCGTGCCGAGTTTCCCAGATGCTTTCAGGGAAATCTGCACTTTTTACGAAGAATACATAACTAGTCAAGTAGGCCTTGAGAACTTCGACAGAGTAGCAGGCGTTCCTCTTGCTGGAATACCCTTTGCATCTCAAATTGCTTACAACCTAAGGAAACCCTTTCTTTATGTGCGCAAAGGTCTTCGGCATCATGGAAGGCAAAGAAGAGTGGAAGGAATCCTTGTTTCAGGAGACCGTGTTCTACTTGTGGACGATTTAATCACCACGGGCTTAAACTTGAAAAAAGCTGCAGACGCTATAAGGGCTGAAGGCGGTGTGGTGACGGAAGTAGTAGCTTTGTTGGATAGGGAGGAAGGAGGAAAAATAAAGCTTGAAAAACGCGGCATTAAGATTCACACTCTGCTTAAAATGAGGGAAGTCGCTAACACTTTGTTTGAAATTGGTGCAATCAACCAAGAAAACTTCAAGACCATTATGAAACAAATCAAAAATAATTGAGGTAGTAGCAGAAAGCTACCATGTCTTAATCGTAGAAGATTAGCTTTTTCTCTTCCAATATAATGTGCAATTTTTGCACAGCGTCATAAACGTCTTGTTCTTTCTTAGCTCCTGTGCAAACCAGTTTTCCGCTTGCAAAAAGCAGAATCACAACTTTCGGTTCACCCATTCTGTAAATCAAACCTGGAAACTGTTCAGGCTCATACATTGTCCTTTCAAGCGTAAAAGCCGCTTTTTCCAGGTCGATCATACCCCCCAAGCTTGCTGAGGCTACGATGTTCTGTATTTTCAACTCCGGTTTGCTAATGATTATTATTCCGCCTTTTTTCAATTCCTTGATTACTTTCATAACAGCTCTGCGTGCTTCTTTTTCAGATTTTGCTCCTGTGCAAACCATCTTTCCCGAGTTGAAAATCAGTGTGGCCGTTTTCGGTCTTTTTAATCTAAAAACGAGTCCAGGAAACTGTTCTGGACGATACTCTACACCTGGATAACCCTTAACGACTGCGTTCAAGTCAACTTTCTGGTTTAGTGTTGCAGATGCAACGACGTTTTCGATGCTTATTGTTGCTTTAACTTTTGGCATTAACTACTCATCTCATTTCGCTGTATTTAAATACCCTTTTTTATAAGCAGGGTGTCTTTATAAATACACCTATGATTTAATGAACACACCTATTTTTCGCTGTCATTTTCGTTTCCTGTAGATTTGCTGTTCGCCCATTGTAGAAACGTACTCGTATCCGACTGCTACTAACTTTGTAGGGTCTTCTGTTCTACTTCAAGCGCTCGCTATTGACAATAAAAAAAGCAATTTTCTATACATCATGAACCAAGATAGAGACTTAGAATACCCAAAATCTGGTCCTCACTATAACCTTTTTCCAACAACATCTTCGCAACAGATGAGATATTCTTTCTAAAATCAGTACAAGCGCGCGCGTAAAGCACGCCGAAATCTTCACGAGACAACCTAGAACTCATCTCAACACCCACTCTAACTCATATATTAATACTCAATATAAGACAAACTCCCTTATCGGAATATATCCAATGTTCTACACAAATACCAGTTCCAACGCAGCAACAACAGAACAAACAACTATATCATCAAACAAAATACATTTTCGGCAAATAATCAGATGAAGTTGCCATAAAAAGTTTTGGGAGGATGAAATCCCCGCAAAGTGTTGTATTCTTACCTGTCGGGAAGAATATTTACGCCTACAGGATTTTTGAGGTCTATTTTCAATTCCCACTGCTTGTTTTTTTGTCCAAATCATAAGACTCTAAACTATTTTTTTCAGCTTTACTGCTGTTCCATAAGCAGTCACTAGGATAAAGCCTTCCAGAACCTCTGCGGTCTCAAAGTCTATTGCGAGAATTCCGTTTGCCCCAAGCTTTCTAGCCTTATTTCTTAAATCGTCAAGAGCCTCTCTTCTAGCTTTCTCAATCTCACTCGCATAAGCCGTACCCTTCCCACCAGTAAGCGATTCCAAACCCGAAAGAAACCGCCCACCCATTCCCCTAGTTCTCGTGCTGGAACCGTATATAACCCCTAAAACTTCTTCAACCTCGTGTTTAGGAATCATAGGCATTGTAGCCAAGATTAAATCTTCTCCCATCATTTCACCTCCAAAACAACAACCCTACCGAAGAATAATCAGTTTCTCTAATAAAACCTTTCAAAGTCCACTTCAACAAGTTTTTGTGCTTCTTCCCTCGTGTCTGCAACTCTAGTTTCATACTCATCTAGGGTTGTGCCACCATAAGCTTTTGCCAGTTTTTGGAGAATCAGTGGTCTCAGAATCTATTCCAGCTTTCGCGCTACTTTTCGTCGTTTTTTACGCGCGCACGAGAGGGGGTTTCTTCCATTAGACAAGAAACGGGGCAATTTATTTATTGGATTGCCATAGGATTAGACGAACCCACAATTACTCGATTCCCTTCAACCGCAAAGCATCATGAAGCAACGAATTACCGTCACATTGGTAACAATGATTTTTAGTACCCGACGGTACACTTGCATCGCGGACAATCTCAGCCGCGTCAGTGACAGTCTCGACGAACCATTTGCTTGTGGGCGCTCGATGCCCAGCAAGTTTTGAGCCAGGATTGGGCGACCAAACAAAAGGCACAACGTTAGCACCTAAACCTGCGAGCTCCTTGACGCCTTCCAAGAATGTATCTCTTGGTTCAATACCCATAACGAACACGCCGTAAACGTTGCCTTCGCCAAACACATTGACAGCACTTCGAATTGACTTAATAAAAGCTGCATGGCTAACACTCTTTGCTTTTCCAGGGCAGATGGCTTTGTAAAGCTTTTCATCCCATATTTCCATGCTGAACCCAATGGCTTGGATGCCAGAATCGTGATATTTCTGGATCTCTTCTATATTGCGAGGCGGGGATGGAAGAATTGTGCCTGGAACGCTAGCAGAATCCATATGCTCCTTTATTGATTTGACGATGCTTGAGACGAGCTCGATTTCTTTTTGATGGTTAAAACAGCCACCAGTTAGCAACACATGTCTTACGTTGCCTTCTGAAAAAGCAGCCTTGGATACTTCACCGATATCTTCGATTTCTTTCTTTTTCAAAACCGAGTCATATGTGGTTGAGGTCGCTACCAGATTACAGAAGAGGCATTGTTCATTTTGGGAAAAGTGGCTGCAGTAATTTTGATAGCAAAAGAAGAGGCAGTCCTTGCCGCCCACTTGCCCTATTTTTACCATCTCTTTTTTGGATGTAGTCTTTTTCGTGTAGTAGGATGGTCTTTCTATCCACTCCACCGGCGATATTTCTTCTTCGTCCTTTTTCAGGATCAATCCATTATTTTTTGTTTCAATCAAGTATTCTGATTGACTGTTCCTTCTGAACTGAACAATCGTGCCATCGGGCAAGGCAAAATCGTCAGGCAAAGCAATGTTTACGTGATCTTCAAAATCCCAGCCGAAAAGCCCATGGTTCTGCTCCTTGTATTTCTGCCCGACCTGTTTCAAGGCTTCTGGAGTTGCGTTTATTCCGTTTACTAACAGGTCTGCTTTGAGTTCTATATAATGACTGTTAATCATTTTTTCTTCCTTGCCTGCTGTCTTGGGCATGTTAAGAATTTGAATTCTTTATTTGGCTATATAGTCCAAAGTTTGACAATAACGATGTTATAAACCTTTCTTCAGGCTCTTGATTAGCAAAGAAAAGTGAAAAGCAACAGACAAGACAGTTGCAGGCAAAGCTTGAAGTCATAATTATTGACTCAAAAAAAGGAAGAGTAAAAAGGCTATTCTTATACTAGCATTTTTTTTGAAGGATCTAAAATGCGCCTTTATAAATAGGATACATGTGAATAAATGGACCCGTCTGCTCCAACTGCGGATCACCACCAACATATAAGTATATAAAACTCGGGAGGTTTGCTGGTGTTCTGCACACAAACTCCCTAGCGACTCAATAAAATCACAATAACCAAAATTACGAAAAGCACAACAACAACCTCAAAAACATATGGCGGAAGCTGAAAACTCTGCCCCACCTCATATTCAAAAGTGCGCTCTCCAAAGAAGCCTTCGCTATCAAAAGCAGAAATAACGCAGACAACTCTAGTTCCTTCCGGCTGTCTTGGAACAACCGCTTCAAAAAAAGACCCCTCAGCCACCATCGAAATAACTTGCTGAACGTTTCCAATAGTATAATTCAACAAGACCTCGGTTACTATGCCTCGAGCACTAACAATGCTAGCCCTTATGGTTACATCATCTTCCGCCTCAGGATAACTTGGTAACATCATCATATTAAACTCTGAAAAACCAAGTAAGAAAACTTCAAAGTTACCATCGTCAAAATCTGGAGGAGTCCAACCAAGCGGATTCTCCTCGGCAGTTGCCTCAACCCAAATCCATCCATACTCCCTACCATCTCCCGAAATATCCCAATAATAATTGGCGTTATCATATTCTGGAAGCCAAATCATCAAAGCCACATGCTCAGGCGGCGAAACTAAAACCACATCAAAACCAGCAGCCAAATAAATAGTGGAACACAAAAAAGCCAAGTCCTCACAATCCCCAACCGCCACAGTCAGCGTGGCTTCATCAAACATATGAGCCATCTCATCCGCATTCCAAGCCCACTCTACCTGAGGCTCCCCTTCCATAACCACATTATCCTCGTCATACCCGTAATCCGTCCAACTCTGCACATAAGAAAGAATAGCCTCAGCCCTCTCCACCTTCCTCGGATAATTGGATCTGAACCATTCACCTAAGCTATAAGCCAACTCCCTTTCCGAACCAACAGATTCATACGCAACATTAGGCAAAAAACCGTCAACTCCACCATAGTAATTCCTATTAAACCCCCAGCTGTCATACCACTCCCCATACCGCAAAGTAAACTCCGGCGGATACTTCCCCCCACTCGGAACGCCATAAGCAATATTAAAGCAAGCAAAAACAAAAAAAACAATTAAGACAGTGAAGACCTTACTCGTTCCAAACATAACCTTTTCAGCTCAAAGGTATCAAAAGAGCCCCATAAACAATTAAACCCAGAAACACTTCATAACCAAAAAGAAAGACTCCAACAGCCACAGGAGACCTATTCACATCATCTAAATCCACGCCAAAAGGTGTTAACTTGGCAAAAACAAAATAGAAAAGCCAGCCAAAAAACAAACTCACGAAAAAACTCAACACCACAACTAAAAGCCGCTGCAAATTGAAATAAGAGCCAACAATAACTGATTGACCCAAAAAAAACGGATTAACCATCGACCCATAAACAACTAACCCCGCAAAAACCAGAAATCCGCCCACAAAAAGACTCGTAGCAACCGGATTCCCTCTGATAATTTTAAATTCAGAAATCTTCGTAGTCAAATGCGTCAAGCTCTTAATAGCAATAAACCCGATAGCCAAGCAAATTACACTCGAAACAAAAGCACGAAGAAACCATAGAACTAGAGAAACAAAAAAATCTGAAGATACAGCCACAAACCTCACCACACTACTATTATTCAATTGAACTGGTTATAAAAATGTCTACAAAACCCACTAAAAATGATCCCAATAGTCTGATTCCATAATAGAGAGCCTGCATCAACATCTAAATAGTACACATCTCCACCTCCATTAAGCTGATGCAAAAAGAAAAAGAGAAAGAAAGCGCGGAGAAATCGCCATTAGTATGTATTTTAGCAAACGCAGCTGTAGTTGCTTTTATACTTCTTCCTGCTTTTCAGGAGGATTTTTATTTTTCAGCAAGGGCAATACAAACTCGACGACCACTATTAGTATTATAAAGCCTACTACTATAGGCAAGCCTATGGAGTTGCGCATGAACAGCACAACATGCCCTACCCAAGGAACGCGCATAACTACCTTGCCGACTACCAAGTCCTCGGGAATTCCATTATTCCCGTTCCATGGGTCATACTCACTTCTCTGAGGTATAGCTGGCCACTTGTTGTAGCCGTTTCCGTCGCCCTTGGTGTAGAAATATAACACCCCATCCCTTTCCTCTTCAGCCACTATTCTGTGTACGATAAGCTCGTCTCTCTCGCTGGGTTTGTGGAAGACGATTATATCGCTATCTGGGTAATTTGAATTAAGATCTCTCGGGTTTACTCCTTGAACGATTATCAAGTCACCTATATGTAAGGTTTTAGAGAAGGGATGTGTCCATCCGTTGCATGCGCCGTTATAGGGTATGCACATGCTGCCACTTACTACTGCCAAGGCGGGGTAAGTAGTGTTTAGCACTGCTTGTGACCCATACCAAAAGCCGAAAACCGCCAGAGCAATCAAGCCAATAACAATGACGGTTTGCACATAATCTTTCTTCCAAAGTTTCTTGATATTATCAATCAAAGTTTGACCTCGTTTTATTAGCGCATTATTCTTTGTTCATAAAGCAATCTATGCTATAAAACTTCGCTCCTAAAAAAAGAAAAATGAGGGGTTTAATGCAATTGTCAATTATTCGCAATTGCCACTAGTTTATCGCTTTATTAATGTGCAGATTTAGATTTTCTGTTTACTCAATACTTCGCGGAAGCTGTGACCCTGGGGGCATTCATATAGTCCGATTTCCAGCTGCATCCTTTTTCCTTGTTTGTCTGGACGACCAGCCATTTTCCATGATTTCTTCAAATTTGGCACTTCGGCTCCACATTTAGGACATTTAGGCATTTATTTTCCTCCATGATGTTACAATCCCACGTTTTCTTACTTTGATAGATATATAATTTTCCATTGTTTTGGAATAGAAACTTTCCGTTTAAACATTAAGATTAAACATTTTTATGTTAATATCATGGAAAAAAATTGCAGATAAAAAAACCTGAAAGTCATTCTAAACACGTTTTCTCTTATCTTCAAATCAAAAATTTAAGAAATCTCATACTTGACGGCAAGCTGGAAATGTTGAGTAAAGTCTTAAAGCCTTGTTAGTTTGTTTCCTTATTTTATCATTGCTCTAACCCTAAGAGTTCAACAGGACAATTGATTACTTGATGTCATTAAGAAAAATTTGTGATACTTCTATTTGTGATACTTCTAGGGTGTTTTTGCTATTTCATGGAGGTGGATGTGTGAATATTTGGCCACCTTCCAAAACGTTTTTACTGTTGATTCTCTGCTTAATCTTTTCGATACCCTGAGGGCTAGCCGAGATTGCAAAACTCTTCTGAAAACGTTTTTGGAATGCTTGTTAAGCCAGTTCGAAGGCTTGTTGAACAGAAGGGATTTTCTGAACCTACAGAACCTCAGGAGAAAACAATTCCCAAGATACTTGAGGGCAAAAACGTCCTTTTGATTTCACCGACGGCAACGGGAAAGACTGAAGCAGCGTTTTTCCCAGTGCTCAGCATGCTTCTGCAAGTGCAGCAGAAACCGGGGATAAAAGCTTTGTATATCACGCCCTTGAGGGCTTTAAACAGAGATCTGCTTGAACGGCTTGAATGGTGGTGCAACAACTTGGACATTAAACTAGCTGTTCGACACGGAGACACTGATACGAAAGAGAGAACGCGTCAATCTAGAAGTCCTCCAGACGTGCTGATAACCACGCCTGAAACGTTGCAAGCCATGCTATCTGGTTGGCTATTAAGGCAACATCTGCAAAGTCTACGGTGGGTCGTGATTGATGAGGTTCATGAACTTGCAGACAGCAAACGAGGAAGCCAACTTTCTCTGGCTTTGGAACGGGTCAGAAACTTAGCGCATAGTGACTTCCAGATGATAGGATTGTCCGCTACCATTGGCACCCCTGAGAAGGTGGCACAGTTTCTGGTAGGCAATAAAAGACCAGTGGAAATTATACGCGTACCCGTCGCCAAAATAATGCGATTGGAAGTGATTTTTCCGAAGCCAACCGAGGAAGATGTGAAACTTGCAGGGAAACTCTATACTCATCCTGAAGTTGCAGCCCGCTTAAGACTAATCCGCGGATATATGGGCAAACACAAGTCTGTGCTCCTGTTCACTAACACCCGTTCAGTCTCGGAGGTGCTAACAAGCAGGTTCAAAGTTTGGGACATAGACTTTCCTGTTTCTATTCACCATGGGTCTCTGGCCAAGCCCTCACGGATAGCGGCGGAAACAGGGCTGAAACAAGGCAGCCTCAAAGGTTTAATCGCAACCAGCAGCCTTGAATTAGGCATAGATGTAGGCCGTATCGACTTGGTAATTCAATACATGAGTCCCAGGCAAGTAACACGGCTTATTCAACGAGTAGGGAGGGCAGGTCACAGGATAGGTCGTGTAGCGAAAGGTGTGATTATCGGCATGGATTCTGATGACACTTTGGAGGCTTTGGTTATAGCACGGAGAGCTTTGAAGGAGGAGTTGGAACCTGTTGAAATTCCATCTAAACCTTTTGATGCTTTGACTCATCAGATCGCTGGCCTGCTTCTTAAAAAAAGGCGATTAAACTTCACCGAGATTTTGGAAGTCGCGCAGAAAGCTTACCCGTACCAAGACATAAATATGAAGGATATTGAGAGATCGCTAAAATATATGCATTCGCGTTTTCCGCGGTTAGCTTGGGTTTCCTTTGAAGATCATGTAGTTTTGAAGCCTTTACGAACCAAGGCGCTTTTCGAATATTACTTTGATAATTTGTCTATGATTCCCATGCAGAAACAATTTCTGGTTGTAGATAATTCGAGCGACACATCAATTGGGGTGCTTGACGAGGCTTTTATGGCTGAATACGGCAAAGCCGGTACTAAATTTATCATCAGGGGTAGCCCGTGGCAAATAGTGCACACCACTGAAGACAAAGTCTACGTTAGATCTGTTGACGATCCTACCGGTGCTATACCCAGCTGGATAGGTGAAGAAATTCCTGTGCCTTTCCAAATAGCGCAGGAGGTGGCTTGGATAAGAGGATTTGTTGAAAAGAAGCTCAAGAATGGGCTTTCAGTTGAGGAAACCAGCAAATTGCTCAGCCAACGGTACCCAAGTGATAAAGATACCATAATGAGTGCATTGGCTGAGACTATTGAGCAGGTTAACGCTGGCTTGGCTGTTCCCACGGATAAGAGGATAGTACTCGAAAACTGGGAGGATTTTGTGGTGATCCACGCCAACTTTGGTTCTCGCGCGAATAGAGCTTTGGCTCAGTTAATTGGGGATATGCTTTCAGAGAAACTTGGGCACGGCATAGTAGTTCAGCATGACCCTTACCGCATCTTCATTCAAACAATGGGCGCAGCCAACATCAATGATATACTGGAAGTTTTTGATAATTTGCGAGGTGTGCCAGAAGGATCAGTTAAAGGTGCTCTTGCTCGGTCAACTGTGAAAACTGGACTTTTCAAGCGACGTGTCATTCATGTTGCTCGCCGCTTTGGAGCGTTAAAGAAGTGGGCGGATTTTAGCAGTGTGAGTCTTCAGAGGTTGATTAACAGTTTTGAGGGTACACCAATTTATGACGAAGGGTTGAAGGAGGTTTTCACCAAAGATTTGGATGTTGACAGTCTTATCCATATTTTGAGTAGTATACGAGCTGGCACTACCAAGCTGCAAGCGGTGGATACTGGTGGCATCGCAACTCCGGTGGCTCGGGTTGGAATTGAAAGAGTAAGTATGAAAACTGATCTTATTCCTCCTGACAGGATGCGTGCCGTGCTTGTGCAATCGGCGAAGGCGAGATTGCTGAATGAGACTGACACTTTTGTGTGTACGAACTGCTGGGATTATTTAGAGATGATTCGCGTTAAGGATTTACCTGATTGGCTTGAATGTCCGAGGTGTAGTTCTCACGCTATTGGGGTTTTGAAGGAGGATGAGGAGAAGGCGCTTCCTTTGGCTGAGAAGAAAGGTCAGAAGTTAACCAAGGTTGAGGAGAAATTGCGGAATCAGGCAGTTCGTTCTGGGCAGCTGGTATCAAAGTATGGTAAAGTCGCTGTTGTGGCTCTAAGTGCACGTAGAGTTTGGTTGTCTGATGTTGCTAGCGTTCTTGAAAAGGAGCACAGGTTCAATCAAAAGTTTTACGAGCTAGTTCTTGAAGCGGAGCGTAAGGCTTTGAGTAAGCGTTTTCGATAGAGTTTTTTTGGGTAGGTTCTTTGTTATGGCAGTGGTTTTTTCAATGTTGTATGTCTACGCTTGCTTTTTGTAAACTTGTTTTATAGTTAACAACCTTTTTAAGGTGAATTTGTTCATATTCGTTCCAGTATCTGTTATTGCCAAAGGAGACCCAAAACGTGGAAATAAGCCGGAAAAAGCTTCGCGAGGAGGTTCTTAAGCGTATCAAGTATGTTAAAACTTGTGTTATGGCTAGAGAGCTATGTCTTCTCGTGCGCACACACCGAGCAGTTTTGGAACCTGAAGACGTGAGGAAAGTTTGCAGTTACATCTCGGAACTTTGCGGAGAAGAAGGGTGTTCAGAGCCTAGTGAGTTGTGTAGAAAAGCATCTGAAGCTATTGGTTCTAAGGATGAGTCGAAGTACTTGGAACTATGTACTCAGAGTTGTGTAAAATGCGGTGAAGCTAAACGGCCAATGCGGAAGAAGAACGCTTATGTCTCGTGAAAAGTTCAAGTTTAATCATATTCAAAATCAGTTTAGAGAGGCTAACTAAATGTTCATTGCACCATTTGTTCCGAGTCCTGTTCAAGTAATTCAGTTCATGCTTACGTTGGCTGATTTGAAAGCGGGTGAAGTTTTTTTTGACTTGGGAGCCGGAGATGGTAGGACAGTTATTATGGCTGCGAGGTCTTTTGGAGCGCGGGCTGTGGGCATTGAGTTGAGAGAGGATTTGGCTAAGAAGGCTTTAAGCACAATTAATGAGAATGGTCTTTCAGATAGGATTACCATAGTCAATGGTGACATGTTCAGTGTGAATTTGACTTCTGCTGACGTGGTTTTTCTGTATTTAACGACGAGTGCCAACGAGAAGATTAGACCGAAGCTAGAGAATGACTTAAGGAAAGGTGTTCGCGTGGTTTCACATGACTACGAAATTGTGGGGTGGAAGCCCGTGAGAGTGGAGAATTACTGTGAAAATCCCAAGTTAGGTTATCCATCGCATACAATTTATCTTTATAACAAACCGTAATAACTTGATTTTTATTCAAGAATTTTGTCAATTTTTTTTAATTTAGGCCTAAGTGGTCGGAGATTGTGTGTCTTAAGCAAGCTATTCTATCTAATTAGTAATATGGTTAAATTGCCAACGTCAATTGGCATTTGTTTACATATTTCATCATTGGTATTGGACCCGCTTGACTAAACTAATCCAATTTGATTTTTTTCTTGTAACGGTTAACATATTTAAAAAGATTGTAAGATTGATATCTTTAACCTAGTTAAATCCAAACTTGACTTCTTGGGTTTAATTTGTGTTTCCTTTTTTACTTGTAATTGTAAAGAATTTTGGCTAGGTCTCTAAGGAAGCTTAGAAAATTGCGATTCTTAGTAGGTTGCTTAGCATTAGGCTTAGGGTGAATATGATGGCGATTATTACGAAGTCTTTAGATAAAACTTCGCCTAGCTCGATTAATTGTGTTGTGTTACCTCCGTTTTTTTTGAGTAGAATGTTACGTTTTTGGACCATCCGGAGTGTGACGAAGGCGGATAGGGCTGTTAGTATGAGGTAGTATGTCCAATCGAGTTGGAAGATTGTGCCGACCAGTAGCATTAGAGGGATAAGTGTGTAGCCCATGATTATGGTGAATAAAAGCCCTCTTTTGTAGCCCAGCGTAATTGGTATGGTTCGGGAACCAAAAGACTAGTCTGAGGGGTAGTCTGCTAGGTCTTCCCAAAGGCTGTTTACAGCTGTTGTTATACCAATAAGCAAGACGAATATTCCAACGTTAATTGTGAAAATGTTGAAGAAGGCTGCTACGATTAGAACTGGAATTGCGCCGACTGAAAAGTTTGCAATGGGTTTGTAAGCGGTGTTTCGCGGTCTGAATGGTGGTACAGAATAGAATACACCGAATATTATGCCGGGGATGATGAATAATACGACGTTGGAGCTCATCGGAACCATGCCCAGAACCAAGGAGAAAGCGGTGAAGAAAATAGCAACGAATAATCCGAGCCTTCCCATTTTCTTAGTAAATTATGCTCGGAATGGATCCGAGAGCACATCGATGTCAACATCAAAAATATTATTAATGGCGTCTGCAGCGCTCCAACCGCAGAACGCGATTACGCCCAAGAAAACAGCTTCAAACAAAACAAACGACCCACCCATAAGAAAGCTTGCCCCTACCGAAATCATTAAAACCATAAACCCTCTTTCGACAGAGAAAAATTGAGCAAACCCCTTCAAATCTTGGAACATAATCCCTTAAGGCAAGACACACATTATATAAACAGTTCCCAAACAAAACCGAAAAGCAAGTTTTTGCCATTGTGATTTTGTAGTTGTAATTAGATTAAGTTATTAGGTTCGAGTTGGAAAGTTAACCGTCAATCGTTAAAAAGAGGAATAAACTGTTATGTCTAAGCCTATGATTGGCATTTCTATGCTTTATTGTTTGAGTGAACCCTTCAGTAGAATGCTTAAACGTTTAGCTAAGGTCGACGTGCAGCTTATTGAGATTGTTGATGAAGGTTTGCATGAACTTACAGAGAAAAGAGTAGCAAAACTTAACGAGATTGCAAAGTCTAAAGGCATTCACTACACTGTTCATGCTCCATTTGCAGACATCAACATTGCTTCGCCGTCGAAACCATTGTTGAATGCCAGCATAAACCGGCTTGCGCAATCAATGGCTTATGCTAGTGATTTGAATGCGAAGCTCTGGGTTTTACATCCAGGCGCAAAAACCGGAATCAGCGGTTTTTATCCAGGGGAAGACTGGAATCAAAATGTTCAAACTTTGGAGCAACTTCACCAAACAGCGGAAAAGCAAGGCTTAAACATCGCAATCGAAAACCTTCCAGAAAAGTACGGATTCATCATGAAAAATCCTGAAGATTTCAAACGATTCTACAAGGAAACCAACCTAAATGACATAGGCTTAGTTTTAGATGTTGGACACGCAAACCTTGAAAACCAAATAATTCGCTTCCTTAAGAGCCTACCTGACAAAATCGTGCATATACATCTCAGCGACAACATGGGAGAAAACGACCAACACCTAGGAATCGGCCATGGAAAAATCGACTGGCAACAATTTGCCGAAACACTAGAGGAAATAGCCTATGACAAAAAAATAGTAATCGAGGTTATAGAAAACGTCCAAGAAAGCCTAAAAAAACTACGTGAAATGATAGCTTAACCTTTCGGAAGAGGCAACTCCAATATCAAAAAATCCTCAGCCACCGTAACATCACCAAAAACTTTTTGCGCTTGCTCTAAAAGCAACCCCGCACTAGTATACCTAGCACTAATATGCGTCAATACAAGTTTCTTTGCATTAGCACGCTTCGCCTGCAAAGCCGCTTGGCTAGGAGTAGAATGCCCATCCATCTCAGCTTTCCCAGCAAGAGCGTCGTCAAAAGTCGCTTCGTGGATAACCAAATCCGCATTTGCTGCAAAATCCACAAACCTCTCAAAAGGACGCGTGTCACCAGAATACACGATTTTCCTCCCCTTTCTTAACGAACCCAAAACTTCTTCAGGAACCACCACACGCCCATCCGCCAACTCAACACTGTTTCCGTGTTGAAGCCTTGACCACAACTCACCCTCCGCAACACCTAAAGCTTTAGCTTTTTCCGGAAAAAACTTTCCCGCCCGTGGCTTCTCTACAAACGCATACGACCAACCCCGAACCACATGATTCGATAGCACGGCTTCAACCTTATAGTCCTTCTCATCACATACTACGCCATCGCCACAAACCTCGCGTATTTCAATAGGAAATGTCAAACCAAACTGCAAACTCTCACGGACACACTCCAGAAATGATTCAATCCCCTTAGGACCATAAACCTCAAGCTTTCTCTCTCTGCCCTGCAAAGCCATAGTCTGCAGCAGACCCGGCAAACCCAAAACGTGGTCTCCATGCATATGAGAGACGAAGATCTTCATTTTTCTATGAAAGCCCACTTTTGCTTTCACCATCTGCCTTTGCACCCCTTCGCCACAATCAAACATTAAATGCTCAACCTGCCGCAGCAAAAGCACAGCTGGCAAACTCCTCGCCACCGTTGGAACACTACCCCCCGTGCCAAGGAATACTACCTGCAAACTCACTTTTTTCACCTTAAACTTTCTCGAATACTGCAATCTCTCGCGTCAAAGTCCTATGAACATACGCGAAATGAGACTCCACATGTCTATACCCTAAATCCTCGCCAAGACGAGAGATACCTAATGTCTTCGGAGAAGCAATACAAATCAGTTGTCCTATCCCAAGTAAACCACGCGCAGAAGCCAATAAACCTTCAACAAGCCTCTTGGTAGTGGACTTCATGGTTGTTGCTGACTTACCATAAGGGGGATCTGATACAATACGGTCAACCTGAATTAATGGCAACCTCCTAGAATCAGCAACCACCACGCCATCATCCTCCACGCCAAAATGCTTGAGGTTTATTTGTGTGCCTTCCGCCATACACCGCTTAACATCAAAACCTAAAACTCTGCAGCCGACAAAAGCCGCTTCAATCATCACGCTTCCTGTGCCACAAAAAGGATCCAACACCAATTCTCCAGGTTTAGCACGCGTCAAATTCACCATGCACCGTGCAAGTTTCGACGGCATAGCAGAAGGATGAAAATACGGCTTTTTTCTTGGACGTCTTTCCGAAAAAGTTAAAATCTCCATTTCCGCAAGCTTAAGACCAAAAACCAGCTTCCCACTGGTTAAGACACCGAAAAAAATTTTATCAGGCTTTTTCAAGTTAACACTTGTTCCAGTTGTATTGTTTAGTATATATTTGCCAAGCTTCCCCTCAAGAGGAACACTGCCAATTCCTTCCGAATACTCCTTCACACGCCTCACACGAACTGCAAAACTCTCTCCCTCACCTAAAACACCCTTGAAATTTACTGATTCCACAGCCTTCACAATCGCTGCCTCCTCAGCTTCACATGCAAACAACTCAAGCACACAACTCCGAGTATAAGCCGACCTGCGGTGAACTGCGTGCACACTGGCCTCAACTGCTTCCAACCGTATCACCAAGTCAAGTTGCTCCTTAACTTTAAAATCAAAGGATTCAGCCTCAAGAATAGCCTTCAACTCAGCAGCAGGCAACGTCTCATTTTCACCCGAAAGCAAAAAGAAAAGCTCAGCCACTTTCCTGCGCCTTCAAAGCCTTGGCGATTAATGGTGCAAGTGAGACCTTGCTGACATGATGAGGAACGCTGTCCGTACCCACAATCTCCTTGACTCCTGAGTTAAGAATCCGCTTTTCAGCATCACCTATCAAAACCGGGTGAACACAAGCCGTGAAAATTCTCGTAGCACCAAGATTCCGAAGAATTTTAGCTGCACCCATAATTGTTCCACCTGTACTGATAATATCATCAAAGACTATGACAGTTTTCCCATTCACATCCAAGCCTTCAGCTATCTGTGTTGTCTGCCCCGTGTAGCGGTCACGCTTCTTAAAAAGATGCCCCGCGCCACCACCCAACACACTTTGCGCTTGCTCCGCAATGTGCATTGCGCCTTTATCCGGAGCCAGAGCAAACGCTTTTCCATAGCCTTTCCCAACAAAATAATCAGCTAGTAGCGGAATGGCGGACAGTGTTTTAGCAGGGAAGGGGAATTTTTTCAACACATTTTCCGCGTGAATATTTACTGTGAGCAAGTCGTCAACTCCTGCAGCTTTTAACATGCACGCCACCGTTTCAATGCTTACACCTTCGCCTTCCAGAAATATTTTATCCTGACGAGCGTAACTTAAGTAAGGAACCACAGCCGTAACTTTGCACGCGCCGTTTCGTTTTGAAGCACCAGCCAAGAAAGCCAACTGCATTAACCGGCTATCCTGAGGTGCACTAGTCGTTTGTACAATAACTACGTGCTCATTTTGAACTGGACTTTTTAAACGGACATAAGATTCTCCATCCGGAAATGCTTTATGGGCAACCCGAACAGTATCTGAGCTCACCAACTCTGCTATTTTTTCACCTAACTCCACAGACGCAGGACCAAGAACAATCTTCATTCAAACATCCCTGTTCTAACCAAAGACTCGCTTGATTTTTAGCTTTATCCCAGCAATCTCTATTTAACCTTATTATCAACCATTTGAAGCCTGCTCTAATAATACCATCTAGAACAGATAGATCCCGGAATACTTTTTGCCCATTGATCGGCTATTGCTAGAATGGGACATGACTTCCTTTGAAGTTCCTAGCGCAAACTCATTGCCAATATCACTTACTGCATTGACTTCTGGAATAGAGCAGGTAGCTGTTAGTATTAATCTCGTTTTCTATGTTAAGAAACGTAGTCATTAGAAGTAATTTTGATATCAAGAAAAGGAATGGCAGTGTTCCGTTGGAAGACTACAAAAACGTGTATGCAATCAGGATTTTTGATAAGGCTTAATAGCGGCTTTATGCCTTCTTTTTTCAATATTAACCGTGTGAATCTGTCATGGTAGATGTTTGGCTTCCATACGGCAAAAGCGATGTCTGTGTTAGAATTCCGGCTCGAAACCTTATCGGCGCGATAGAGCCTAAAGAGGTAGCTGGGGCGGAGGACGTTGAGGCTGAAATTGAAAGAGCCCTAACCGATCCAATCGGTTCTAAACGGCTAAGCGAAATCGTACAGATGGAGCACAAAGTTGCTATTGTAGTGGATGATTTTACCAGAAGCACTCCCAGCCACGCTATGCTCCCACTCGTGCTCGCGGAGCTCAACTCTGCAGGCGTTAAAGACGAAAATGTCACTATTATATTCGGGTGCGGAACCCACAGAACAGTTAAACCCGAAGAAGCAGAGAGGCTGGTTGGTGAGGAAGTTATTAACCGCGTAAAAACTATCAGCCACGACTGTGAAGCAGAAGATTTGGTTTACGTCGGCAAGACAAAGCGCGGAAACAAAGTTCGCGTGAACCGGTTTTTCGCTGAAGCGGACGTTAAGGTGCTCGTTGGCGATGTAGGCTTTCACTATTACGCTGGCTATGGTGGTGGTCGTAAAAGTGTAATTCCTGCGGTCTCATGCAAAGAAACCATCAGTCACAATCATGCTATGCTTCTCGACGCTAATGCACACACTGGAATTTTGGAGGGCAATCCGGTTCACGAGGACATGACTGAAGCGGCGAGGCTGACAAAAGTGGATTTTATCCTTAACGTGGTGACCAACAGTAAAGGTGAAATTGTAAAGGCTTTTGCCGGCGATTTAGAGCAAGCTTTTCTTGAAGCAACCAAACTTGTAGACGATTTATATCGCATATCAGTAGATCGAAGAGCTGATATTGTAGTGGTTAGCCCAGGAGGCTACCCGGCAGACATAAACCTATATCAAGCGTATAAAGCCTTGGATAACGCTTTGGAAGTGACCAAACGCGGAGGCACAATAATAATGGTGGCTGAGTGCCCGGAGGGTCATGGCAACCAAGTTTTTTATAACTGGATGACTCGGCTGGAAGATTTGAGAAAAGTGGAACGCGAGGTCAAGCGCCGCTTTGAGTTAGGTGGACACAAAGCGTATTACCTGCTGAAGGCGCTGAAGAGCCATCAGATTATTTTGGTTTCTTCACTGCCAGATTACTATGCCAATGGCGTTTTCAAGTTGAAGACAGCGCGAGCGGTTAATGACGCGATACGTGAAGCATTGAAGACAGCAGGCTCACAGGCCAAGGTGTGGGTTATGCCTCAAGGTAACTCAACTTTACCTAGTGTTAAACCAGCGGAAAACATTTAGGTTAAAAATTAATTTTCTGAAAACCAACCATGGATCAAAGTTCATGAAGCGTAAACTTTAAGTTTAGTTTTTAAAACTTCGTTTAAGAAGGCGAAAAGATGCAACAGAGTTTCAAGTTGCGCAAATTCAAGCCAGACGATTTGGAGAGCGTAATGCAAATCAACCGTTTTTGTCTGCCTGAGAACTACATGGACTTCTTTTTCATGGATTTGCATCAGCGTTTTCCTGAAACTTTCATAGTGGCAGAGGAAGAAGAAAAAATCGTTGGCTACGTAATGTGCCGCATTGAAGTTGGCTTGGCAAGTTTTGGTTTAGGCGGCTTAATTAGGAAGGGTCACGTGGTTTCAATCGCGGTTTTGCCGCAGGTTAGACGCAAAGGCGTAGCTCAAGCTCTAATGACAACAGCTATGAAGGGAATGCTACACTATAAGGCTAAAATATGCTACTTGGAAGTGAGAGTAACAAACGACCCCGGAGTCATACTTTACAAGAAGCTAGGTTTCGAGGTGAGCCGAACGCTTAAAGGCTACTATTCAGACGGTGAAGACGCCTACGTAATGACAAAGAAACTGTAAATTTGCCGTGTTTTACATTTATTGAGTTTTGAATCATTAAAGACACATAAACAGGCTATTTTTTTAGTTTTTCCAGTTTATGTTCTAACTGTTTTATCCGCTTTTTGAGCTTTTCGTTTTCTTCTTCTAAAACTTTAATCTTGGCAGTATCCTGCCGTGCTTTCTTTTTTCGCTTCTCTTCATCCAAAGTTTTCGCATCTATCCATGGCGGTGTGCTACTGCTGCCCCAACCTATGAAACCTCACATAACCAATATTTTGGATTTGGGTAGTTTAAAACATCCGTCTCAGCAGCTGTAAATATTTTATTAAGAAAACAAACATAGAAAACTGCACAAATTCGCTATTTTAAGAAGGAGAGAAGAAAAGGAGATGACAAAAAGAATAGCAATCATCGGAAAGAGAAAAAAGATTGTGCTTGTAGCCCATGAACCATAAAAAAGCTGATTTGCTTGAATGGGTCAAGTTTAATAAAAGTACTCTAATTCAGCACGAACTCTTCGCCACTGGAACAACTGGCAAAATTCTGGAACAGGAAATTGGTGTGAAAATAATTACATTCGAAAGTGGTCCGCTAGGCGGCAACCAGCAAATAGGCGCGCGTATTGCTGAAGGCTTCATTAACTTTCTTATATTCTTTTGGAACCCATTAGAACCTCTTTCACATGACCCAGATGTAAAGGCGCTACTACGCATGGCTGTGGTATGGAAGGTACCTCTTGCTTGCAATCGGGCTTCCGCTGATTTCCTGATATCTTCACCGCTTATGTACCAAGAATATCAACGGAACTTGCCCGACTATGAGACATATAGGCAACGTTTAACAAACATTTAACGCGAATTAACTGCGATTCGCGCCAGTTCAGTGTTGCAGGTTACTTTCTGCTTCTGCTTTTTCATGCATGAAGTTTATTGCTTGTAAAATTGTCTTTGCCAAGCCGAGAAGGCTGATAGTGGCAGCAATGGCGTAGAGCAGTGTGAGGTTTAAGGTTAAGCTAAAGCTTTCGTAGCTTGTACCGAATACTCCATCGCCCATTGAGAGAATTAAATACCCAACGAAGAATAGCGCCCTAGCAGTGCTGAAGAAATGCTGGAAAACCGTTTTTTCTGTAAGGTCACCTAAAATCATCAGAACAATATAAACTACGATGAACGCTTCAATTGATTCTACAAAGCCGGGTATAATCTCGAAAAGGGGCGATAATACTGACGTGAGAAGGAAGTAAAGTAAGTAAATAAGTATCGCTTTTACGGTAGCTTTAGCTATTCTGAAGGAAACGTCTTTAACTATGTTTTTTGTTTTAGTTTTTTGTTTAGCCATATGGAATCACCAAAGGTCCATATTGCAAAATCCCCATGTCGAAGTAAACGTCAAAGTGTCCACCTTGAGCAGCCGATAAAGACAAAGCGGTCAAAGGTATAGAAAATTCTATGTTATCTTCATAGGCTGAGTGCTGTGGAACAAACAGAGCGGTTTGGTTTTCGCTCAGAAGCGACTCCTGGTTATCGAAAAGCTCAATTCTTATGTCGCCAGCTAAATCAAAGAAAGCATGGTTTTCGAAGTTTATGGGAGCTGATATTATGACTTCTGTGAAGCCAATAATATCAAATGACGGTTTACCTATAGCGAAATTGTAGAATGGTGCGCCCCACGAATACGTGAAGTTTGCTGAAATCTCGGCCGGAATTAGCTCTGCGAAGTTTATTCCAGCTGTAAAAGAAATAATGACGTCGGTGTCGTTGAACAGGTACTGGTCGCTTCTTTCCAGAAGGTTGACGATGTCTAATGTCACATTGTGTAGCATAGAGGAGGTTTCTCCATGTGGTATGACAGGAACGATTGTTTCTGATCTTGATATTTCAT
Organism: uncultured Candidatus Bathyarchaeia archaeon; assembly: GCA_964347245.1. Lineage (GTDB taxonomy): Archaea > Thermoproteota > Bathyarchaeia > Bathyarchaeales > Bathycorpusculaceae > SG8-32-3. The sequence continues at coordinate 16,585 of CAYFXZ010000016.1, read as the reverse complement.
AACCTTCAGCGTCTGATAATACTGTTGAAAGATGAAAATCTTTGAGGCTGTAGTATCCTTTGTTGTCCACGTACAGAGGTAGGGCGACGCTTGGGTCGCCTTCATGGGTTACTGCATACTCAGGTTCGCCGAAGTCAATACTTAAATCTTTAACTGAGTAAGCTGCCAAAGCAAGAAAAGCTATTAAAAGTACCCAGAAAATAGATGAAGCTACGCCTAGCATTCGAATTGGGACATTCATTGCATTTCCTTCTTTAGGGCGGTTGAAATCAGCTTTCTTACAAGGATCGCTTATTTTTTTTCTGTAGTTGAGGTTGTTGTTCCATTTCTTCCAGCGGAATAACTATCATTTCTGGTTCTGCGGGCTTAGCTTCTGGTTTTTTCTTTTTCTTGGATATTGTTTTTGTTATTTGAGGTTGAGATTGGGATTTTTGTGGTTGCTGTTGAGGCTTTATAGGTGGCTGTGGAACGTGAGTCAGTATTGTTACTGCCCGGATAGTTATGAGTGAGGAGACCCAGCCCATGACACCGAGATACATTATATGTATGGCCGCTGCAATTAGTGGTCCAAAGGCTTCTCCGAAAGCTTGTACGAGGTTTTGGGTTGAGACTGGAGATAAGTCTGTTGTTAAGAATCCGTAGGCGCTGAAGAATGTAAATATTAGGAGGGCTACACCTATACATAGCACTGTGACTCCAGAGAGGGCTATTTTGTCTCTGAATTTTCTGAACATTATTTACTTGACCTCTTGTATTGAATTGTGTGAATCAATATTAAGTCTTCCGAAAGACTAAACAAAATCCAAGCTAACTATCATAAATCAAGTACAATCCACTCACTCAAATCAACCTCAACTTTCCCCCTTCCCCTCAGCACCACTAACAAAAAAATTCACTTTCACACACCTCTCCATGTACCAAAAAGTCCCCTATTTCGCGAATTTTAAATAGAGCTTTCCGCAACTGAAATCAAGGTTAGTTACATGTCAGAAGATGAGAACGTCGAAAACCAAGAGCAACAGAAACAAGAGGAACAAGAAGAGGCACCGTCACCAAAAAAGAAATACGAGTTTATAGAGGATATTCCCGGAGTTGGACCCGCCACAGCCCAGAAACTTCGCGACCTCGGTTACCACACTGTTGAGTCGTTAGCCATGGCTACTGCCCGCGAGCTGGAACCCGTCGGTGTGGGTGAAAAAAAGGCTTTCTCAATTATTGAAGCAGCCCGTTCTGCAATCGGAGTTAACTTCATTCGAGCCGATGAACTTCTCAAGATGCGGAAAAACGTTTTGCGGTTAACCACCGGTAGTCAAGCACTAGACAAGATTGTTGACGGTGGTTTGGAAACACAGACTATAACTGAGTTTTACGGTGAATATGGCAGTGGAAAGAGTCAGATGTGTCACCAGTTATGCGTGAATGTTCAGTTGCCTCCAGAACGTGGTGGTCTTAGCGGTGCTGCTTTATACGTCGACACGGAAAACACTTTTAGACTCGAGCGTATCGTGCAGATGGCTAAGCATGCAAGTCTAGAGCCTGAAGAAGCCGTTAAGAACATAATCTACGCTGAAGCATACACTTCAGACCATCAGATGTTCCTTTTGGAAAACGCTGATGAAATCATCAAGGAAAACAACATCAAGTTAATAATCGTTGACTCTTTGACTTCCCATTTCAGAAGCGAATACATTGGAAGAGAAATGTTAGCCCGGAGACAACAGAAGCTAAACAAGCACATGCACAAGCTTATCGCGTTAGCAAGAGCATTTAACACAGTGGCTGTCGTAACCAATCAAGTTATGGCTAAACCAGACGTTTTCTTCGGAGATGCCGTCCACCCCATCGGTGGACACATTGTCGGACACACAAGCCATACGCGCATTTACCTGCGGAGAGCTTCCCGAGGTCCTGTACGCATTGCGAGACTGGTTTCAAGCCCGTATCTGCCCGAAGGCGAGGAAATATTTAAAGTAACGGAAAACGGTATAGAAGATGTCTCTGAAGAGGAAAAAACAAGTAAACGTCGCGGTCGTTAAAGAATGCCCATCTCTCAAGCCTTAGTAACGAGATACTTCCAGCTTGTTGTTAATAGACAGTTTGCAGAAGCAATGCGGGAGCTAGAGCGGCTTAAACAGAAAATGCATAGGACCGAATGGAATAGAGGTTATTTTCGAGCTTTGTATGGCATGTATCTTTCGCGTAAAACCAATGGCGACGTTTATGCGTTCTTTTCAAAACTGGACTTAACAGACAAAGTGTCTTTGCACGGGTATCGACGTGAGTTTCTGGATCACATGCGAAACGGTCGCCACGGTGATTTTGACCGCGGATATTTCTCAGCCTGGGCTGATTGTATGCGCATCCTAACTCGAATGGATGTTGCACTCAATAAAAGACGCAAAAGTAAGAATGCTGAGCCAGCAAAAATCGAAACTGTAAGAACCGATAAAACGCAATCTACCATGTCAAATTTTATTGATAAAAATCAGACTTTATAGTTTGTCAGTCTAATAAGACCGGTCCCTGCAAAATAGAGTAAAATAGTATGAAGAAGACTGCCCAGGCGATGAAGTATATGAATATACCCATGCTCATGATTTTTGACTTTTTTTCCAGTTGATTTGCGAATTTGGCTTTGAGCACGTAATAGGATATCACGTAAATTACTAAGGCAATAGTTATGCCATTTAGGAAAGTGTTGAAATCAGCAGCATTAAGAAACGTAGCTACTATAGCGCTTATTAAACCTGCAATTATGCTTAATGTCACTCTTATCCAGTATATTATCTCAATCGGCTTCAATGAGCTTCAATCCTCGCACACTATGTTTTAAACTTACATTAAAAAGTTCCCTAGTTATAAATTGTTTCTGTTGATTATGCATAATTTTAGTTTTCTGATAACTACTTTGCCCTTTGCTGTAGTATATTCAAATCATGCTTTTATTCAATTCAATTTCCTATCTATGTTGGTTTTTATATTAAATCTTAGTTTATTCTTTTTTTGCTATTGAGTATTATGCTTTGTCTCTCACTGAGAAAAGCTCTTATTTCATTTCGAATTTTTTCTTCAGTAATTGGCGATTCTATAATCCTTTCTAGGGCCGGGATTTTTTTTGGAGTTTCTCTAATAACTTTTAATATATGACCTTCTTCGGTAGGTAGTAGCTCAAATTCTAGTTTTAGAATGATGGGTTTAATTTCCGGCTCAGCTACGGGGACAACCAGTGTATATCCAGTTTTGTATTCATGAATGTGTGGTTGCAGTGTTTTTGCTAGCTCTTCTCCTCTGAAGACTTCCACAACTGGTAATAGTAGAGACTTAATTAGTTTCATTATATTTCTAAATTCGCTTTTACGAGAGTATATAACTCTTAGTCCTTTATGCTTCTTGATTGTTTCTTCAATATATTGTCGCTTTATTTTTCTGAGTTCTGCTTCCCAGTTTCCCGTCATAATTTAAAACCTCAACTATTTTTGGTTGTTTAATTAATGTATTTAGATATTCGCTAAAATTTCAATATTTCCATAATATAAAAAGAGAACAGGCTTGACAGAATTATTATAGTCAAATATAGTCTGGAAACAACCCAAGTTTGTAAACTTGCCAACTAGCCGACTAAATCTGGTTATATTACGATAATTTCTTTTGTCCTATTGCGTAGTTGATAAAATGCAAAAAAGGTTAAAAATACTACAAGAATAGAGCTTAACAATGGCAAATAATCTGAATAAATTGTCAAAATGAGTGCAAGGTAGTTATTAGCGAAATGAAAGAAAACTGCGAGCAAGTAGAATGGTAGAGGTCGTTTTATTGCAATGCCGTATGCCGTTAACGCAGTACTTGCAGGGTGAAAGAAAAGTCCGGGCAGCCTGTAGAATATTGATACGCCCAAAGAGACGTATGTAAGTAGTTCAACAATCGCGAAACCCAAACCGACCAATACTCCAAGGTTGAGTATGGATCGTTGGGTTTCGCCGTGGCGGTAGAAGAGGGGGTAAGCTTTTGCGAATTCTTCGATAAAAGGCGCGAAGAATGAACGTGAGATCAGAGCTATTATGAATGTGTTGAGGCCTACTAACAGGGTGTTTGTGTATTCGTAGATGAAGAGTGTTAGGGGCACGCTTATTATTACGCCGCAGAGAAAGAAAAACACCATTTCGCTGGCTTCTGGTTTATGGAGTTTGATTGCAACTTCGGTTTTTTGTATTGTTTTTGCGCCCCCGAGTTTCTATTTTTGGTTTTTCGCAGAAATTAGGTTGACAGTAGCTATGGTGGTTTAAGGTTAAATACTTTCGTTGACTTCTTAAACGCTCAAATAACCCAGGAAGTCAAGATTCTTTAGTCTTTATGAAAGGATTAATTTATTGTCTTAACTATTTAGAAGCCAGACCATGGTGCTGAACCTCTTGCGGAAAAAAGAATTCACAAGCTTTGACATTGCATTCACAGTTCACGAGTTAAACGAAATAGTCTACTCCCGAGTCAACAACATCTACCAACTCAATGAGAAAACAGTAATCCTGAAATTGTACAAGACTGACAAGCCTCCGTTGCGACTCGTAATGGAAGCAGGCAGAAGATTCCACTTAACTAATTACGCCTTAAAGTCTCCCAAAACTCCACCCGCCTTCTGCATGGCTCTACGAAAACACTTACGTGGCGCATTGCTAGAAAAAGTTGAACAGTACGAGTTTGAAAGGATAGTCATCATTCACTTCAAAACCAAAACCGGCATGATGAAGCTTGTTCTGGAGCTTTTCGGGGTGGGTAACATTATTCTAACTAACGAAAAAGGGGAAATCCTGCAAGCACTGGTTTTCAAGCGCATGCGAGACCGCAATATAATTCGCAACGAGATCTTTCAGTTTCCCCCCTCAAGAGGTAAGAACCCATTCCAAGTGACGAGAGACGCAATAGAAGAGGTCTTAAGAGATGCGGGAGACGTTGAAGTAGTCCGGACATTGGCACGTTTTCTAGGCATCGGCGGCTTTTACGCGGAAGAAATCCTAATGAGGGCTAACTTGGAAAAAACCACTCCTAGCAATGACATAGGCAGCAGGGCAGTTGGCGCTATTTTTGCTGAGCTTCAAGGTTTACTTTCAACAGTTTCACTTTTAAAAACGGAGCCCCACATTGTTTTGGCTGAAGACGGCAGTTTTCTTGATGTTGCTCCATTCAAGCTAAAACTTTACGAAGCGTTAAAATCTAGGGGTTACGAAAGTTTCAATGAGGCTCTTGACGAGTTTTTCCTAAGAGTCATGGCGGAGGAGAGTGCTGTTGCTAGTGTTGAATTTGAGAAATTAACAAAAGAAGCTGAAAGACTGAAGCGGATAATTGCTGAGCAGGAACAAGCCTTGAGTGAAGACGAGAAAAAGGCGGAACACAATCGACGCATAGGTGACGTTATTTACGCTCACTCAAGCGAGATCCAAGCGTTTCTAAGCAGGTTTGCAGAAGCGAAGATTGAAGGAAAAGACTGGAATATTTTAATTTCGGAAATTATTGCGGTTAAAAAGGACTCATTTGTCGAGTCTTTTGATTCTCGAAGCTTTTTGGCTAACGTTTGCGTGGATGACCTATGTTTTAGTTTGAATCTGCGCAGAACACTTTTTGAGAATGCAGCCGAGTACTATGAGCGCGGGAAAAAAGCCAAACAGAAATCCGTAGGGGCTTTAACAGCCCTCGAAGAATCGCGCAGAAAACTAACTAAGATTGAACAGAAAATATTCGAGGCTGAAGAGCAGAAAACTGTTAAGCCAACGGAAGTCATGGAAGAGCTTGTTAAGCGCAAAGTGAAACGCAAGGAGTGGTATGAGAAGTTCCGTTGGTTCATCTCTTCCGAAGGGTTCTTGGTAGTCGCGGGTAAAGACGCCGTTAGCAACGAAGTGCTCGTTAAAAAGTACACTTCGGTTGACGACCCAGTTTTTCACGCTGAAGTTGTAGGAGCGCCTTTCGTTGTAGTTAAAACCGAAGGCAAAGTTGCAAGCGAGCAAGTACTGCGTGAGGCTGGCACTTTCGCGGCTTCTTTTTCCAGAGCTTGGCGTGAAGGTGCTGGTTCCGCGGATGTTTACTGGGTTAAACCCAGCCAGTTGACGAAAAGTGGTCCTTCAGGTGAGTACGTGCCTCATGGCGCCTTTGCGGTTGAAGGAAAACGGAACTGGATGCGCAACGTGCCATTAAAGCTGGCAATAGGCGTGGTTGAAGACGAGAAAATAAGATTTGTGGGTGGCGCCGTAGAAGCTGTACGAACAAAAACAAAAAACTACATCACTTTAGTGCCGGGAGACGCCACTGGAAAGCAATTTTTAAAGCAGATTCTGCAAGCTTTGATTTTGAAACTGCCTAAGGAACAACGTGAAAAAATTGGCAAAGCATCAATTGAGTGGGTCAGGGAGTTGGTTCCTTACACCAAAGGTCGATTGATCAAGAACTAATTGAGTTATCGTGACTATGAAAACGAAGTAGTAATCTCGAGTTTATTAACTTCTAACGTTAAAGTTTATTAACTTCTAACGTTAAATCTTCAACTTAGCATGAGGAAACAAAAAAACCTTAATGGTTCAACTTTGGAGTACTGCAAGTGATTTAAATTCTTGGGGGTAAAATTCGAAGGCGATTGGTTTTACGCGCAGAAATGGTGAAAGCTTTGCCAGCGTTTTTTCAGATTATTGAAATCTTCCTCAAACTTTTTTCTAATTTTAGTGAAACGCATCGCAGCTGAAGGATGATACGTCTCTAGGTACATTATGCCTTCAACTCGGGGAGCCTCCCACGCAACTTTGCCCATCAAAACAACTATTTTAGGCTTAATCGCTTTAATCTGTGCTTTCAAGTAAGGTGCGCAAGCTTCTATCTCGTCAGGCCACGGCTTCCTGTTTTCAGGCGACAGGTGCTTGACTATGTTGGTAATAAACACTTTTTCGCGAAGGATACCGTTTTTAGCTAAAACTTTATTGAGATATTTTCCAGCCCTTCCCACGAATGGCTTTCCTGTCTTGGCTTCTTCCAGTCCAGGGTTTTGTCCAACAATCATCAATTTTGCGTTAGCAGGCCCTTCTCCTGGAACCGCGTTTTTGGCATACTGCCATAATCTACATTTTCTGCAGTTCTTTACCTGATTATTCAGTTTCTCCAGAACCACGCAAAGTCACCTTTCCAGATGATTATGAAAATCATATAGTATTAAAAAACTCTTAACTTATTACATTAACAAGGGTATTGATGCCATGTGAGTTGAAAACATGAATGAATAGCCACAAACATTTTGGAGAAGGAACAAAACAACGTTGGTATCACCCCGAAATAACATTAGAGAGCCTAGGCTTGCGTGAAGGCATGACATTTATGGACATAGGTTGCGGATACGGATTCTTTACCATCCCCGCCGCTCAAATAGTTGGTAAAAAAGGGCGAGTTTACGCCGTGGATATAGCTGCTTCCAGCATTGACCAGTTAAAACGTGACGCGGCCAACAAAGGCTTGAAAAACATCCACGCTGAGATTGGAGCGGCGGAGGAAACAGTCTTCTGTCAAGAGTGCGCAGATATAATATTCTACAACACCGTGCTGCACGATTTCAGAGACCCAGTAAAAGTTTTGTGCAACGCCAAAACCATGCTCAAAGCCAGCGGAAAACTAGTGAATTCGGATTGGAAGAAAAAACTGTCCTCGTTCGGTCCGCCGTTACAGATAAGGTTCAGTGAAGAGCAAGCAACAAACCTAATCAAGCAAGCGGGGTTCTTCATAGAAAGCGTGAAAGATTTGGAAAGCGACTTCTACATAGTTACCGCAAAACCGCTGGGGCTTTCATAGAAGTCCATCAGCATTATTAATTAATAGAATTGATATCTCTATTCAAGGCCTAAGATTAAACATGGTGGAGTGTGCCGAAGTTCGGAAAAGTCTTGGTTACGTCCGCGTGGCCATACATTAACGTAATACCCCATTTGGGTAACCTAGTTGGTTCGGTCTTGTCTGCTGATGTTGTTGCCCGGTATTACAGGTTAAAGGGCGAAGATGTTTTGATGGTAAGCGGTTCGGATGAGCATGGTACTCCCATTGAAGTTGAAGCCATGAAACAGGGTGTAGCGCCGAAGGAGTTAACGGATAAGAACCACGCGCAAGTGGCCGAGTTGTTCCGTAAATGGGGAGTGTCGTTTGATAATTATACCCGAACTGAAAACCTAGTGCACCGAGAGTTCGTGCAGAATATATTGATGAAAATTTACAGGAACGGCTACATTTTCAGCAAAGAAACGAAGATGCTGTATTGCGAGCATGACCAGCGCTTTTTGCCTGACAGGTTTGTTGAGGGCAAATGCCCGTACTGCGGTTATGACCGCGCTCGGGGCGACCAGTGCGACATATGTGGGCGGCTTTTGGAACCCACCTTTCTGCTAGAGCCTTATTGTGTGATCTGCAAGAATAAGCCCACTGTGAAAACTACACGACATTGGTATATTGATCTGTCACGGTTCACCGATCCGCTTGTCCAGTACATCACGGAGAACAAGCAGCTTCCATCTAACGCCAAAAACTTTAGCTTAAACTGGATAAAAGAAGGTTTGAAACCCAGAGCTGTCACACGCGACGTGGAATGGGGCATACCAGCTCCATTTCCCGAGGCTAAAGGCAAAACCATCTACGTATGGGTTGAAGCGGTATTGGGCTACGTATCAGCTACTATTGAGTATTGCCGGCGCATTGGCGTACCTGAAAAGTGGCGGGAATTCTGGTTTGACAAGGAGGCTAAGACTCTGTATTTCGTGGGAAAAGACAACATTCCTTTCCACACGATAATCCTTCCAGCATTGCTTTTGGCTTCGGGTGAGGATTATAATCTTCCTTGGAACGTGTCAGCGACAGAGTTTCTCCAGTTTAAAGGCGAAAAAGCCTCTAAAAGTCAACGAATTGGCATCTGGATAGATGAAGCACTCGAGCTTTTTCCTGTCGATTATTGGCGTTTCTTCCTCATATCTACGCGCCCAGAAAGCAAAGACAGCAACTTTTCTTGGGACATCTTCCTCGAAAAAATAAACGCGGACCTAAACGACACCCTCGGCAACTTCATCCACAGAACCTTAACTTTTATAAACACCAAGTTCAACGGCGAAGTTCCCCAACCCAAACTCAGCACAGAGGATCAGGCGGTATTGCAAGCTATCAAAGAAAGAGTGGAAACTGCAGCCCAAGAATTCGAAGAATCCAAGCTTCAGTCCGTTGCAAACACACTAATCGGGATAGGTCGCATTGGAAACCAATACCTGAACGAGAAGGAACCATGGAAACTCGTCAAGAGAGACAGGGAGAAAGCGGCAACCGTATTATACGTAACCACGCAGGTAGTGAAAGCAATAACCGTGGTCTCAGCGCCGTTAATGCCGGCTACTGCAGATCGGCTTTGGTGTACGTTGAACCTAAAAGGAAGCGTTCACGCCAGCAGGTGGGAAGACGCTTTAAAGCCTTTGGAAGCAGGACACAAAATATTCAAGGCGACCCCGCTCTTCCAAAAAATTGACGCTGACGAAAAGAAACTAGATGAGATGCTTGCAACAGTGAGAGAGAAAATGGCGAATTCCGTTTAAAAGGAAGCATGGTTAACTGAAATGCAAGTTAAAGCAGACCTCCACGTTCATACAACCTACTCCAAAGACTCAGTAATAACACCGAAAGAGCTTGTTTTCTACGCCAAAAAACGCGGGTTAACCGCAGTAGCCGTGACAGACCACAACAAAGTCGAAGGTTCCCTGAAAATCGCCAAACAGACCGACTTCCTAATAATCCCAGGCATAGAAGTCTCTAGCATGCACGGTCATATAATAGGTTTAAACGTTAACACGCCACTTCCACGAGGTTTGGGTGCAGATGAGACGGTTGACCGAATTCACGAGGCTGGGGGCATCGCTATTGCATGCCATCCCTTCGTCATGCTAAAAGGAAGCATAGGTAGACACATTTCTTGCAAGTTTGATGCAGTTGAAACCATAAACGCTTCCGCTTTCCCATTTAAAAGGGCAACCAGAAAAGCAAACCAACTTGCAGAACGATTGAAACTGCCGAAAGTCGCGGGAACAGACGCACATTACGGTCCCGTTGTAGGTCAAGTTTACACATTGATTGATTCCAAAGCAAATGTTGAAGCCATAGTCAAGGCTATAGTGAATGGAAAGTGTAAACCCGAAGGAACAGGCATATCCCCAAGACTGAGACTTGCAAATCAAGGACGCTTTTTCTGGAAATACCTAAGAAAACCCTGACAGCTTAAATTGTTCTGTTAAACACCCAGCATATTTCCATAGTAGTAGTGGTTCATTGCATAAACCTTAAGAGACTGTCCAATGTTGCCTTTCTTTGCGGTTCATTAAACTCTGTTGGATAAGTGACTATCATCTTTTGCGAGCGTTATAATGTGTAAGTCGTTTTTAATCTTGTAATTTCTTTGATTCTTTTAACATAGGTATGACAGTGTATTTTGAAGTTGTATGCGGTGGTTTCTTCTTTTTTCAGCAAGCATTCTCTTTTTATAAAAATTGATTGCCCAAAAAGTGGGAACTGAAGGGAGAGGCGCTAAACCTTTTCCATTTGATAAAGGTCTAGTTCTAAGTCGATTTTCACTGGTTTCTCTGACTCAGCATAATCTTCAAGGTTGTAAAGTTCAGGAACCATTTTTCGCAATCCTTTTCTTTTCAGTTCGATTTCAGTTGTGATCTGGGTGATCTCAAGTTGGCTTTTTGATTCTGAGCTGGTTTGTACATTGCGTACTGCAAGTAAGTTTTCTTCGAGTTTTTTTGGTTCTTCCGTCGCTAAAGGGTATTTAAGCGCGGCATCAGGTGTATGTCTAGTCAACGCCTTTTCTCCTCCATACTTCAACGCTAATCATGTCGCGTATGGCTACACGTATAGCTTCAGCTCTGTTGGGATAAAACCTTTCATCCACAAGCTGATCTAAAGCTTTAATGTATGTTTCAGGTAAGTATAGTGTGATTAGTTTCATGTTTGTTTTCTCCCATGGCGAAGTATGACATTGATCGTTAAGGGATATACTTCTATATATTATTTAACAAATATGTAATTAACATATTCATTCCTTAATTTATAAGTATTATATGAAGTATGTTACAACTTCTTGTAAATTCCAGAGCAAAGCAACCCCTATGTTTTTATTTCTAATTAAAGAAACTAATGTACTGCGATGAGAAACAATGCGAGTTTTCGTGAAAAGCTACGGTTGCTCAGCAAATCTAGCTGACGGCGAAGTTCTAGCAGGTTGCCTAGCAAAAACCGGCTACACGCTGGTTGATTCGGCTTCAAAGGCAGACGTGGTAATCTACAACACATGTGCCGTAAAAGGACCAACCGAAAACCGTTCTATAGCCACCTTAAAGCGTATTCCGAAGGGCAAGAAGCTGATAGTAGCTGGTTGCTTACCACTAATAAATTTTGAAAGGTTAAGTAACGAGGTACATTATGATGGAGTAGTTGGACCAGCTGCCGGAGACGAAATTGCAGAGGTTGTAAGTCGTATATTGGCAGGTGAAGAAGTTATTGCTTTGGAAGGCGCGTTGACGGCGAAGCCTATGTTAAATTTGCCGCAGTTGCGGGCTAATCCCGTGGTTAGTGTGGTTCCCGTTAATTACGGTTGCCTAGGCTCGTGTGCTTATTGTTGCGTGGTTTCTGCTAGAGGTCATCTGCGCAGTCACCGGGTGAAAGAGATTGTTGAACGTGTGCAAAAGGATATAGATACTGGCGCCAAAGAGCTATGGATTACTTCTCAAGATACCGCATGCTATGGGAGAGACATTGACACGAATCTTGCAGCTTTGCTTAAAGCGCTAGCCGATTTGGAAGGAGATTTCCGGATTCGCGTTGGTATGATGACACCGAATTTGGCAAAAGAAATCTTGCCTGATCTTATTGAGGCTTTCAAGAGCAGAAAGGTTTTCAAGTTTGTACATTTACCCTTGCAGAGCGGTGATGACTTAGTTTTAAAGGGTATGAATCGTTTTTACACGATTCAGGATTTCAGGGAGGTTGTGAATGCATTTCGGAGTGTTTTTCCCGAGGTTACGTTTGCCACGGATGTTATTTGCGGTTTTCCAGGTGAAACTAGAAAAGCCTTCGCGAACACCTTGAAGCTAATTAGTGAAATAAAGCCTGACATCGTTAATATCTCAAAATTCTTTCCCCGACCTAGAACCGCAGCGGCTAATATGCACAATGGGATTGTGTTGCCAGCGGAGATTAAACGTAGAAGCAGTGAATTGGCTATATTGGCTAAGCGGGTGTCCTTAGCGAAGAATCAGCGTTGGATCGGCTGGAGCGGTGAAGTCTTGGTAGATGAAAAGGGAAAAGTGTCTGGTTCATGGATAGGCAGAAACTTCGCATATAAGCCTGTAATTTTGAAAAGCTCAGTAAACTTGCTTGGCAAAACGGTGAATGTTAAGATTGTGAAAGCTTTTTCCACTTATCTCTCAGGAAAAGCCGAGTGAGATTTATGTGCCATTTATGCGATTTTTTTGCTTTTTCAAATATAAAATTATGAAGGAGAAACCGTTTTCGATCGTTGTTCTTGAGGAAATTGCTGTTCTATTGTAACAAGTTGGAGTTGTTCTGGTCTTTGATAAAACTGGAGCTAAGCGGTTCGGAAAACCTAATGTGGAAAAATCTTATCCTTTAGGTTTTAATGGTTTTAACAAGTTTTTTATGCGTTCGCAACGATATAGTATTCCGGAGGTTTATGTGTTTGAGTGAGGAAAACATTATTGCAGTTGGCCATATAACGCATTTCTTCTCTAAAATCAGCGTTGCAGTATTAGAGCTCACGGAGCCTCTGGCCTTGGGCGACCATATACTCGTCAAGGGACCCACCACGGATTTTGAGCAAGTTGTGGATTCTATGCAGATTGAACACAAGAACATTTCGAGAGCGGAAGCTGGGCAGAGCATAGGTTTGAAGATATCGGAGCATGCTAGAGAAAAAGATGTAGTTTATAAGAAACTCTAAGCGTTTCACTATAATTCTTCAGCCTGAAAAATGATTGTTACACTAATCAATGCTTAAAATAATGAATGCAAAATTGAAGGAATCAACCTTCTCATAAAGAGAAGATAACCAATGCCTGCTTAAAATATCAAGGGGTTATCTCGCAACTGTTTTCCCATGGTGATGTCACCATTCTCTGCGCCCTTTTTCCTCTTTTTTTGCACTTGTTTTTTTCTTGAAGATAAACGCTAACAGAGTTGCTGCTATGGAAAAGGGTAGAAATAGCCAGCCAGCAAAATCTGGAAACACAACGGTTGCCTCAATTGCTATTGTATCACTGTTATGTTCATATTCGATGCTAAACAAGTAATGTGTGGTATTAAATGTTTGAGTGTAATCTAGGCTGTTAACTAATGTTGCATCATCTTTCAAAACCTCGAAGTCCCCTGACATTAATTCAGCTGGAATTGAAACATTACAGAAACCTACTGTTCCAGTTGCGCCAGTTACGTTGAAAGATAGTTGTTTTGAAGTCACGTTGAAATAAAATTCACCGATAGACGAGTTAGTTGATATCGCTACAGGAAGCGTTACGTTTTCTACAGTAACCTCAAAAATTTGCTCAATTGGATATCCAGCTTCCCTCCATGCTTCAATACCGCCCAACATATCGAACACTGTTGTGAAATTGTTTTCATCAAGAGTTAGGCTTGCGCTGTGACTTCTTCCTCCTAATCGACAATATACTACTATTTCATCATTCTTGTGCTGGGATAATTCATCAATGCGTTGGGATAATTCTTGAACAGGTATAAGCATTGCCTGAGGTATGTGTCCCGCTTCAAATTCAGAAACCGTTCTAACATCCAAGATTACAAGATTGGGATGACTGCTACGATCCGTTACAATCATCTGATAGGCTGTATTGACATCGATATCAACGTGAGGCGAAGCCATGGCAGTAGGCAAAACAAATGTTGAATAAAAAGCAAATGTTAAAACCAGCGCCAAGATTACACACTTTTTCATAAGATAACCCTCAAGATCAAATTGACATAGTAGCTAATTTAATTTAACGTTTCTGGAGGTAATTTGTATCGATTCATTCAGAGTTGAATTTGCTTTGTTCACTTCGCACAAAAAAGAGAAACACAAGACGCAAAAAGAATTTACTACTCAACGTTGATAAGTTAGTTGAATATTTACTACTCCACTATTATCGCAAAATTTTTATTAAATTATGAAAGTGCTAACGTTCCCCAAAACTTTTAGCTATGTACTTTTCAATTGTTAAAACGCGCTCGCTATCCACTACTAAGTCACTGAAAAAATATGCATATTGAATAACCCATTCTTCTGACATTACATTTATTCTAAAGCTGACATCATCATCTCTGAAAAGTAACCCATAAGAATTAACTATTTCAACCTCAATCCCGTAACCATTAACCAGGTCAATTACTCCATCCCAGGGTTTAACAATTACCTCTGGTATTACTTTTTTTGGCTCTGGGCTCACTGTGGGTGTTGAAGATATAATGTTTATGCGATTTTCATCTTCACTATCATAGCTGGATGAACCAAATAATGCAAAAAATGTTGAAAAGGTCAATGAAGCAACAACAATGATTACAAACATTAATGTTTGGTTTTTTATTACTCAAATACACTATTACTTATTCTTGGAAGGAACTATTAACTCTCCCGAGAAAACAGTTTGTTCTATTAGAAGAACACTCTTTTCCTAAAGGTGTGCAAATGCCCATAATTTTCGCTTGTACAATTAGCGCCATCATTAAATTGTAAATATAGCAAAAATTAATTCATATTTTGAGTTAACAGTTGTTAAATATCACCCCAAACCCAACTGCTAAAACACTTAAGAAGAAAGGTGGTGAACTAATCTGAACAATAGACACCGCTCAAGAAAAAGCCTTTTCGCAGTCACTTTGCTAACAGTCATAGCTATAACAACCGTAGCAGTCACCGCCGCATTACTCGGCACCTTCACAGGTGGAGAAGTAACAGTTGGCGGTGTAGCGTCAAGCACAGTAACCTACAGCCTCGACAACACAGCCTTCTCAACAACTCTCACGCCCGCTGGTGCTTCCACTCCCTGGTATACAAGACTTGAAATCAGCGCCGGAGATTATTCTGGACCAGTAACCATAACTTGGCAACTTGAACAAAAAACAGGACCTTCAACATGGGGAACTGTTGCAGGAGGCGACACAAACACAACAATAACTTTGGCAGGAACTGCTGAGAACGTATACGCAAGCAGCGACGGGGGCAGCACAGGCAATTACGATTGGAGTACAGATGTCACCGCAGCAGGAACGTACCGTGTCGTCGCAACTGTTGACTCCGCATAATCTCGAGCATTGCTCACTCAAGAAACCCCTTTTTTTAAGGAAAAGGCTGATCAACATAGATAAAGTGAACACTATTGGCGCAAAATATTGGCGAAATCGTTACCATCGTAGCCGTAGCTCTGATTAGCCTAATTTTTGTAATTTATCTAATGATACTGAAGAAGAACGGTTGGTTAGGCGGAAAATCCAATTTTTATCGGTGCCCAAATCAAGAATGCAAAAATGTATTCCAAAAACCAATTGAACTCAAAGATCTGTCGATGACCCCTCCACTTAAATACCCTGGCTGCCCCGAATGCGGAGCAAATTTAAATCACTTCTTCGGGCCTATCACGGAAAAAACGCCCAAAATTAGAGATAAAACTCTTTCCGACCAAACGAAACCTGAGATTAAACCAATCGAAAAGAAGCCTGAAGTGAGGAGAGTTGAAACATTAAATCAGCATCAAAAACAATTATCAATGCAGAGAGAAGTTTCAGAAACGAAACCTGAGATTAAACCAATCGAAAAGAAGCCTGAAGTGAGGAGAGTTGA
>CAYFXZ010000016.1:0-590 GCA_964347245.1 uncultured Candidatus Bathyarchaeia archaeon | reverse complement strand
TAAATCAGCATCAAAAACAATTATCAATGCAGAGAGAAGTTTCAGAAACGAAACCGATAACGGACAGAAAGAAGGCGGATACGGCAGATGCTTTTTGGTGCAAATACTCTTTTGGTTATCTTTCTACACTCAATATAAAACAGGAAGGGATACCATCCAAATGCCTCGAATGCCCCAGAACACTAGAATGCATGTTATCCAACCGCTAACCAAAAGATAATGTTGTAGAAATCAGCAAATGGCACTATCTCACAGCCTAATTTAGAATGTACAGACACAAAGAAATGGAAATAAGGGGTTAGGTTGATTTCTCAAAAGGCAGTAGATTTTGTATAATTAGAATTGATGAGAGCTATTATTGGTAAAAAATTTTTGCCAACAAACCTTTAAGTTGCAGTAGTGAATTGAATTGGATAGACCCGATGTTGGGACATAAACTAATCAATAACAGAAACGCTTGCAACAAGCCCACAGACGAACAGTTAAAGGTTTTTTCATCAGGCACTGCGAATATTGAGAAGCATCAATCTTGAGACGATTTTACTCAGACCCTTTGAGAAGGGATGATCTTCCTTTTCGCAAGCAAAAAA
>CAYFXZ010000015.1:0-46728 GCA_964347245.1 uncultured Candidatus Bathyarchaeia archaeon | reverse complement strand
CAACGGCGCTAATGGTAGGAAGTGGAATGGGAGCCGAAAACGGAGTGCTAATACGTAACGGAGCAGCCCTGCAAACACTCAAAGAAATTGACACCATTGTCTTTGACAAAACAGGAACAATTACCAAAGGAAAACCTGAAGTGACAGATGTAATCCCCGCAAAAGATTACACTGAAAAGGATGTTCTTCTTTTGGCTGCAAGTGTTGAAGTTGGCTCAGAGCATCCACTAGGTGAGGCTATATTGAAGAGGGCTAAAGAGGATAATCTAGAACTTTATAAAGTTGAAGATTTTGAGGCGGTGACTGGAAGAGGCGTAAAAGCTAGCGTCTTTTCTTCTAGCAAAAGGCTTGTGCTTGTTGGCAATCGAAAACTAATGAACGAAGAAAATGTCGACTTCAAGTCTTTAGAAGATGATGTGAAGCGTCTTGAAGAGGAAGCTAAAACAGCGATGTTGGTAGCCCACAGCGGAAAGATTGTTGGGACGTTAGCTGTTGCTGACACAATTAAAGAGGACTCAATTCGGGCAATAAGAGAGCTTGAAAGTTTGGGGCTCGCAACAACAATGCTTACGGGTGATAATATTCGCACTGCAAAGGCAATAGCAAAGAGAGTAGGCATATCGAGAGTGCTAGCGGAAGTTCTGCCGGACCAGAAGGTTGCGGAAATTCAAAGATTGCAGCAAAATGGGGAGACTGTTGCTATGGTTGGTGATGGCATTAATGATGCTCCGGCTTTGACTGCGGCGGATGTTGGTATAGCGATTGGGACTGGAACTGACATCGCTATTGAATCTGCTGACGTGACTTTGGTGAGGGGAGACCTTTCTAGTGTAGTTACTGGCGTGAAGCTCTCGCGAAAAACCTTTGGGAAGATTAAGCAAAACTTGTTCTGGGCTTTCTTTTACAATACGGTTGCGATTCCGCTGGCGATTCTAGGTTTGATGCATCCTGTGTTGGCAGAAGTTGCTATGGCTCTTAGTTCGATAAGTGTTGTGACCAACGCGAATCTTCTGCGCCGGGCTATGGTTCGCCCCAAATATGTAGAGAGGAGGGAAAAGTAGCAAATTGCAGGATGATGAGTTGAATATGTGTGAACGAATTAGAATAAAATCAAGATATATGGTGGAAGAAGAGTATTACGAGGAAATTATCGGTGAATTCGACCTTAAGAAGCCTCTATTTCGCCTGTTCTTTTTGAAGAACGATGAAGATCTTACTGTTGAGGTTTTAGAGGTCGAGGAAATCAATTTCACAGAGATTCAGAAACGTCTTGAAGCAGGAGAATCCGTATTCATATCTTGCAAGAATCCTCAAGACTTGGATCCAAGGCAAGAAACGAGAGAAGATCCTGAAGAAAGCTGGTATTTTCCTCACCTATGATTGATATTGGAGGTGAAAATTTGGCAAAAGATGTTGTTTGCGGAATGAAAGTAAATGAGAAAACTGTGATGAATAAGACGGAGCATATGGGCAAAACGTATTACTTTTGCTGTTCAATGTGCAAAGAGAAATTCGAAAAAAATCCCCATAAATACATGAATATGTAAACGATCAACTTGGAAGTGTAAATTGATGAGGCTTGACATTGTTTGTATTGGACATATTTTATATGACATTAGATGCTATGTAAAAGATTTTCCTCGACCTGACAAGCTATCGGTAATAATGGGGGATCTAAAATCCAGCGTTGGAGGTTCGAGTGCAAATTCTTCTGTCGCAGCTTCAAAACTTGGAGTGAAAAGTGGTATAATAGGAAAAGTTGGATTTGACGAATATGGTTGGTATGTCATTCAAAATCTTCGAGAGCAAAAAGCGAATCTAGAGCATATATTAGTTGATTTTAAAAACCCAACAGGTGTTTCTCTCATCACAATAAACAAGAATGGAATCCCAGAGTTCGTTCAGATGATAGGAGCATCTGAGCCGATTTGTCCAGAAGAAATAAGGCAAAGATACATTGAAGATGCCAAACATCTTCACATGACCGGACTTAATCTAGAAACATTAGAAAAGACATCTAAAATCGCAAAGAATCTCAAGCTAACAGTTTCTTTTGATCCTGGAAGAAAGAAATCTGAATTGGGATATAAAAAATTAATGCCAATTTTAAAAAATGTTGATATACTGTTTATTAATAGAAAAGAGGCTAAAGCTCTTCTAGCTTCAAGTTCCGAAGAATCGATCCTAGATGTCATATCAAAACTACGAAATAAAATCGGAAAAGACAAAACCTACATTATAAAAGGGGGCAAAGAAAATGTTCTTGCACATTCCCCTACTAAAGAAGTTTCAGTTTCCCCATTTAATGTCAAAGTGATAGATACCGTTGGCGCTGGAGATGCTTTTGATGCAGGTTTTCTAGTAGCATTCCTCGAGGGAAAGAGCCTCAAAGATTCTGTTCTTTATGGTGTCGGATGTAGCGCAATAAAATGTTCACGGGAAGGAGCACAATCTTCACCAAACAAAATTGAACTAGAAAAATTTCTTAAAGAAAATAAAACCAATACAAGTTTTGGTAAGTGATTCTAATTAGAAACAAGTTCTTCATTAAAAAGTTGATGTCTTGCCTGTGATCTTTACATGGTCATGTCCCTATTCAATTCGGAAAAGAGGCCCAGTAAATGATGAATTCAAAAAATAATTATCTGATCAATCCCAAAGCAAGAATATTTGTCCGAGAAATCATGACAATGAATTTAATTACTGTCAAGGAGGACACTTGTATACAAATGATTGCTCAACTTATGAACGAAAATAGGATTGGATCTGTAATTGTAACTGGGAAACAGGGCTATCCTTTGGGCATAATAACCGAAAAAGACTTAGTGTGGCGTATTCTGACAAAAATAACCAACAAAAGATTAGTTAAACGGATACTAGAAGAAGACGCCAAAATTACGAGAATAACCGCAGCCGATGTTATGACCTCACCCTTAGTTACGATATCTCATAATAAAGACTTGATAGATGCAGTCAGAAAAATGCGTAACTACAAAATCCGAAGACTGGGGGTTATGGCAAGAAATCAGCTTACAGGCATTATTTCTAGCAAGGACATACTATCGGTAATACCTGAACTCATCGAGATTCTCCATGAAAAGAAAAAAATTGAAGAAATTAATCAGTCAGACTTTTCAGAAAACTCGATTAGTGGTAGTTATTGCGGGGAATGTGGGAATTGGTTTTACAATCTGGATGCAAATTGCGGTAAAATTCTATGTGAAGAATGCACACCTATCTGAAAATGGAGGAAAAAGAAAATTAAAATAGCTTATTATGTTTGGGAATATTATCCCCGTCTCGTTGGTGGACTCGGAACATATGCTATGGAAATAACCCGACGTTTTAAGTCTAAAAAACAAGAAGTAAACGTTTTCACATTAAATCCAGGAAATCTAAAAACACGGGAGTTTTGTGAAGGAATCTTTGTACATAGGCCAAAAATCGTTGATACTTTACCTAGTTTGCCGACATTTGTAAGCAAAGACCTCAGAAACTGGGGGATGAACTTAAGGTTTTTCGGTGATGTCTTATGTTATAACATTCTTTCAGCATCTAAATTCATAAATGAAATCATAAGAAAAAACAGCGACTATTTCGATATTGTCTGTGTTCACGATTGGCTTTCAGCAATAGCTGGCTTGATAATTAAAAGCGAGGAAAAAAAATTGCCAGTGGTATTTCATGTTCATTCCACAGAACAGCTTCGCACTGTAGGGCAAGGCTCTAGAGTGGTAAAGGAATTTGAGCAGGAAATGGCCAAGAAAGCAGATATAATAGTTACTGTCTCATATGGAATGCGAGACCACTTAATCTCGTTGGGATATCCATCAGAAAAAATAAGGGTTTCTTGGAATGGATGCGACCCCAATAAATATGATCTGAAAAAGGTCAGATCCAAGAGAATTGCAGCAATCAAGGAAGAATATGGCATTCAACCAGATGAAAGAGTAATTTTATTTGTTGGACGATTAAATTGGGTTAAAGGCGTTAGCAATCTCATAAATTCTATTCCAGCGGTTCTAAGAAAATATCCAAAAACCAAACTGGTTGTTCTGGGTAAAGGAGAAGATTACGCAGACCTGCAAAGGCTCACCTGCAGACTAAACATAAGGAGAAACGTTGAATTCAAATCTGAATGGGTCCCAGAAGACCAGAGGATTCTACATTATGCAATGGCCGATCTCTGTGTCTTTCCAAGCATCCATGAACCGTTCGGTATAGTTTCCCTAGAGTCGATGGCTATGAAGAAACCCTTAGTTGTAGGTGCAAGTGGAGTCAGCGGTTTTAGAGAGCAAGTTATTTCAAGCGGACCAGACCAATGTGGAGTTCATGTAGATGGTCGGAATCCAGAAGACATTGCTTGGGGAATAAATGAAGTTCTAAAAGATTCGGAAAGAATGGAACGTTGGGGTAAAAATGCTAGGCAACGGGTGCTTCAATACTTCACCTGGAACAAGGTAGCTGAAGACACTTTACGCATATATGAAGAGGCACGACGAAAATGACAAGAGATCCAGTTTGTGGCATGTTTGTTGACGAGAAAAAAACCGAATTTAAAACGCAAATAAGAGGAAGAGCTTACTACTTTTGCGGTGCCTATTGCAAACGCACTTTCTTAGAGTGCAGCCGAATAGCTTATTTTTCGATGGAAATAGGTCTAACAGACAAAATTCCCACTTACAGTGGCGGTCTAGGCATTCTTGCGGGCGACATGATAAGATCCGCTGCAGACTTGAAAATTCCTTTAGTTGCAGTTTCACTCTTGAGTAGGAAGGGTTACTTCATGCAAAAGATTACCTCAGAAGGAAAACAGATTGAACATCCAGTTCAATGGGAACCTAAAGAATTCATGAATGAGCTTGAACCTGAAGTCATTGTGCATCTGCGGTCAAGGAAAGTAAAGGTTAAGGCTTGGCTTTACGATCATCAGAGTTTAGCGGGCGGACTTGTTTCTGTTCTCTTTCTTGACACTAATGTCAAGGACAATGCTCCTGAGGACAGACAGATTACTTCTTTTCTATACGGTGGCGACGAACGATACAGATTGAAGCAGGAAGCCATCTTGGGAATAGGTGGCGCTAAAATGCTTGACGCAGCAGGCTTCAAAATCAGGAAGTATCATATGAACGAGGGTCACTCAAGCCTTTTGACTCTGGAAATGCTTCTGAGAAATGATATGAATCCCGATAAAGTCAAAGATCTCTGCATCTTTACTACTCATACGCCGGTTGAAGCAGGGCACGACAAATTTTCATATGATCTTGTTCAAGAAGTTATGGGCGAAGTTGTTCCGTTCGATATTCTGAAAAGATATGGGGGGCAAGACAAGCTGAATATGACACTGCTAGCCCTGAATTTGAGCAAGTATGTTAATGGAGTCGCAAAAAGGCACAGAGTCTACTCCTTAGGCCTGTTTCCAGGCCATCATATCTCTGCAATAACAAATGGTGTTTATTCCTATACTTGGACTTGTGCAAGCTTTAGAAAATTATACGATAAATACTTGCGTGGATGGGCAAATGAACCAGAATTGTTAGTTAGAGTAAATAGCATCCCAGATGAGGAGATTTGGAAGGCTCATATGACAGCCAAAAAAGAACTTCTAGATTTTATATACGAGAAAACGAATACTCGTTTGGATTTAAATATTCTTACCCTTGGGTTTGCTCGGAGAGCGACCGCTTACAAACGTTCCACATTGCTGTTTTCGAACTTGGATAGGCTTCGCCAAACTAACAAGAAGGGAAAGATACAGGTTATTTTCGCAGGTAAAGCACATCCTAAGGATTATCAAGGAAAAAAGCTGATCGAAGAGGTTTACTGCTACAAAGACAAGCTGAAAGATGAAATTAAAATAGTTTATTTAGAGGACTACTCTATGAAAATGGGCGCTAAGCTTACTTCAGGAGTGGATGTTTGGTTAAATACTCCTTTACCACCTTTTGAAGCTTCTGGAACAAGCGGGATGAAGGCTGCACATAATGGTATAATGAACTTTAGTGTCTTGGACGGATGGTGGATTGAAGGGTGTATTGAGGATGTTACAGGTTGGGCGATAGGTCCATCACCTACAGAGCTAATAAAAGAGGACGAAAGAAGATTAAGAGAACAAGAGGACCTATACTCTAAACTGAAGTACATAATTATTCCAACATTTTATGGAAATAGAAGCGAATGGATTCAAATGATGAAAAACTCCATAGGAAAGGTTGCATACTACTTCAACAGCCATCGAATGATGCGCAGATATGCCACTGAAGCCTACTTGTAAGAATAAGATTTGGAGTAGGATGATTTTGGTGACTTTAGATCTTGATAAAATCTTCAAACCTAGAAGCGTAGCAATTGTTGGAGCCAGTGATCAGGAAGGCTCAGTCGGTTATACTTTAGTACAGAATCTAACTCAATACGGCTATCAAGGTGAAGTATTTCTTGTCAATATACGCAAAAAAGAGATTCTTGGCAGAAAAGTCTACGCTAAACTTGAAGATATTCCGGCTGAGGTAGATTTAGCCATTATTGCCACTCCCGCAAAGACCGTTCCAAATTTGGTTGAAGATTGTGGAAGATCTGGAATCAAAGGCGTGATTATTATCTCCGCGGGTTTTAAGGAGATTGGCCAAGAAGGAAGATTGTTAGAACAAAAGATAAAGAGAATAAGTGAAAAGTATTCCCTAAGAATTATAGGCCCTAACTGCCTAGGGATTATAAGACCCGATATTGGACTGAATGCTTCTTTCCTAGAGAAGTATCCAAAGACTGGAAAAATTGCTTTTATTTCTCAAAGTGGAGCGCTGGGTTCGGCAATCTTAGATTGGGCAATACATGAAAATATAGGTTTCAACAATTTTGTTTCTATAGGTTCAATGATTGATGTTGATTTTGGTGATTTAATTGATTATTTTGGAACTGATCCAAAAATAAGAAGTATCCTAATGTACATTGAGGGCGTAACTGATGCGCGCAAGTTCATGAGTGCGGCCCGTCATTTTGCAAAGACCAAACCAATTATTGTTGTAAAATCAGGCAAATTTGCCGAAAGTGCACAAGCAGCAGAATCACATACGGGTTCATTGTCTGGAGAAGATCATGTTTATGATGCGGCTTTCAAACGAGCGGGAATTGTAAGAGTTGATGAAATTGAAGCTTTATTCAATGCTGCTGAGGTGTTGAGCACGCAACCTTTACCAAAAGGAAAACGGCTTGCAATTATCACTAATGCTGGAGGACCAGGTGTTATGGCTACTGATTCATTAATAAGTCATAATGGCAAATTGTCGAAATTGAGTTCTGAATCCATAGCTAAGTTAGATGAGGTTCTACCAAGTTTCTGGAGTAAAGCAAACCCAATAGACCTGCTGGGTGATGCAAAAGCTGATCGCTATAAAGCTGCAGTGGAGGCTTGTTTGAAGGATGACGGAGTTGATGGTTTGCTAATAATCTACACCGATCAAGCAGTGACTGAATCTGATCAAATAGCAAAGACTATAGTCAAAACGCTCAAGGAGAAGAATATTGAGGAGAAGACTATTTTGACTTCCTTCATCGGATATGAAGCTATCGAAGAAGCTAACAGGGTCTTTAGGTGCAATAATATTCCAACATATCAAACGCCTGAGGAGGCAATAAAGGCTTACATGTATATGTGTCAGTACAGACAAAACCTCGATTTACTCTATGAGACCCCTGAAGAGTTACCTATCGATTCTGCACCACCTAAAAGACCAATAATGAATATTCTGCAAAAAGCAGCAGTTGATAATCGGGACACTTTGACAGAAGATGAAGCAAAAAGATTATTGGATTACTATAATTTTCCAGTAATTAAAACTCAGATTGCAAAAAGTGCTAAAAAGGCAGTAAATCTGGCTAGACAGTTTAGATATCCCGTGGTTATGAAGATATTGTCTCCCCAAATAACGCATAAAACCGATGTGGGCGGTGTGATACTTGATATAAATAGTGATGTTGAAGTTCGAAAATCTTTTGAGAATATAATTCAAAGTGCAAAAGAAACCTATCCTCAAGCGAAAATTTTGGGGGTTACGGTTCAGCCAATGATAAAAAAACACGGCTATGAAGTCATAATTGGGGGAAAATTTGATCCATTGTTTGGTCCTGTAATTCTCTTTGGTTTAGGGGGGGTAGGAGTAGAATTATTCAATGATTATGCTATTGGTCTTCCACCCCTGAACACCACTTTAGCCCGAAAGATGATGGGTGAAACAAAAATTTTTCGTCTGCTTAAGGGATACCGCAATCAGCTAGGAGGTAACCTTAAGTTGTTGGAAGAGATATTGCTCTTATTCTCTCAACTGTTAATTGATTTTCCCCAGATAATAGAGATTGATATTAATCCTCTATTATTAACCCAAAAAGAAGCATTCATTCTTGATGCTAGGATAATTTTAGATAGAAAAAAACTCGTTGAGAAAATTGAACCTCACCAGCACTTGGTCATTAGTCCATATCCAAAAAAGTATGAGTTGCTTTGGTTCCTTAAAGATGGACGTCAGATTCTTTTTAGATCCATAAAGCCTGAAGATGAGCCTTTATGGCTGGAGTTTTTTCAAAGTCTATCAGATGAGTCTATTAGATATAGATTTTTCCAACCTTTGAAGGAAACGCCTCATGAGGTTAGGGTGCGTTACTGCAACATAGATTACGATCGTGAAATTGCTATAGTCCCTGTGATAAATGATGGTGGTGCTGTAAAAATTCTTGGTGTAGGTCGCTTATCTATCAAACCTGATAAAAAGACTGGAGAGATAGCCTTTATAATTCGAGATAAATGGCAAGGATTAGGATTAGGAGCTAAGTTGGTCGATTATGTTATCGAAATAGCAGTTGATATGGGTATCAAAAAGATAATTGCCATAATTATGAAAAAAAACCATGGAGCTATTAAGTTAGTTAAAAAGATGGGATTTGAATTGAAAGAAAAAAACTTTGAACTTCTCATCGGAACTCTTTATCTTTAGTAGTGAGATAATTGAATATTTTTTCCATGAAACTCAACTTCTGTGTTTAATTTTCAACAATCGTGTTGAAGAACCTATTTCTATCTGAATAAGACATATCTATTAAAGAAACAAAGAATGGAGGTGTTTCATATCGCGTAAAAATCCCCAAGACTTGGATGCAAGTCAAGACACGAGAGAAGAATCTGAAGAAACGAAAATAACCTTTAACAGGAAAAATTAACCCTTAACAACCGCCAAAGGTACAAGCCGAGCAACCTTTGTGGCAATCCCAACCTGATCACTGACGCCAGCAACAACATCCACGTTCTTATACGCAGAATCCGCCTCCTCAGCCAAAACCACAGAACTCGCCGCTCTGATTGCAATTCCCCGCTTCTCCAAAGCGGTCTTTATGTCTCCCCCCCAGTATTTGCGTTTAGCCGCAGATCTGCTCATCATCCTGCCCGCACCATGCGC
The DNA here is from genome assembly GCA_964347245.1 of uncultured Candidatus Bathyarchaeia archaeon. Classification (GTDB taxonomy): domain Archaea; phylum Thermoproteota; class Bathyarchaeia; order Bathyarchaeales; family Bathycorpusculaceae; genus SG8-32-3. The sequence goes on along the minus strand of CAYFXZ010000015.1, from coordinate 37,285 downwards.
CGTTGAACCAAATGTTAGCTCCATAGCCTTGTCAGTGCCTACCAAAACCCACGAGCTAGTGCCCATGCTGCCTGGAATTAGTACAGGCTGACCTTCACTTCGGTAATCTGCAGGAATCGCTGCATGCCCCGGCGGGAAAGCCCTTGTGGCGCCTTTCCTGTGAACCCAAACTTTCTTCTGCCCTCCGTTGACTCTGTGAGTTTCAACCTTCGCGATGTTGTGCGCTACGTCATAAACCAGCTTCAAGCCGAATCTTTCAGGATCCTCTTTGTACACCTGTTGGAAGCTCTGGCGGACCCAATGCATAATTGCTTGCCTATTCGAGAAAGCATAGTTAACTGCGCAAGCCATTGCATCAAAATAATCCCTCGCCTCGTTGCTGTTTCCGGGAGCGCACGCCAATTCGCGGTCAGGCAAATTCAAATTGTATTTATGCACGGCCCGTTCCATTACTCGAAGGTAATCAGAGCATATTTGATGACCATATCCTCGGGAACCGCAGTGAATCATAACCGTTACTTGTTCTTCATGTTCAAGTCCAAAAGCCATAGCTTTCCGCGGATCGTAGATTTTGTCAACCTTCTGCACCTCCAAGAAGTGGTTCCCCGAGCCCAAAGTGCCTATTTGCGTTAGCCCCCGCTTCTTCGCAGTATTTGAAACTTTGCTTGGATCAGCGTTTTTCATGCACCCGTTTTCTTCACAATGTGCTACGTCTTCCGCCCATCCGAGCCCGCGGTCAATAAGCCACTGTACACCCTCAACTGCCAAGTGGTCCAAGTCTCTATGTGATAACGTGAAATCTTTTCGACGGCTTCCCAAGCCAGAAGGCACGTTATTAAAGATGGCACCCGCAAGCTGGGCAAGATTTGGACGGGCGTCCTTCTCCGAAAGAGTTGTTGTTAAAAGTCGGACGCCGCAATTGATGTCGTAGCCAACGCCGCCAGGGCTGATTACCCCCTCCTCATAATCCGTAGCGGCTACACCCCCTATGGGAAACCCATAACCTTCATGACCATCTGGCAAAGTCACGGCATACTTGTAAATACCCATTAAATGAGCCACATTTGCACATTGCCAAAGTGTACGGTCAGTCTTCATCTTCTCCATTAGGGCGTCGTTCGCGAAAACCATGCCTGGAACACGCATTCCCGGTTTATGTTTCGGTATACGCCAAATGCATTTGTCAATCTTTTCAATAGGAACATTAACTGACGCCTGTCGCCTTGCACTTCTGTCCATCACTTGTCACTTCAAAAAGAAAACTAGAGGCTGAATATAAAACAGTTTTGAAAACTAATTAATTTTAAGGCTTTATGCAAAATCTATAACTGAAGAATAAAAATTTTAATTATGTCTTCGTCCCTCTTAAAATGAGATCAAAAGGAAAGATTAGAAAGTGAACGCAATCATATTTGGTGCGCCAGGTTCGGGAAAAGGCACCTACGCGTCGAGGCTTCAGTCAAAGCTTGGCGTAGCCGTAATCGCCATGGGCGATATTTTCAGGGAAAACCTGAAAGCCAACACCCACTTGGGAAAGAAGGTTAGAAGTTACGTGGAGAAAGGTTTGCTTGTTCCTGACGACATCGTAATAGACGTGCTGAAACAGCGGCTTGCCAAGGTCCAAAAGAAAAAAGGCTTCATCTTGGATGGTTATCCACGCACTATTAAACAGGCCGAAATTCTCGAGGACATCGCCAAAATCGACGTTATCTTGTTACAGATGGTTCCAGACTGGATAATAGTTGAACGACTCTCCTCCCGTAGAATTTGTAAGAACTGTAGTGCTGTTTACAACATACGTTTTCTTAAGCCTGAAGTGGAGGGAGTATGTGACAAATGCGGAGGAGCATTGTACCAGCGTTCAGACGACCAGCCCGATGTTATAAAAAGAAGGATCGTAGTTTATCAGGAACAAACCAGCCCACTCTTGCAACATTACAAAAAGAAAAACATACCTTTCATTATCTCCAGCATCACGGCTTTAGACACACCGCCAGAAACCATAGTAGAAGAGATGCTTAAGGAGCTAAAAAAGCTAAACTTGGCTTAAATATCAAGAATAAACTCCAAAGTAACCTTATCTAATTCCTTTAAGATTTCCATTCTGTGATACGTAACAGCCTTCACTCCGACTTTCTGTGCGTGCTTTTCCGCGTTGAAAATCTCACCCCAAATAGTGGCCTTAATTCTGAAGCCTTCTGAGTTTTCTTCTATGCCTTGAATTTTAAATTTCGAGTAGAGCATGTTCTTAGTTTCAAAATTCACCAGCAAGGTTTCAAGCCAACTGTAAAGGAGCGCGAACTCATCTTCCGCTTCTACTTCGATATGGTCCTCAACCTCAGCATTGACCTTATCCACATTGGTCATGACTTCAAACATTGCAAGTGCAGCGTTTTCAAATGCCTCCTCCAGCGTCTTGCCATGCGCTGCCACATAGACGTCTGCAGTGTGCTCAAGAAATTCGAACCTGCCAGTTTTGTCCATGTCTAACCCACATGAAAAATACATTAAAACTCTATAAACGATTTTGCATTAGTTTTCCTATTTGTGGATTTGGTAATATATTAGAAGTCTTTTTGGATCTGCTGTATTGCAGCCGCCGTGAGTTTCGCCGATTTTTCCGCGTCTTTTAAGTTGAGTATGCCTACTGGACTGTGAATGTAACGTGTAGCAACGGATATTGTACCGCTTGGAACCCCTTGTCGAGTCAGAGACATTCTGGCGGCATCTGTGGAGCCCGCCAATCCTGTTTCAAGCTGGTAGTCGATTTTGCTTTCTTTCGCTGTATCCAGAAGTAAGCGCAGAACTTTAGGGTGGGTAATCAACCCAGCGTCAGCAACTGTTAAAACTGGTCCTTTACCCATTTTCACGCTTGTGTCGAAATCCTTTACGCCGGGAACGTCTCCTGCGACAGTTGCGTCTAATGCTATGCCAACGTCTGGGTCAACACCGAAGGTGGCGGTCGTCGCACCTCTGAGCCCTACTTCTTCTTGTACGGTACCTACAGCGTAGAGTGTGCAGTCGATGCTTTTCAACTGTTTCAAGGCTTCAATCATTATTGCGCATCCTACGCGGTCATCGAAGGCTTTTCCTGTCACTACATCACGTGTCAGTTTTGCGAATTTTATGTTGAAAGACACGGGGTCTCCAATCCTCACGCCCATCTTCTCTGCGTCCTTCCGGTTTTTAGTTCCAACGTCTATGAAGAGATGATCGTAGGTTACGATTTTCTTACGTTCTTCCTCCTTTTGTATATGAGGCGGTTTAGAGCCAATTATGCCTTGTAAGGAACCTTCTTGCGTGTGAACTATGACTTTTTGGGCTAGCAGAATGCGGTCGTCTATGCCGCCCATTTTTGCGAATTGCAGGAATCCTTCTTTGGTGATTGTTTTCACCATCAAACCGACTTCATCCATGTGGGCTGCAATCATCACTTTTGGCGAGCCTTTCTTGCCCTTTTTTGTTGCAATTACGTTTTCAAGTTTATCCACGGTAATTTCATCCGCGTGTGGTTTCATCAACTCAATCAGCAAGTTCCTAACTTCTTGTTCCCTGCCTGCTACGCCACACGCGTTGGATAGTTTTTCTAGGTTCTCGGATAAAGACACTGTTTTTTCTTCCTGTCAATTGTTGCTACAACTCTGAGAGATAAATTATTAAACGGTTGCGGTAATGCCGAAGGATAATGAGATAAAAGGGAATAAGTATAACTTTAAAAAGTGAAGCTTCTACTAAAGTTAAGGAGAGATAAGAATTGACAGAGAATCAAATTAAAAAGATCGGAATTTTCAAGTGCGGTAACATTGGAACGTCACCATTGCTCGAGCTTCTTCTTGATGAATTAGCAGACCGGAAGGACATAACAGTTAGAATAGTCTCCACGGGTTCAAAGATGGGTGCTGAAGATGTTGAGGAAGCATTACCAAAAATTTTTGAACTTAACCCAGACCTATTAATTGTAATTTCTCCTAACACGGCGTTACTTGGACCTGGGAAAGTTAGGGAAAAAATGTCAAGTAGTGGTCTACCAGGTATAGTTATTTCGGATGCTCCCGGAAAAAGAGCCAAGGAAGAAATCGAGGAACAAGGGTTAGGCTATATAATAATCACAGGTGACCCTTTGATTGGGGCAAGAAAACAGTTTTTAGACCCCATAGAAATGGCAATTTTCAACTCTAACATCAGCAAAGTGCTAGCGATCACAGGCGTCTACCGGATCGTGCATCAAGAAATTGACAGAGTAATTTACGCAATTGAAAAGAAACAAAAGCCCGATTTGCCAAAATTAATAGTAGACCTGAAGACCGTTCGAAACCGATCTGAGCTTAAAAATCCTTACGCGAAAGCAAAAGCACTGGCAGCTTACGGGTTGGCTGAAAAAATAGCTGAAATAAATGTTCAAGCCTGCTTCATTGAGAAGGAAAGCCAAAAATATATTCCTTTAGTTGCATGTTCACATGAGATAGCTCAAGCTGCTGCTAGGCTAGCTGAGGAAGCACGCGAAATTGAAAAATATAACGATACTGTTGTGAGGAAACCTCACGCGAAAAACGGCAGGCTAAAAAATAAAACCAAACTATTGTCTAACGCCGTTTTTGATGAGGACGCGATTGAGAAGATCAACGGTGAAAGCTGAAAAAGCATATTTCCTTTTTTTGTATACACTTATAAATAGCATATTTCAAGTAAGGATGTATTTTCCTAAACTTTTAACCATAAAAGCACGTGCGCTCTTCAGCTTGGTCAATCCGGGGAGTAAATCTCCTTCTTTATCTTTTTTTAAGCGCTCGGATAGACAACAAAAGAACGATCATGTTGGATCAGGTTCTACAGCATAGAAAACAACATCGCCTTTTTTAGCGCGCGCTTCGTTTAGTTGCATCCAGTTCTTGGAAAGAAAAATAGCCATTGATGATCTGCCTAATGACATGATCCCTTGTTCACGACTTATCACTCATCATTTACAAATTTCATTAATACATCTGCTATTTGAATATACAGTATAAACGGCTATAGGCTTGCTTCCGTCGACTTTCGATGAAGATTTCTGCTGTTGAAAAGTTAAAATTTATTTAGAGGAAAATGGTCTTTTTGTACTTTATCAAGGACTGATGGAACATGAGTGTGGATCGAATAGACAGAATGATTGACAAATACGCATGTGAAACAGGGGTTTTGATTCAATTACTGCTTGAAATACAGCGCGAGTTAAACTGGATACCACCCGAAGCCATATTAAGGATAAACAAGAGGCTAAAGATTCCAATTAGCGAGATATACAGAGTGGCCAGTTTTTATACTGCATTAAGCCTCAAGCCTAGGGGTCGCCATTTGGTCAGAGTCTGCTTAGGAACTGCATGTTATGTGCGTGGTGGAAGTAGAATTTTAGATGCAGTAGAACGCACATTAAAAATTAAAGCAGGCGAGACCACGCAGGAATGCAAGTTTACTTTAGAAACCGTGAACTGTTTAGGCTGTTGCTCATTAGGGCCAGTCGTCGAGATAGATGGACAATATCACGGAGATCTCTCATCGGCAATCGTAGAGAAGCTTCTTTCTAAATACGAATAAAAAGGAATGAAAAACTATGAGATGGTTAACTTCTCCCTCTGATCTGGATAAATTGAGAAATGATATCCTTGCTGAACGAGATCCGAATAAACCAGCCATTGCTGTTTGTGTAAGCACTGGTTGCCTCGCTTTGGGTGTAAAAAAAGTCATTCATGCTTTTGAGAAAGAACTCAAAAAACAGGACATAGAAGGCAAGTTCGAGATTAAGGAAACAGGTTGTGTAGGTTTCTGTGAAAAAGGTCCGATAATTGTTGTTTACCCCGAAGAGATCTTTTATTTCAAGGTAAAGGTTACCGACGTACCTGAAATTGTGTTCAAAACTGTTATTAATAAGCGAATAATTGAGCGATTGCTCTATGTTGACCCTATTACAGGTAAAGCCGCAAGAAACCTGTCTGAAATTCCTTTCTATAAGTACCAAAAAAGGCTTCTCCTTGAAACTAATACCAAAGAAAACCCTAGAAAAATAGAAGATTACATCGCCCTCGGTGGCTATACAGCTTTAGTCAAAGCTCTTTATCGAATGAAACCAGAACAAGTTCTTGATGAAGTAAAAAGGTCCAATCTTCGCGGGCGCGGTGGAGCAGGCTTCCCAACTGGTCGCAAATGGGAGGTCTCACGAAACGCTGAAGGAGAGCCGAAATACGTGATAGTCAACTGCGATGAAGGTGATCCTGGCGCTTTCATGAACAGCGCGTTGATGGAGGGAAATCCGCACAGTATCCTTGAAGGTCTCATTATCGGTGCTTACGCCGTCGGCTCAAACGAGGGATTCATCTATGTACGCCAAGAGTATCCTCTCGCGGTGGAGAATATGCAAATTGCGATAGAGGAGGCTGAGAAGTATGGACTGTTGGGTAGCGATATTCTCGGTTCAGGCTTTGATTTTAAAGTTAAGATTCATAAGGGCGCTGGCGCTTTTGTGTCTGGCGAATCAAGCGCACTGATGACAGCAATTGAAGGAAAAGTAGGCGAGCCAAGACCAAAATACATTCACACGTCAGAAAAAGGAGTCTGGAATAAACCAAGCGTGCTAAACAACGTTGAGACATGGGCAAACATACCTCTTATAATAAATAATGGTGCTGAATGGTTTGCGTCCATCGGAACTAAGGGCAGTGCAGGCACCAAGATATTCGCTTTGGCAGGAAAAGTAAACAACACCGGGCTTGTCGAGGTCCCAATGGGAATACCATTAAGAGATATAATTTTCAAAATAGGCGGTGGAATTCGAAATGGCAAGAAATTCAAAGGTGTTCAAACCGGAGGTCCCTCAGGCGGCGTTATTCCTGAACAGCATCTTGATTCTCCAGTGGACTTTGACGAACTCGCCAAGTTAGGTTCCATTATGGGCTCCGGCGGAATGATAGTCATGGATGAGGATACTTGCATGGTAGATGTAGCGCGCTACTTTGTAAATTTTCTTTGCGATGAATCATGCGGCAAATGTGTACCCTGCCGGGAAGGATTGAGGCAGGCAAAAAAAATATTGGACGATATAGTCTTGGGAAAAGGCAAAGAAGGAGACACAGAAAAACTCGAAGAGATTGCGGAGGTAACAAGCGCTGCTTCTCTTTGCGCTCTAGGCCGAACAGCTGCCAATCCTTTGTTGACCACACTTCGTTATTTCAATGACGAATACGAAGCGCATGTGAAGGAGAAGAGATGCCCTGCATTAGTATGTAAAAACCTAATATCATATTACATTGACCCCGCGAAGTGCGCTGCGTGCACGATTTGCTACAGAAATTGCCCTGTAGATGCTGTTGAGGGCGAAAGAGGCAAAATTCACATAATTGACCAAGCAAAATGCACAAAATGCGGAACTTGCTTTGAGGTTTGTCCGCCTGCGTTTAGGGCAGTGAAGAAAATTTCGGGTGAACCTGTTCCGCCGCAAATTCCTGAGATCCAACGGTGGATAAAAAAGGGCGAAACAGCGAACAGTGGAAAAGGAGCTGCAAATTAGATGGAAAACAAAGAAGTAACCTTGAAAATCGATGGCAACGAAGTAAAAGCCACTGAAGGATCCTCGATTCTAGAAGTGGCAAAAAAGCAAGGCATCGAAATTCCCACGCTCTGCTACCTCAGCTCTCTAGAGCCTTTCGGTTCTTGTCGTGTATGCTCTGTTGAAATAACGGACTCGAGAGGAAGGAAAAAAATTGTGACCTCCTGCAATTACCCCGTAGAAGAGGGACTCGAGGTTTCCACTAAATCTGCGAGAGTGCTGAAAACTCGCAAATTGCTCCTCGAACTTTTGTTGGCTCGATGTCCAAAAGTGAAAAAGATACAGGATTTAGCCCGAGAATACGGCGTTGAAAAGCCGCGGTTTTGGATAGAAGACGTTGAAGAGGATTGTATTCTTTGTGGCTTATGCGCTCGTGTTTGTCAGGAACGAGTTGGCGTGTACGCTATCAACTTTGCAAAGCGAGGCGTGGAACGAGAAGTAACTGCGCCATATCATAGTTTTTCTGATGATTGTATTGGTTGCGGAGCTTGCGCCCTTGTTTGCCCCACAAACTCAAGAAGAATACAGATAAACAATTATCCAACGTTACCGGAAGATATTGAAAAAATTGAGCAGCAGTTTCTGAAAGGAACTAAAGATGAGAATTTCGGCGTCTACAGTGAAGTTTTTGCCGCCAAAAGCCCGATAGACGGGCAGGACGGCGGAGTCGCCACAGCACTGCTTGTTTCAGGCATGCAACGAGGCTTGTTTGACGCAGTTATCGTTGTACATAGGACTGATGGATACTACTCGGAGGCAATCATCGCAGAAAAAGTCGACGACATAATCAAAGCTAAAGGCACGAAGTATCTTAGGGTCAAAATGATGTCAAAGCTAGGCGAGTTAATAGACAAAGGTAAAAAGAGGATTGCGGTTGTCGGCACCGCCTGCGAAGTCAGGGCAGCAAGAAAAATCCAGCAAATCGTGTCTAAAGAGTATCCAGACGTAGAAATCATCATAATTGGTTTATTTTGTTTTGAAGCCTTTGATTATGAAAAGCTAAAGGAAGAGACGAAACGGCTGCTGGGCGTTAACTTAGATAAAGCAGAGAAAACCCAGATACATAAAGGACAATACATCGTTCAGGTTGATGGAAAAGATTACTCTTGTAAGGTAAAGGACTTGCACAAAGCCGTTGAAAAAGGATGTGTTTACTGTGATGACTTCACGGCTGAACTCGCGGATATTTCCGTTGGCTCAGTAGGCAGTCCCGATGGATATTCAACAGTGATAGTACGCTCCGATGTAGGAAAAAAGCTTCTGGAAAAGCTTGATTTAGCTAAAGGAAATGTCAACCTAGAAGAGGTTACAAAATTGGCAATTTTCAAGAAAAAACGTGCCGTTAAAAGCTTCGCTCCTATACTACAAGACGTGCAATTACAGCCCATGCCTCAATCATAGCAATTTAGTTCTATCTTAAGCTTGTAAAAAAATTTCAATCATGTTGAGTTTACAATAAAAGAACAAGATGGCAATAGAAGCTATTCTACTGTATATCTTCACACCTAACAAGCGCCGCTATTCTCTTGCAGGCTTCAATTATCCGCTCTTTCGACTGAGTTAAAGAAAACCGCACATAGTTTTCTCCGTGTTCTCCGAAGCCTATTCCCGGTGTCACCGCCACGCCAGCGCTGAGCAGTTTAGTCGCGAACTCGATTGAATTGCATTTACAGTTTAGCCAAACGTAAAATGTCGCTTTCGGCTTGTTACAACTGAAACCCATAGAGCACATACTCTCAACAAGTACATCACGCCTTTCCTTGTAAATCCTGTTGTTTTCCTCAAGGAAATCAGGCGGTTTATCACTCTTGTAGGTTTCTAAGGCTTTGACAGCTACTTTTTGGATGTAAACGGACGGTCCCGAGTCGATTTGAGATTTAACTTTTGTAAGCCCCCTGATTAGCTGCTTATTCCCAACGGCGAAAGCTATGCGATCGCCTGTCATGTTGAAGGTTTTTGAGCATGAATGAAATTCGATTGCCACATCCTTGGCGCCTTTGATTTCGAGGATGCTAGGAGCCTTGTAGCCGTCGAAGCTTATCTCGGAGTATGCGTTGTCGTAGCAGAGAATTATATCGTTTTCCCGTGCGAACTCAACCACTTTGTCAAGGAATTTCCTATCAACTGTGGCTCCTGTTGGGTTGTTCGGATAGTTCAGAAACATCATTTTAACTTTCTCTGTATTTATGGCTTCGAGGTCTGGTTTGAAACCGTTTTCATAAAGTAGCGGCATCGGAATGGCAACACCCGCATTTAGTATAGCGCTGGCATTGTTGTAAACAGGGTAGCTTGGATCAGGCACAAGAACGTGATCGCCCGGATTCACAAAAGCTCTTGCTACGTTAGCTAGTCCTTCTTTCGAACCTAGAAGTGCGATAACCTCATCTTGGGCAATATTGACGCGGAACCGTTTCTTGCACCAAGCAGCAACAGCTTTCCTAAAGTTTGGTTCGCCTTGGCTAAGCGAGTAATTATGATTTTTTAGGTTCGCTACTTCTTCTTTGAGCGCTTCAATCACTATAGACGGCGGAGGAAGATCAGGGTCACCAATACTCAGCGAGATAAGGTCAATTCCCTGGGCTTCTTTCTCTTTCATAACCTTTTCGATTTCCGCGAAAAGATATGGTGGAAGCCGTTTCACTCTATCAGCAAATTCAAACACCATTTTTTCACCCTTTCTCCCCCAACAGTGTTCCCTCAAAAACTTTCTCTGCCGCCCCGCTCATAAACAAGCGTTCTGCGTACTCAACCATCAAAATACCACCCAGCAGATGAACTCGAACCTTACTACTGAGCTTTTCTAGCAGGTTTCCAGCAACTACTGTTGCGCAAGCACCTGTACCACATGCTAAGGTTTCTCCGCAGCCTCGCTCCCAAACGCGCACTTTCACTTCGTTTTTACTCAAAACCTGAGCAAACTCTACGTTCGTTCTATTAGGGAAAAGCTGATGGCTCTCAATTTTCGAGCCGATTCGCTCAACTGGAAAATTTTCTACTGAATCAACAAATATGACGCAATGGGGATTTCCAACCGAAAGGCAAGTTGCCTTGTAGGCTTCTCCGTTGACTCGTAAATCTTCGTTTATACATTTGCCTTGACCGGTCATTGGAATCTTGCTTCTTTCCATAACAGGCACACCCATGTCAACCATAACCGACTGGACAACGCCGTTTTTAACAATTAGCCACGTGCGCTTGTTTCCAGCTAACGTTTCCACGGTGAAATCGCTTTTTCCGGTGATTTTGTTCTCGTAGCAATACTTAGCGAAGCAGCGGATGCCATTACCGCACATTTCGGCTTCACTCCCATCCGAGTTGAAAATAATCATTTTCACATCTGCCACGGTCGAATTTGATACTAGTAGAACGCCGTCAGCGCCGACTGAGAACCTTCGTTTGCATAACTTCACCGCTAACTCAGCCGCTTCAGCGTTGCTTATTTTTTCGCTTCTGTTGTCGATTACAACGTAGTCGTTGCCTAGGCCGTGCATCTTCCAAAACTTCATAGCGGTCACTCTACCACTCGCTGCCCAGACATCAAATCATCCAGCTGTTCGCGCTCTCTGACTAGAGCGCATTTGCCCTTTTTAACCAGAACTTCCGCTGCCCGTGGTCTAGCGTTGTACTGTGAACTCATTGCGTAGCCGTAAGCCCCAGTGTTCATGATCGCGAGTAGATCGCCTTCCTCAATCTTAGGCAGCCGCCTGTCCTTAGCTAAAATATCGCCTGATTCGCATATTGGTCCAGCGACGTCATAAGTTTCTCTCTCTGGTTCGTCCAGCTTATTCGCAACCAGAACATGATGGTAAGAGTCGTACATGGTAGGTCTTACTAACGTGTTGAATCCTGCGTCTACGCCGATGAACTTCTTGAAAGGTGTAGTTTTCACCGTATTTACGCGAGTTAATAAAATACTTGCATCGCAGACTAGGTAACGTCCAGGCTCTACACAGAAGAAAGGTTCTCCCAGATCGTATTCGTTAACTCTAAATTTGAACAGAGAAAGAACTTCTTCAGAAACAAGACTCAAGTTTAGATCGTTATCTTCTGGTTTGTATGGAACTCCAAGCCCGCCACCCATATCAATAAACTCAAAGCTTACTCCTACCTCATCATGCACTTTCTTGGCTACGCCAAGTAGCTGGTCAAGTGCTAAGACGAATGGGTTGACTTCTAAAACCCCTGAGCCTACATGCATGTGTATGCCAAACCGTTTCACCCCTGCTTCCTTGGCTTCCTTGTACGCCTTCAAAGCGTCGTTTTCCCACAGCCCAAACTTCGTGTTTTTACCTGCTGTGATGCAGTGATCATGGTGACCTGCGCCTATCTCAGGATTAACCCTCACAGACAGAACTTTTGGCACCTTAATCTTTAATAATCTATCTAACTCGGACAATGAGTCAACGTTAACGGTGATATTGGAAATTGAGAGGAACTTTAGTTCGTCGTTTCTAACGCTCGTTCCAGTGAATAGAATGCGCGATGGCGAAAAACCCGTTGACAAAGCCATGAAAACTTCCCCTGGGCTGACCGCATCTAAATAGGCGCCTTCCTTTTCCAAGATTTTTAGCACTGACAAGTTCGAGTTTGCCTTCGCTGCGTAATAAATCCTAATTTTTTCGTACCTTCGAGTCAACGCGTTGCACAGGCGCGTGTAGTTGTCTCTGATTCGACTTTCACTGATCACATATAACGGTGTGTCGAAAGCCTCAGCTAGCCCTATGGTGGAAACACCGTCAAAGTAAAGCTTTCCTTCTCTATTCTCCAATGGCCCCTTGAGCCACTGTGGTTTTTGCGTCATAACTGTTTCCTCTTTAAGACTTTCCGAAAAGCCTGCAGTTCTAGGCGATTCCTTTCGTTACCATGAGTTCAGCGCTAAGTATGCCCGCCCCTGCCGCTCCGCGGATGGTGTTGTGTCCTAAGCAAATGTACTTGGCTGTCATTATCGGGTCTTTTCGCAATCTACCGACCACGACGCTCATGCCCTTACCTTCGTCCCGATCGTAGCGAGGTTGCGGTCTATTGGTCTCTTTCCTTACAACGATTGGGTTTTCTGGGGCTGAAGGTAGTTTCAGTTTTTGCGGTTCCCCTTTAAACTGGCTGAAAGCCGCTTCAATTTCCTCCACCGTGGGATTCTCATCAAGCTTCACGAAGACCGATTCTAAATGGCCATCTATGACGTTGACTCTGTGACAGCTTGAGCTTAGCACAAAATCTGCAGGGCATATCATGTTGCCGTTGAATGTGCCCAGAATCTTCTGGGGTTCGCACTCCATTTTCTCTTCTTCACTAGAGATGAACGGAATAACATTGTCGATGATATCTAATGAAGAGACGCCTGGGTAGCCCGCGCCACTTAACGCTTGCATGGTTGAAACCATAACTTGGCTCAGACCAAACCTCATTAGCGGTTTCAACGTCATTGCTAGTTGAATCGTGCTGCAGTTAGGATCCGTTGAGATGAAGCCCTTCCAGCCTCTTGCTTTCTTCTGAATTGGAATAAGCGCTGCATGGTCAGGATTCACTTCCGGTATTATTAGCGGCACATCATTGTCCATTCTGTGTGTGCTTGCTTTGCTGAAGACTGGATATAACGCAGCGAATTCGGATTCAATTGGTCCTGCCAACCCGCCTGGCAAAGCTGAGAAGACAAAGTCCACGTTGCCTACTTTCTCCACTGATTCCACATCAGCGTTTACCACGCTCATCTCACCGATTTCTCTAGGCAGGTTCGACTGCATAGTCCAGTTACAAGCGTCTTTGTAATTTTTGCCCGCTGATCTTTTTGAAGCGGCAAGCACTTCGATTTGGAACCATGGGTGTCCCTGCAAGAGCTGAATAAATCGTTGTCCAACCGCTCCTGTGGCGCCTAATATGGCTACTTTACGATGTAACGACATTGTTTATCGCTTCCTTTGCTCTTTTGAGTTGGTTTTCTTCGATAAAAACGTTAATGGTCGCCTTGCTAGTGGTGATCTCGATTATGTTGATACCTTTCTGACTTAATGCAGTGCTCAAGGCTGCGACTCCGCCAGGCGATTCGATGAAGGTTGGGTGTCTTACCTGGATCATCGCCACTTTTTCCCTGTGGCTAACCGCCTTGAAGCTTGGCACATTATGCAGCTTGCCAATGACATCGGTTATATTCCCGTCTGAAGTGAACACGGTGATTGAGCGGCTTCCTGAGCTGACGCCGTATATGGGTTTTTGGCTGAGCGACGAGAATACTCTGCTGATGTTTTCTGCGTTTACCTTGCAGACCACGTTGATGGCAATCAAGTCATTGCGACTGTGCACCTCGGATGCGTTGCTGTCTAAAGAGCCTATGATTTCCGTGCCTCCAACAGCGAGGTTACCTGAAGAGAAGTTCACTATTCTAAGCATCTGATTTGGAAGCTTGTATCTCAACGCTTCAGGCTTCACGATTTTCGCGCCGCCTTTAGCTAAATCAAGCATCTCAAATATGTCCAAATTGTTAAGCGATCTGGCTTCAGACACGATTTTAGGGTCCGCCGAGAGAACTCCCCTCGTTTCTTTGACAAGTATCACTTCATCTGCGTCTAAACATTTGGCAAGCACCAAAGCGGTTGTGTCGCTTCCACCTCTTCCAAGAACTGTTATTCTGCCATTCAGGTCCTTTCCTAAGAAGCCACATAGCACGGGTATGGAATCGCGAAGCAACGGAGCGATGAATTTTCTTGCAAGCTCAGTTGTTCTCTCTATATCGGGTTTTGCGTTTCGGAAGTTGGAGTCAGTTATTAAGGGCCAGTTGTCGTTGCATGGGTCGAAAAGTTCAGCTTTTACACCTTGCGTTCTCAAGGCGGAGCAGAAGAAACGGGCGCTGACACGTTCACCCATGGATATTAACTCCGCGAAATCTGAGTCGCTCACGTCGCCTATTTGCAAGGTCGTATTGAGTAGACTGTCGGTTGTTTTGCCCATAGCTGAGACTACAACTAAAATTTCCTTGTAATTAGCTTCTGCAACCATCTTGGCTGCCTGTGCAACTTTTTCCCCTGTAGCGAGGTCGGCGCCTCCAAATTTTATAACTACACGGTTACCCACATTTTTTCACCTGATCAGGATAAACCCAGTACATCTTCCATGCTGAAAATTCTGGGATGAGTCTGGCTACTTACCCATTCTGCCGCGTGCACAGCACCTTGAGCGAACACGCTTCGTGAGAAAGCGGTGTGTTCTATTTTGAGCATTTCGTATGGTCCTGCAACTATTAGGTTGTGTATGCCTGGAACTCCGCCTGCACGTAACGCTGTTATTTCCAGTTCCTCAGGCTGTCTTGGGCTGAGGCCTTCTCTTCCATGTATTGTTCGAGAGTAGCCGCGCAAGTCTGTGATTATCCGGCCAAGTTTTTTTGCAGTCCCGCTAGGTGCGTCTTTCTTTCCTGTGTGGTGGATTTCGTTTATGCTGAACGTGTATTCATTAGGAAAAGCCTTCAATGCCTGGGCCAATTTGAAGAGTATGTTGACGCCTACACTAAAGTTTGGTGCGAACACGGCTGGAACCTTGCCCTGAACAGCTTTGCATAGCTGGTGGTACTGCTCTTCGGTGAAGCCTGTTGTGCCTAGAACCACACGCTTGCCTAACTCGGCAACAACGGGAACGTTTACAATCTCGGCTGCTGGAGCGGTGAACGTCACGTAAATATCTGCGTTTCTGCAAGCTTCACTGATTCTGTCAGAACCTAATATTCGAGTGTCAAAGTCGCAGATGCCCAACTCGCGCAGAGTTCTTCCTACGCAGGGGTTTCCCGAGGCTTCGACTGCGCCGGTTACCTCGTGTCCTTTGGTTGCGGCTTCGCGGATGACGGCATTGCCCATTTTGCCTGCGGCGCCTGCCACACAAAGCCTAAGCATAAGTTAATCCCTGCCAGAATTGTTCTTTGTATAAACGTTCATTCAGGTCTACATTGAAGAAATCTTCTATAGGCTCAAGAAATGATGAGTTGGTTTCGTAGACTTTTCGGGCGTTACTAAGCACTATTTCAAGTCCGGCCCGTGTCATTTTTCCTAGCGGCTGTCTGCATGGACCTGAAGGCATGCCTAGCACATTCATCAATGTTTTGAATGCCAGGGGATTGCGAGCTTTGCAGGTTACGAACCCGAATGGCGTCTGCTCTTGGGTCTTCACTGTAACCATGTTGAAAAGCGGTTTCAAGGCTGCGTAAAGCCTGTTGGCTTCCTCCATTCTGTGATAGCGTAAGGCTTGAGTTAGATTCTGCACTGTGCGTGGAACTACGTTGGATGCGACGGATATGACGCCTGCCGCTGCGATGTCGGGCGCAGTCATCATAGCGAAGGTTTTGTCATCGTCGCCTGAGAGAATTGCAAAGTCATTTCCGCAGAGTTTGCGGGTTAAACGCATGTTATCTAGGTCGCCAGTGGCTTCTTTCACACAGCTCACATTCGAGTATTGCTGGTGAAGAACCGCTAGGTCCTGAGGGTATAGTTGCGTGCCTGTTCTACCTGGGATTACGTAAGGGATTACTTGCACTTCTGGAAAACGTTGCGCGATGGGTTCCACGTATTCTCTGCGTATTTCCAATGAGCTTGGCCCGTTATAATACGGGTCTACAAGCAGTACACATTGTACGCCTATGTGGGCGGCGTGTTCTGTGCCTTCCACGGTTTCTTGGGTGCTGTTGCTTCCTGTTCCAGCTATAGTTAAGCCTTTGTTTCCATTGTACTCGTAAACTTTTTCGATTATTTTGTTGTGTTCGTCCCAGTTTAAGGTTGGGCTTTCGCCTGTGGTTCCGACGGCGAGGATGCCGCTGACGCCTTCTCTTATTTGGAATTCAACTAATCTGCGCAACCCTTCATAGTCCACTTGATGATCCAGCGTCATGGGGGTTACGAGTGCGGTATAGCAACCACTAAACGTTACCATTTTGCATCCCTGTTGTAGGCTGTAACAGTTAGCCACCGCTATTTAAATCTTTCCGTTTTCAGTAAATATTATACGAATAACGTTGTAGAAACGACCATTTATTAAATTAAAATCTGTTAAGACACGATTTACGTACTGAACACAAAAACAAATCCCGCAAATCCAAATGACCAGAAACTTCAAGGAAGGTTCACCAAGCACAAGAAACATATCAGCATATTTACCGTCTACTAGGATCATATTAGTTGTTAATTGCAAGGCCATATTGGGGCAGGTCTTTTATGAACCGCAGTTAACTTGGGTGGTTAAACATGATCTGTAGAGTATCATGGATCTTCAATGGCGAAATAGGAATACTGATAAGTTGAAGTGTATATTTAGACAGAAGACGGATGTTTAATGTCCAAAACTTACAATATCGCAGTGCTAAAAGGCGATGGCATAGGACCCGAAGTCACCGACTCAGCAGTTAAAGTCCTAGAAGCAGTCCAATACAACTCCAATTTTGAACTTAATTTCCTCTACGGCGAAGCAGGCTACCACTGCATAGCCGAATACGGCACTAACCTGCCTGAAGAGACCATCGCGCTCCTGAAGCAAACAGACGCTTGTATCAAAGGTCCAATGACCACGCCCGAGGTGCCCGGCGCGCCTGTCAGTGCAGCTGTGAAAATCAGGAAGAAATTCAATCTCTACGCTAATGTTAGGCCCTGCCGTTCCTACCCGAACGTAGAATCTTTAAAACCAGACATTGACCTTGTTGTGGTGCGTGAAAACACTGAAGGCATGTACTCAGGAGTGGAATATCAAGTTTCGCCTGGTGTGGCAGTGGCAATGCGCATAATTACCCAGAAAGCTTCAGTGCTCGTTGCGGGGTACGCCTTCAAACTCGCTGAAAAACGCAAAAAACACTTAACTTACGTTCACAAAGCCAACATTTTAAGAGTAACGGACGGAGTGTTCAACGACGCTGTCAAAGCCGCAGCCAAAAACTACCCAGACATAACAGTTGACGATGTCCATATAGATGCCATGGCGATGCATCTTATTAAAAAACCTGAAACTTACGATGTTATCGTAACCACTAACCTTTTTGGAGATGTCATATCGGACGAGGCAGCTCAGGTCACCGGGAGCTTAGGTTTAGCTGCTGGAGCAAACATAGGTGACACGTATGGCATGTTCGAACCCGTTCACGGTTCGGCGCCTAAGTATACTGGGATGAACAGGGTTAACCCTACGGCTACCATAATGGCAGTACAGATGATGCTGGACTACTTGGGCGAAAAGGAAGCCGCAGCCAAAATCGAAAATGCAGTTATGCAAGTGCTTAAAGAAGGAAAAGTGCGAACAAAAGATTTAGGTGGTTTTTCTACCACAAGCGAGATGAGCGACGCAATAGCGTTAAAAGTTAAGGCGCTTTAAAACTTCGACATGTGTGTGCGAGTTGACGTGAACTTCCAGTTCGCCGTCTCCTTTTTCTTTAACTTTCGCGTTCACCAATTGTAAGGCTGAGTTTACATTAACCATCTTTTCAAGTTCTTCTGCTTTTTCGTTCCAAACCACGATTGGGATTTCACCTGTTTCATCCGCTAGCTTCAGCCGCATGACTGTTCCTGTGCTCGTGTCGCTTCTTTTGAATGTTGATGCTGGAAAAACCTTTTTTATCCTGCCTACAAGATTGATACTGTTGTGAGCTGCGGTTAATTCGTTGATTTTAGCTGCGAATTTGCAGAGGGTAGGGTATTCATCCACATTCGAGTTTTCAGGATTAACTTCAATTTGGCCCTTGTTGCCCATGTGCAATTCCACTTTGCCTTCGCGGTCTTTGCGTGTATACCCATGAGAGAAACGGGCAACCTTACCCGCTTTCAGTTCCCCCGACTCTACCGAGTTAACGTTGTCGTTCCACAGCACCACACCGAGAGTATCGTCTTTATCGGCAATAATCAAGTTTGCAACTTTTCCGGATATTTTCCCTGTGAAGGTTTTTACGGGATAAACTAATACTATACGTCCTGTTACCGTAACATCGTTCAAGCCTGCAACCAAATCTCTTATAGACAACCTGCGAATGGATCTACGCTTAATAGTTTCAATTCCGTATCTTGCGGCAATCAACCGCAAGAGAGTCTCGTCCGCTATCAAACCGCTAGTCTTCTCTTTCTCAACTTCCAAGCTTTCAAGAATTTGGTCTCTGCTTACTTCTGGGTGCTTTAACAAAATCTGCTGAATTACATCCTCACTGGTCATTTTTTGATGCCAGCACCGATATATGCTAGGCACGCTTTAAATTTTTGCTTCTACATAATGGCAATGTAAGCGTTGACTAAGTTTATTAAAATCTTCAGCCACTTTTTAAAGTGGCGCTGGGAGAAAAGAAAGTGATTTACTCTACACCTTTTTACGCGCTGGGTATAGCGTTGATTTTCGCAGGAGTAATTTTAATCGTAATTGCTATTGTCCTGCTTTTTATTTTAGGTACCGGAAAAGGAAAAGTCAGAGGCGGAGGTGCCATAATAATTGGGCCAATTCCGATAATTTTTGGAACAGACCCGAAATCGTTCAAAACCGTTTTGCTGTTCTCTTTGGCGGTTACGGTGATGCTAGCAGTAGCTATTATCCTGTATTATTTATTGCTTAGGTGAAAAAAAGTGATCACGAGATGGAATGTTGACGAAAAAAACCTAGAAACAGCTGAGAAAGGGACAACCGTGCAAAAGAGTGTCCATTTGCTATTGCTTCTGGGTTTTGTTCTGATTTTCGTTGGCATAGCAGTAATTTTTGTTGCAACAGTGCTTTATGCGGAAAGCTCAGCCAGCGGTGGCGCGGTTGTTTTCATTGGTCCGTTTCCGATAGTAATAGGTGTAGGTCCGGATGCCGCATGGCTAGTTCTGTTCAGCATAATCTTGACTGTTCTAATTATAATGTCATTTTTGGTTATGAAAAGAAAGATACAAAGGTTCGGAGACTAGCTCTCTCCTTTTTGCTCTTCTTCCTTGCCGTAATACGAGTATAGAAATATCAGGATTAAAGCAACAAACGTTGATGTCATAAGAATGTATTCCAGAGTCAGGAAGTATGAGCTTAGGTCCATTTGGATTCTCCTTTCTTTTAATATTCATGTAACATTTTAATATTTAAGCAGTAGCTTTTTTCCATTCGTTCATTAAAGTCTTGTAGAGTTTATCGTTTTCTTTTATGGTGTCGTACCATCCTAGATTACGCGCGATTTTTTGAGCGATTAAATGGTAGCATAAGTGGATTTTCTTATCTAAAACGCGGAAGTAGAAGTCGTTGCACATACAGAATTTAGCCTCAGGCATTATAAGATAGTCGCGTTCTCTTCCAATTACTATCCAGACGATTCTGCCGCTCGGCTTGAAAACGTATTTTTTCACTCGGTTTTCTTCAAGAGTGCTAAGGGCTTTAGTGAATCGTTGAGAGAAAAGCTCATAAAGTTCAATCAAGTTTTTCCCAGACATTTTCCCCTCTGCTTTTGCTTCACGGCAAATAGCGTTTAACGCGTCGATTTCTGAACTGTCACCCATAAGGACCCAAGCTTTTCAGGAAAGAACTGTGTATAGTCAAATTGAAGCATTTATTCTATGTCTATTGGTTCTCCTCTTGGTTCCTTTTCAGTTTCAGCTTTTGGAAAAACAACTTCTAATACACCATTCTTGTAGTATGATTTTGCCTCTTTCACCTTAACCTTTGTTGGCAACGTAACTTCCTTGTAGTATTTAGTTTGAGGCGTATTAACCGACACCGTCAGCGAATCTTCAGTGCCGTGGAGCTTTATATCGGTTTTTTCCACACCAGGCAATTCAGCGACTACCCGAACTTCACTGTCTGTTTCAACTATATCCACGAGCGGTTCACGTTCATTTTTAACCTGCGGCCCTTTGAGGCTCTTTTTGATGTTGCCGAACTGGCGAATTTCAGGCTTTCCGTCAGGACCTATTTTCATACTGTAACCATACACGAAGGGACCTAACTCTCTAACAGTTCTGCCGTCAGGAAGTTTCCGTTCCTTAACGTAGTCCTTTGGGACTTTTTCTGTGAAGTTCTTGAATTCTTCTTCCATCATTTTTTCCATTTCACGGAACATGCGGTCAACATCGCCGAAAAAGGGATCTCTAAAAGATTTGCGCCTTCTTCTAAACCATTCTGGATAATCTTCATCATCTTTTGGCATTTACTCTTCACCTAAATATCTTTGAGTTCTCGGTTTTCTATAAGTCTTATGCTATGCTCTTTAGTTAATGCCAAAAAAATTGTCTGCCGCAGCTGAAAAATTTTTGAGCTTACAATTACGGTCTTCAAACAGACTCAAAATAACTTCATAAAAATCCCAGTCAAGTTGATAAGCATAAAATATTCTATTCTAAAGGTAAATAAGCTACAATAACATAGAAAAAACCCAAATCAGGTGAATTCAAGTGAAGAGAGCTTTATCGCTCATATTGCTCACAGTTTTGTCAGTGGCTATTCTCTTGACTTTTTCTCTTAAAACTTCAAATGTTATGGCTCAGGATAACTATGCCATACAACGTGTTGACCATGAAGTGGAGGTTTTGTATTCTGGGCATGTGATCATTCGAGATACAATAACGATAAGCGGGCAGTTAACAGCCGACTTCTTAATCGGTTTCCCGTATAAGTACGGTACCTATGTCCTTAAGGGATTAGTCTATGACAAAGAAAACAACCTTTTCCCACTAAGCCTCGGCGTGCAATTGGGAGAAACTGGTTTTTACGGCGCAAAAGTAAGTTTTACAGAAGAGGCGCCTCAAGTTTTTACAGTAGTTTTTATTCTTTCAAATAATCTCTTAAGTCAAGATTCAGCTGGAACCGTATTTAACCTCGATTTTCCCGCCTACCCCAGCTTAACAAAAGAGGTTGGCTATTGCGACGTCGAAATCATTCTCCCTGAAACTCCTAAAATTCTGACAGTAACTAAGGATAATGAAGAAACAAGCACAAATAACTTCTTTAAATCCAACTTGCCTGCGTTCACTTACTCTCCCGCGTCTGCCACATTTTCAATAACAGGTGGAAATCTCCAGATAATTACCACAAAAGAATTGAAACGTCAAATCACAATTAACCCTTCAGGTGATATCAAAGCTTATGACAGTTACCGACTTACAAATAAGTCACCCAGTAGCCTCGGTTCTCTAAGAATAGGGTTGCCTCTTGAGGCTTCAAACCTCGTTGTAAGAGATGAATTCGGCCGTATTCTAACAACCAAAATATTTGCAAGTAGCGAAAATACTCGGTTCTTCAACCTCACATTAATATCTTCAATAAGCGGCGGTGCATCCACTTTGTTGACGGCTGAATATACTTTACCCAGTGTCTCTTCTACAGCTCCTTTCACAATAGACTTAGATCTTTTTCCCGAGTTTGACTACTACGTTGAGACAGCGACAGTTACCTTTATTCCTCCCGAAGGAGCAAGGTTTCTAACACCCACTCTCTCAGAAATCGATTCTTCTGTAAACCTATTCAGGGAAACGTTTCAGGAAATCCTTTCAATAAGAAGAGAAGGCATCAGCAAAGTAGACTCTGCCATTCTTTCCGAAGATATTCAAGTTACTTATGATTATAGTCCTCTCTGGCTTTCTTTCCGACCGACTGTATGGGTTTGGATTCTGGCTATAACTGGATGCTTGTTAATAGCTGTCTGGAAAAGATCCAAGGCGTCGATCCCCATGCAAATCGAAACATCAGAAGCCTACCTACGTCTCAACTCCGAACAAGTTCGGGCATTCACTGAAGCTTACGATGAAAAAAGCAGACTAAACTCAGAACTAAGGACCCTTGAAATCAGGGCTCAAAAAGGCAAGATTCCACGTCGCCGATATAAAGTACAAAAAAGGACATTGGAAGTTCGCCTTGGAAACATTTCCAAGAATATAACTGATTTGAAAAAAACCTTCCGAGGGGCAGGAGGCAATTATGCGAATTTGGTTAGGCAACTTGATGTTGCCGAAGCCGAACTTGTTGAAGTTGAAACAAAAACTAGGAATATTGAAATCCGCCACAGAAAAGGCTCGTTGCCGTTGGACGCATATAAGAAGGCACAGATGGATTATCAGCGGCGGAAAGAGAAAGCTGAAGCAACAATCAACGGAATCCTCTTAAGGTTACGTGAAGAAACTCGATGACTAGCCTAAACACTTTTATTTCACTGAGCGAGTTTGAATCAAACTTAACAGAGGTATTGAGAATGGTAAAAATAGTAGTTGATGGTGATAGATGCAACGGATGCGAAACCTGTGCAAACACTTGTCCAGTAGGCACATTCGACATGATAGACGGCAAATCCGTCCCAGTTAACGTTGACGATTGCCTTGTTTGCAGAGCATGCGAAGCCCAATGTCCTGAAGGCGCAATTCAGGTAATTGAGTAAGTAAATCTTCACACGCTACCTCAACTTCGCGGCTACGCATCCTTTCTCAAGAATCCCACGAGAGTTTGTCCATCTCTTTATCCAAACATTCTAATAACAATAAAAATACCCTTCTGATGAGCCTTTACCATTTTACCTTTTTGAATTGAATGACTATCAGCTCTAAATTTGACAAGCTAGTTCCAATGTGTCCTTGTATACCTGTCATCCCTTAAATTTATATTAAAACGGTTGGGATGAGAACTCTATTGTTCACCAGCTACGCAATACAATCATGGTGTTAGTTTTAATTACGCCGTCTACTTTGCGAATTCTTTCTATACACTCGTTGACTTCGACCACATTCATTCCGCCGATGACTGCTATAATATCATATTCACCCGTGACTTCGTAGATGGTTTCCACGTTTGGAATCTCGAGAATTCTCTTGGAGACTTCTTGGGTTGGGTGAACCGGGTTCGTAGCCAATAGGGTGATCGCCTCTGCGCCTTCTGCAACGCCGATTTTGACCGTGAATTTTCGGATGACATCCGCATCGACAAGTGTTTTGATTCTTTTCCTAACGGCGCCTTCGGATAAGCCTACTTTTTTGCCTATGGCGCCGTAGCCCGAGCGGCCATTTCTCTTTAATATTTTGAGTATCTGCTTATCCTTATCGTCCAATATCGCTTCACTCCTTGTTTTTAAGTAGCGGAAAAATTTAACGATTTCTACAGATTACTCCGGGGGGGAGTTCGAAATCCGTTATAGTGAGCGTTTGTGGTACTGTTTTCTGAAACTGTTTAAAAATGGTTTCATGTGAATTTTTGTATCAAATAGAACGGCAAAACCCCAAATTGTTACAAATAAGTCACAATGTTTAAAAGAAACCTGCATTAATCAACTTGACATTTCCGATAATAAAAGGTGGTAGCAAGCCATAACGCAAATTACTAAGTTAAAGATAGAAGAGGTGAAAGTAATGCATATAGCTAAGTGTCCTGACTGCGATGCAGACCTCAACGTTCCAGCAGATACTGAGAAAGGCGAAATCCTAAGCTGCCCAGGTTGCGGACTTGAAATGGAAGTAAAGCAAATAAAAGGCGGATGCGTTGACCTTCAAGAGTTAACAATAGAAGGAGAAGACTGGGGCGAATAATCGTACTCGTTTTTTCATCAAAAAGAGATAAAACTAGTAAACTTTTTTAAATTGCATCTTTTCTACGGGGGGTCAAAGACAATGAGCATAGCACTTCTTTATGAACGTTCAGAAACCGATGAAACAGGCATAAAACTCACTGCCCAAGAGATGGGTATAGAATTGACTTTTATACCGTTCCGCAAAATCGCCCTCTCTATAGGCAAAAAAGGGTTCACTGCCAAAACCAAAGGCAAAGACTACACTGGCACAATAAAAGATGTCGTCGTAGTTTTAAACAGAGCCCAAAGCAAAAACCGAAGGCTCCAAGCAGGTTACCTCATGGAATTGCTCGATAAAAAAACTATAAATTCCAGCCAAATAGAATTCATATGCTATAGTAAACTGCGTACTCTGCTTCACTTCTGGGCGGAAGGAATTCCCATACCAAAAACGGTTTATGTCCCCTGCAATGCCACTGACACACTGAAAAACGGGCGAGAAATACATAACGAAAAAGAAATTGCCGACCTGCTTCAGGAAGCGATAGACCTCAACCAAGGAATCGTTGTAAAACCCGACGCTGGCACCCACGGCAAAGGCATGCTGCTATCCAAAAACCGCGCCCACCTCATCGCAAGCATCCAGGAAACTAAACCGTCGATAATAAACCCTATAGGGATCACTGCCCAACAAAACGTTCAAAAATGGTTTTACGACCTGCGGATAATAGCTTACAAAGAAAAAGGAAAACCATCTGTCTGCCACCCTATAGCATTAGCCCGCGGCGGATTCAAAGACTTCCGAACCAACACTTACTTGGGCAACACGGTTTTCGATGCCAAAATCCCAGATAGCATCAGAGATTTAGCTGTGAAATGTGGCAAAGCCCTAGGCAAAGGGTCTGAAACTTGGCTGTTCGCATTAGATGCCATGATAAATGTGGGCGAAAATAAAACAGTGGAAGATATTGACCTCCAATCTGATCTCGAAAAAGCAGCTATAGAGTTTGAAAAAGTACGAAAAGTAAAGCAGGACAAAAAACGTCTGAGGGACTTCTCAAACTGGAACACAGAATTAGAAGCCGCTTTCCAAACTTACATTAGTACTACTTCTTATAAAAAAGTCAAAAGCATAATAGAAGATAGCATAGAAAAAAACAAGAACGAAGTTGTATTTCACGAAGCCAATAGTTGCCCAGAATTCTGGGAACACACACGGCTAATAGCCGGAATAAACGTAGCAGTGCCTCTGCTTGAAGGTGCTCAAAGCCTAATCTAACTCAAGTAAAATTAAAGGTGAATAGAAGTTGAAAATTGGAATAATCGGGGGAACAGGATACGTCGGCGGAGAACTCCTGCGCCTGCTGCTGATACATCCGCATGTGGAAGTCACAATGGTAACCTCCCGCCAGACCATAGGAGAATACGTCTTCAATGTTCATCCGAACCTCCGCGGACTCACCCAACAAAAATTCGTTCCCATTGACATTACTGAACTTCAGAAAAACTGCGAACTAATCTTTACAGCAACTCCACATGGCGACTCCATAAATCTCGTTCCTAAACTTCTCGAAGCAGGTTTGAAAGTTATTGATATGAGCGCGGATTTCCGACTCAAAAATCCTGCTGATTACGAGAAATGGTACGGCTGGAAACACACTAACCCTGAATTACTCAAAGAAGCAGCATATGGTATGCCTGAGTTGCACCGTGAAGAAATTAAAAGTGCAAGGTTAGTTGCCTGTCCAGGTTGTATGGCATCCGCAGCCATCTTCCCATTGGTTCCAATTGTCAAAACAGGCTTGGTTGACAAAAAGCACATTGTTGCTGACCTCAAAGTGGGTAGCAGCGGAGGAGGCAGCAAGCCCACTGCGGTTTCGCATCATCCTGAACGGTTCGGCGGAGTTCGCCCCTACAAAGTCAAAATGCACCGGCACATAGGCGAAGTCGAACAGGAACTCAACGCTTATACTATTGAGCCTATCAAAATCTCGTTTACTCCTCACGCTGTTAACATGGTCAGAGGCATACTCGCAACAATCCACGCTTTCCCCCAACAACCCCTAACAAACAAGGATATCTGGAAAGCCCTCCGCAGTACATATGTAGGTGAGCCCTTTATTCGCTTCGTCAAGTATATTAAAGGTCGCTACCAGCTACCCGACCCAAAAGTGACACTTGGCACCAACTATTGTGACATAGGCTTCGAAATCGACGAACACGCAAATCGACTTCTTATGTTCTCGGCCATAGATAACATGGTTAAAGGGGCGTCAGGTCAAGGTGTTCAATGCCTGAACATAATGATGGGCATCGATGAAACCACAGGTCTCAAAAGCACAGGCTTCCACCCGATGTGATCTGTGATGCTATTAGTAATTAAAATGGGTGGGAGCATACTGAAAGAAGGTACTTCCTCAGAACTCTTCTCCGACCTGAAAACGCTGGCTGAAGAGCACAAACTGATTCTTGTTCATGGTGGAGGGTCAGAAGTCACAGAAACCGCTGCTAATCTGGGAAAAGAGCAGAAGTTCATTGTTTCGCCTCAAGGCTTCAGAAGTCGCTACACTGACAAGGAAACCATGGAAATATTCACCATGGTCATGGCGGGAAAAATCAACAAGCAAATTGTCTTAGCATTGCAAAGCCAAGGCATATCCGCCATAGGCTTGTCCGGCTTAGACGGTGCGCTCTTGAAAGCTCAACGGAAAAAACGTTTGATCATTGTTGATGAACGTGGACGTAAAAAAGTGATCGACGGTGGTTACACCGGCAAAATAAATGAAGTCAAAGTGGAATTTTTGGGTCTTTTGCTTGAGAAGGGCTATATCCCAGTCGTGACGCCTATAGCTATGAGCGAAGAGTTTGAACCATTAAACGTGGATGGCGACCGAACAGCCGCCGAAGTCGCCACCGCACTAAAGGCAGACCGCTTAGTCTTGCTAACTGACGTGGAAGGTTTGTTTATGAAAGGCAAACCAGTTAGGAAAATAACTGCGCGAGAAGCGGAAGACTCTCTATCATGCATCGGGAAGGGTATGAGCACCAAATTACACGCTGCCTTAGAAGCGTTAAACAACGGTGTCAAAGAAGTTCTGGTAACCTCAGGATTTAAACAAAAACCAATATCCTCAGCTTTGAAACATGAAACTGGTACGGTGATTACAAGTGAATGAGTACGATATAATCAACTTCGAAAACCGGTTGATGGCTAATGTTTTCAGCAAACGCCCGCTGGTGATAACACGCGGTGAAGGCGCGTCAGTGTGGGATGTAAAAGGCAAGGAATATGTAGATTGCACAGGCAGCTATGGTGTAGCCTTGCTAGGCCACTCACACCCGAAAGTGGTGGAAGCAATCTGCAAACAAGCTGAAATCCTAATTTCGTGCCACGCAAGCCTTTACAACAACAAGCGAACAGAATTTCTACAAAAGCTCATGAGCATAACCCCAACAGACTTGAATAAGGCGTTTCTCTCAAACAGCGGAGCCGAATCCGTTGAATGCGCCATAAAACTGGCTCGAAAATTCACTGGCAAACCAGAGATAATCGCGGTTATGGGCTGCTATCACGGAAAAACCATGGGGGCATTGTCTGCGACCTGGGAAAAAAAATATCGCCAACCATTCCAGCCTCTGGTTCCCGAATTCAAGCACGTGCCCCCTGACAATCTCCAAAAGATATCCGATGCCATAACCGACAAGACTGCCGCAGTTCTTCTCGAGCCAATTCGCGGTGAAGGCGGCATACGTGTTCCACCCGACGATTTTCTTCCAGGTGTCAGAGAACTTTGCGATGAAAAGAATGTTCTATTGATCTTGGACGAGGTGCAAACGAGCTTCGGACGGACCGGCAAAATGTTCGGTTGCGAACACTGGGGCGTTATTTCAGACATCATGTGCTTGGCCAAACCGTTTGCAGGAGGCTTACCCATAGGCATAACAGTCGCCAAGGAAAACATCATGTCCTCCTTTAAGATTGGAGAGCACTCAAGCACTTTCAGTGGGAGTCCTCTGGTTTGCGCAGCTGCATGCGCCACGATTGATGTGTTAGTTAAAGATAAACTTGTAAAAAGAGCCAAGAATATCGGCGAATACTTCAAGGCGAAATTGGAACAACTTCGAGCTAAGTACAACATTGTCAAGGAGGTTCGGGGTTTAGGCTTGATGCTGGGCATGGAATTTCGCTATGATGTTCGTAACATTATACTGAAAACCATGGAAAAAGGCGTGCTCGTCTTGGACGCAGGCAGAAACGTTCTGCGTTTTCTACCGCCTTTAGTCATTGAAAAAGAGCAGATTGAAAAAGCAGTCTCTGTTCTTGATGAAGTTATTGGGGAAGAAGAGAAATGAGCGATCAAGCGGTACAGCTGCTAACTAACTTGCTGGGCATCTACAGTCCATCAAGCAAAGAGGAAGTCATCTCCGATTTTCTAGTTGAAGAAATGAAGAAACTGGGATTTAAAGTAAGAAAAGACGGTATCGGGAACGTCATCGGCGAAGTTGGAGACGGCAAGCCCATCATACTCTTATGCGGGCATATGGACACCGTTGCAGGGCACATCCCGCTGCGTGTTGAAAAAGGCAAGATATACGCACGAGGAGCTGTGGACGCTAAAGGACCATTGGCAGCTATGGTTACAGCTACAGCCGAGGTTGCTCAAGAAGTCGCGTTCAATGCTAAAATCGTGGTTGCCAGCGTCGTCGAAGAAGAAGCCACCAACAGAGGCATCAAGTATCTGATAAAGCAAGGAATCTCAGCAGATTACGCCATATTTGGAGAACCTAGCGGCGTTGGAAACATAACCATAGGCTACAAAGGCAACTTACACATTAAAATTACGTGTACAACTGAGACGGGGCACTCTTCTACGCCGTGGCTTTACGAGAACGCCCTCGAAAAAGCATTTGAAATTTGGAAGCAAATCAAAGACTCCCTTCCGCCAGTGGAGACGCAGCAAAGCCCTTTTAATGCAGTAACCGCGTGCCTAACCAGAGTAAGTGGAGGTGGAGCAAACTCGGTAATTCCCTTCGAAAGCGAAATACACATTGACTTCAGAGTTCCTCCTCAGTTCACTGCAGCACAAGTTTTCAACAAAGCTAAAAAAGTAATTGAGCAGTACAAGCTTGACAACCCGAAAGTCAAGGTGAAAGTATCCATCGAGGACTTGAACGAACCCTTTGAAGTAGACAAAAGCTCACCTCTCGTGAAAGTTTTGTCCTCTTCGATCAGAAAAGTGCGTGGTAAACCGGCCACTCTTCTTCGGAAAACTGGAACAGGCGACATGAATATCCTAGGAAGAGCCATAAACGCCCCCATCGTCACTTATGGACCCGGCGACTCGCATCTGGACCACACGAAAGCCGAACACATTGTTATAAGCGAATATTTAGACAGCATACAAGTTTACAAGGAAACCCTCCTGAAACTAGCCGAACTATGAACTACATAAAAACAGGTAAAGACAAAACGACCAATAGATAGTACTGCTCAGACTTAAATTATACGTAAAAACTCTCTATTATAGTTGCAAAAGATGTTTGGATTCATGGATCAATACAGGCGTCCAAAGGGTCGCCGAGGTAAGTTTGTTGCTGCATTAATGAACAGAGGACATAAAGCGTTAACATTATGGGGATTAACCCATGTTAATGTTGAGCCTAACTATTTTATCTTGGATGTGGGCTGTGGAGGCGGCAAAACCGTTAGCATATTAGCCCAGAAAACACCTCTCGGAAAAGTATTCGGCATCGATTATTCGACGGATATGGTTGAGTACTCTAGAAAAGTGAATAAGAAACTTATTGCCAAAGACCGTGTGAAAATAATTGAGGGGTCAGTTGAGAAAATGGTTTTTCCAGACGACTTCTTTCATCTCGTAACTGCTATTGAAACTTACTATTTCTGGCCTAGTTTTTCTGCTGACTTAAAAGAAATAAGGCGCGTTTTAAGGCCTAGCGGAAAGCTACTCATTGTTAATGAAATGGTGAAGGACGGCGCCTACGAGATTAAGCATGCGAAGATGATTGAACAAGCACATGTACACCTTCTTTTACTTAACAAGGTCAGAGATATTCTATATGATGTCGGTTTTGAGGATGTACAAATCTTCACTAAAGCCTCATCACCATGGAATGCAATTATCGCAAAAAACTTAACCGGCAAAGAAAGAATGAATTATTAGATTCTGTCCAGTTTAAATTCTTTGTGAATAGCTCGAACTGCGGCTTCCCCGTCTTTCTCTTTTACCACGAAGGAAATGTTTAGTTCAGATGAACCTTGTGCGATCATGCGGATGTTTATACTCTCTTGAGCTATGGCTGTAAATATTCTCGACGCTACGCCTAATGTACCTTTCATGTTTGCGCCCATCGCGGCGATAACGCAGACATCATCCTCAGATGTAATCTCATTAACTAAGCTTCCGCCCAAAAACGCTATTTCAAGCGTGCTTAGGGTTCTGCCTAACAAATTCCTGCGAATTATTAGCGAAATGTTTGCTTCGGAAACTGCAGTGGAAACCATCATGATATTGATTTTGTTTTTTCCGAGCACGTCAAAGATTTTTGAGTAGCTTCCGGGTGCACCAACCATTGCTGTGCCTTTGATGTTAATCATGGCCACGTCTTTAATCATAGCTACTGCCTTCACTACTTCTTTCGACTTAACTTCTTGCCCGTCTGCTATGAGAGTCCCATGGTTTTCAGGGTTGAAGACATTCCTTATTCGCACAGGGATGCCCGCCTGAATTACGGGTTCCAGCGCGCTTGGGTGCATTGCTTTGGCTCCGAAAATAGCCATTTCAGCGGCTTCTCCGTAAGAGAGTTGAGGGAGCATTTTAGCTGATGGAACAATCTTCGGGTCTGTCGTCATTATTCCATCTACGTCAGTCCATATCCACACTTCGTCTGCGGCTAAAGCGACACCAAGGATTGTGGCTGTGTAATCTGACCCTCCGCGTCCCAAGGTTGTGACAACACCGTCTTGAGTTGCAGCTATATATCCCGTTACAACTGGTACAAAGTTTCTCTCAAGCAATGGCTCAAGTCTTCCTTTAGCTTGATGTGTGGTTACGTTCATTAATGGTTTGGCTTCTCCGAAGTTATCGTCTGTTACAATACCTGCTTCTTTTCCGGTGAAACATTGCGTTTGAAGCTTAAGGTCTTGTAAGGCACCCTCAACTATAGGCGCTGATAATCTTTCACCAAAAGACATCACGTAATCCATTGATTTTGGGGTAATCTCCCCGACATAGCATATTCCAGTGAGTACTTTCTCAAGGGCATTGACTGTTTTTTTTATTACCTTTTCTACGTCTTTTTGTATACTCTTGTTCTCTATTGCTTTTTTCGCGGTTGCTACGTGTTTTTCAATCAGTTTTCTCATGAATTTTTGGATTTGATTTTCATTCTTCTTCTTTGCTTGGTTAGCTTCTACTGCTAGCTGATTTGTGATACCTGCTAAAGCTGAGACCACCACGATTACCTTACAGTCTTTTTTAACAGTGTGCGCTACTATTTTGGCCACTCGACGTATGTTCTCGCCCGTAGCGATGGAGGTTCCTCCAAACTTCATTACAATTTTTTTCAACTTTGTTCACACTCCAAGTGTTACGTGAGTATTTTGCTTGCTAGTTTATGTCTTATGTCTAAGAGGTCTCTTAAAACTGCGCTGGCAGTTTCCATGCCACCTGCGCCCCTGCCGACGAGTGTTTGTTCACCCGCGAATTCGGTAAAGAATGTTACCGCGTTTAGAACTCCACTGACACATAAGGCGTTGGTTTTTGGTATCTCCGTCGGTTTCACAGTTGTACAATCTCCCTCTATAGAGCCGATGAGCTTTATTGTATTGCCCCTTTTTGAAGCTTCATCAAGCGCTTGCAAAGATACTTCGCGGATGCCTTTCCTATCTACGTCTTTTAGCGTAATTTTCTTGTTCAATATCCAGTTAGCAAGAATGACTATTTTGCATGCGGTGTCAAACCCCTCTATATCCATCGATGGCTCCGTCTCAGCATACCCAAGTTTCTGTGCGTTTGCTAGCGCTTCTGGGAAGGTCACGCGGTTCTGAGACATCTCCGTTAGAATATAGTTGGTTGTGCCGTTTAGAATGCCTTTTATGGCTAATATTTTGTCTCCTGCGAGGCATCGTTTGGCGAACTCGAGCATAGGTGTTCCCCCACCGACTGTTCCGCTGAACCGCAGATAAACACGATTGTAATCAGCTAGTTCTATGAGTGCTGGCATAGCTAAGGCTAATGGTCCTTTGTTGGTTGTCACAACGTGTTTTCCTGTTTTGAAAGCCCTAGTAATGTGGGATAATGCTGGTTCGGCGTCTATGATGTTTACAGGCGTAACTTCAACAACTACTTCTGCCTCAACCGAGTTAATAACGTCTAATGCTGAAATTCCGGGTTGCCCAAAATCGGGGTCTAATGATATTTGATAACCCCTTTGCCTAATCGCCTCTAGCTTTTCAGGTTTTAGACCTCTTGGGCTTATGACCGCACCGTCTATGTCGGCGATAGCAACAATTTTTGGGTTAAAACCATAATCTTTAACCTTTTTCGCAAATCTGCGAGCAAGTAAGGTGGTTACAGCCTTTCCCACTACGCCAAAGCCAACCAAGATAATTCTCATATTTCTTTCACCTTGCCAAAATTGCTACTTGTTTCTTTAAGCCTAAAGCTTCTTCTATAGCTGATATTTCAGAATTAACTTCCACTGGCTTCTCACTCATCTTAACCGCCGTATCGGGGTCTTTAAGCCCGTGTCCAGTTGTAACGCAAACAACACGCTCATCCCTGTCAATAACCCCGTTTTCAACAAGCTTTATCAACCCCGCAATTGATGAAGCGCTTGCAGGCTCAACGAACAATCCTTCAATCCTTGCTAGGAGCTTCTGTGCGTCTAGAATCTCCTCATCAGTCACTGTCTCAGCTGTTCCACCCGACTTGCGAATCGCCTTCAGGGCTTTCTTCCAGCTTACGGGCGCTCCGATTCTGATGGCAGTAGCAACGGTTTCAGGCGCCGAAACCGGAACAATGGTATCGCTTCCGTTTTTAATTGCCTGCGCTATCGGAGCTGAACCAGCCGCTTGTATACCTGTCATCTTGGGAAGCGCTTTTATAAGGTCAAGATCGTGAAACTCTTTAAATCCTTTCCATATTGCGCTTATGTTCCCAGCATTGCCAACTGGAACTATAATCCTTTCTGGTGCTTCCTGGTTCAGCTGATCACAGATTTCGTAGCCGAGCGATTTCTGCCCTTCAATTCTGAACGGGTTTATAGAGTTAAGAAGGTAAATGCTTCGATGTTTCTCCGAAAGCTTCAGCACAGCATCCAAGGATTCGTCAAAGTTTCCTCGAACTTGAATGACTTTTGCGCCGTAAATCATGGCCTGCGACAGTTTTCCATACGCGATTTTGCCCGAGGGAATGACCACAGCGCACTGCAAACCTCCCTTGGCGGCGTAAGCAGCTAAAGAGGCTGAAGTGTTTCCAGTGGAAGCGCAGATTACAGACTTGACTCCGAGCTCCACGGCTTTTGTAACTCCAACTGTCATGCCCCTGTCCTTGAACGAGCCAGTTGGGTTTTCCCCTTCATTTTTAATGTAAAGCCTCCTTAGCCCCAAATGCTTTGCCAGCCGTTCACACAAATGGAAGCCTGTGCCCCCTTCGTTTAAGGAGATTATTTTCGCTGTGTCATCTACAGGCATGAAGTGTCGGTAGCGCCACACGGACAGGGGAATCTTTCGCCACTCACTATTTCTGACCGCTTCAACTAGTTCGCATTGCTCGTATTTGATTTCAAGTATGTCTCCGCACTTTTTACAGAAGTATACAATCTCATCTATCCTGTATTCGGTTCCACACTTGATGCATCTTTGATAGGCCATTGTTCCAACTTCTAAGCTAAATCTTTCCCGATTTTGCAGCGTTTAATGACTGCTCAATCAGCAAACAGTATCAAACTATAAGTATTAATAATATTACTGCTTTTTTAGCAGAATCCAAGTAAGCTATTGGCACATCAACCTACTAGATTAGATAGAACCTCGTAAGCTTTGAGGTTGTCCTTTTTTTCCACAACGATTATTGTTTCAGTCCAGCAGGAAATGAACTCTATGATGTTCACGTTTTGCTCCGCTAGAAGCGTCGTTAGAAACGCAACAACTCCCGGCGTAGCCTCCAGTTCCTTAGGCGAATGCACCACTATCATCGTGCAGTTATCATGCTTAACTAACGCAGTAATTCTTTCGGGCATGTCGCTCCTATCCATTAAGTAAACAACTTTGCCGAGCAAGTCAACCTTCATTCCGGTTTTTGTTTTTATCTCCCTGGTTGTTATGATAACTGATTTTTTGTCGTAAACTGCCATGGCGCTTCGTTTTAGGACTTGCAATGCTTTTTCTTCTCTTTTTTGTTTGTGCTTTTGAAGTTCTTCAGAGAATCTTCGCAAAGCGGCCTTCACGGCACTCATATTGTCAATTTTTAGTTCTTCCTGAATCTGTCTCGACAGTTCGCTGAGATTAACTATGCCTTTTTCCAAGGCTTCCAGCAAGTATGGCTTATTTCGCAGATGGCTTCTAACGTTCTGTGCAATCGTCATGATACATAAATGTATCAAATGGAACATTTAAAGCTTATTATGTAACAGAAAAGTCGTAACGTTTAAAAATCTTGCCCCCGAGGTAAGGGGAATAAATTTACTTCAAAAACGGAGGGAGCATAAAACGGCAGAAAAGATCGTGCTAGCATACTCTGGTGGACTAGACACATCTGTGATGATCAAATGGCTTCAAGAAAAATACAATGCAGAAGTTATAACTGCAACAATTGACGTCGGCCAACCGGAAGACTTGGCAGAAGTAGAGGAAAAAGCCAACAAACTTGGCGTCCTAAAGCATTATTCAATAGATGCCAAAGAAGAGTTTGCCACCAAATACATTTTTCCAGCCATAAAAGCGAACGCCCTTTACGAAGGGAAATATCCCATAAGCACAACTTTGTCCCGCCCGCTCATAGTCGAAAAAATGGTCAAGATCGCAAAGAAAGAAGGTGCCACCGCCTTGGCCCACGGTTGCACAGGAAAAGGCAATGATCAAGTACGATTTGACATTTCACTTGGCTCTTTAGCGCCCAACCTCAAGATAATTGCGCCAGTCAGAGAATGGAATATGACAAGAGACGAAGAAATAGAATACGCAAAAGCAAACGGGATTGCAGTTTCCACATCTGCAAAGAAATACAGTATAGACCAAAGCATCTGGGGCAGATCAATTGAATGCGGCGTTCTGGAAGACGCCAGGAGAGAACCTCCGGAAGACGCTTTTGAATGGACCACTTCACCCAAAGACGCTCCTGACACTCCTGAATACATAACAATAAAATTCCAGGCAGGAGTTCCAATAGCCCTAAACAATAAAGCTATGGCGCCTCTCGCACTTATTGAAAAATTGAACAGGACCTCGGGAAAACATGGTATTGGCCGCATAGACCACATAGAAGACAGGATAGTGGGTACTAAATCCAGAGAAATTTACGAATGCCCAGCCGCAACCGTACTCTTGGAAGCACACAAAGACTTGGAAAAAATGGTTCTAACACGCCACGAAGTACTCTTTAAACAGCAAATTGACGCGCAATGGACATTTTTGGTTTACGCCGGATTATGGTTGGATCCGCTGCGAGAAGATCTCGAAGCCTTTATTAATAAAAGTCAGGAAAACGTCACTGGCGAAGTATGCGTGAAACTTTACAAAGGTGGTCTCCAAGTTGTGGGGCGTTCATCGCCAATGTCGCTTTACGACCAGAACTTGGTGAATTACAACATTAAAACAGGCTTTAATCAATCGTACTCAAAAGGTTTCATTGAGTTGTGGGGTCTGCAGACAAAAATGCATACTTTGCTTAAACGGAAAGCTAAGGAGCAAAAAAAAGCCAAGGACGGAAAGTAGATGTCGAAACTGTTGCGGGGCGGACGATTATCACCAGTGCGGGAAGACGTTGCCAAGTTTACATCTTCACTGAAAGACGACGTGAGACTATTGAAAGCTGTGATTGATATCAACATGGCTCACGTGGTAATGCTGCTGGAACAGAAGATCATCAAGCAATCAAACGGCGCTAAGCTTCTGCAAGCCCTTGTCAAATTGTCAACTGCAGAGTTGGATGCTTCTGCTGAAGATGTTCACATGGCTGTGGAAGAAGCAGTGCTTAAAGAAGCAGGCGAAGTGGAAGGTGGCAACTTGCATATTGGTAAGAGCAGAAACGACCAAATTGCCACAGCCATCCGTATGGAACTACGAAAAGAACTGCTTGGTTTGATGCGCGCTATATCTCATGTGCAAGACCACTTGTTCGAAGTTGCTGAGGAACACATGAACACCGTTATATTGGAGTACACTCACCTGCAGCCTGCACAGCCAGTAACTTACGCCCATTACCTCCTTTCACATTGCTCTGCCTTAGAACGTGACCTACAAAGGCTCCAAAGCGTTTATGCAAGAGTTAATCTCTGCCCGCTTGGCGCAGGAGCATTGGCTACAACCAGCTTCCCAATAAATCGCGATCGAACCGCAACGATCCTAGGCTTCAACGGCTTGGCGGAAAACTCTATTGATGCGGTGGGCAGCCGAGACTTCGTCACTGAACCCCTTGCTATTCTCTCGCTCTTGGCTGTAAACTTAAGCCGCTTTGCGGAGGACCTTATAATCTGGAGTTCACCCGACTTTGGAGTAGTCGAACTTCCAGACGAGTTCACAAGCACAAGCAGTATAATGCCTCAAAAAAAGAACCCTGAAGTCCTTGAGGTCATACGTGCAAGAGCCAGCCATGTACTAGGCGATTTTGTGGCTTCAACCGCTGTAGTGAAGAGTTTGCCTTCCACATATAACCTTGACTTTCAGGAAATCACACCTAATCTATGGGCATCCATAAAAAATGTACATGCCTCACTTGACATGTTACATAAACTACTTCCTAAACTGAAAATAACCAACAATGTTTTGGCAAAATCCAATACAACTTTTGTAGCTGCAACCGAGTTAGCCAACGTGCTTGTTCGCAAATATGATATTCCGTTCCGAAAGGCGCACAAGATAGTAGGGTTCTTCGTCAAATCGCTGATAGAGTTGAAACTGACTTTCGCCGATGCTACGCCGGCTAGCCTGCAGAAAGCAGCTGAGGAAACAGTTGGCATTAAGTTAACTATTGAGACCGAAGACCTGAAAGCGCTTGTGGACCCGCTTGCGCTGGTTGAAGCCT
>CAYFXZ010000014.1:0-49424 GCA_964347245.1 uncultured Candidatus Bathyarchaeia archaeon | reverse complement strand
GTCGCTACCAAAAAAGAATAGCCCTAACCCACCCAGCTCAAAACCAATAGAGCTTCTTCTATTCTCCCAAAACATTTGCAGCATGCGCGTACATAATAAGATTTAGATCATTTTTGACTCTGATTGACTCAATTGTAGCTTTGCCTTCACAAGTTTTTCATATAGAGCCAATACTTTGGCAGAGTTTTTGCTAGCAACCGCTTTTAGAATATCTCCTTCTATTTCAGCGACTTCAAGGCGTTGATAGTAATCCAATGATTCTTTAAAGTGTGCTAAGACAATTTTTCCCGTTAAAATGGGGTGATTATTTGTAACGTTGGCTTCGGGAAAACGGATTCCATGTTCAAGCTCGACTTCAAGTCCAAGCTGAAAATCTCTTAACTCAATATCCATATTGCCAATTTCCAGCTCTGCCAATATTTTTTTTGCTTCTTCAGGCATCACTTCAGCTTTTTTTAGCAAAGTCCAGTCTCTAATTTTCAGTATCTTACAAATTCTTTGTACTTCCTTAACAGGGACATATTCTGGAAGATCCATGCAAATCACAAGAAATATTTGTTCTGTCAATCATTTAAAGAGTTGCCAATGTTTGGTTTGTGATTTAGAATTTGGCGAATCGAAGAATTTTGCTAATTTACATCTGATTAGAAATTGCAAGATTAAAAAATTAGCATACGACTAAGAAAACAAACTAGCAAATGAAGTGTCATTGTATGCTTTCGGTTGTTAATATAATTGAGATGAAAGTATTAATTCGAATTATTATCAAAAACTACTTTGTAACACAAAGTATTATAAGCTAGAAACTAGTTTATATGATTGAGGTGAAAAAATGACTAGAGAACCAAACTTGAAGGAAATTGAACGAAGAGCATACATGTCTTATCATCAAGATGGTTTGCTTGACATCTTCGCTGGCTTATACATTCTAGGATTTGGCTTAGGAATAATAATTGACGTACTCTATGAATTCGGCTTTGGCGTAATAATGCCTGCAATTCTCATAATAACAGTGTTGCCAATATGGATCGAAGCAAAAAGAAAAATCACCATGCCACGCATAGGCTTCGTAAACTTTGGAACACGAGGCGCGAATAAACTTAATGCAGTTTTCATAGGAACATTAGTGGCAGGTCTAGGAGCTTTCTTTGTTTTCACTTTTGCTACCCTTCAAGGCGAATCGCTGCAGTGGCTGGATTTAATCGTCCAAAATGGAATGCTTATCGTGGGTTTCGGAACTTTGGTTGTGTGCGTGCTCTTCGGTTATACAATGGGACTAAAACGACTCTACGCATACGGCTTACTAGCAGCAATTGCTCTTGTAATTGGGTACTTCATGGGAATCTTCTTTGCTTACATAATTTTCGCATTAGGCCTTGCAGTAACGATAACGGGCTTCGCTTTGCTAATCAATTTCGTAAAAAAATATCCACTAAAAGGTGACAAAGCTATTGCCGAATAACGACGCTAGCATACAAGACATAAACCGATTGATACACGAACCAAGTAGGCTACTGATAATGGCTCAGCTCTACGTCGTTCAAAGCGCTGACTTCCTGTTTCTTCAAAATCAAACGGGAATGACTCCTGGCAATCTTTCTGCTCACCTGAGCAAGCTGGAAGACGCGGGCTATGTTGAGGTAACTAAAGAGTTCATAGAAAGAAAACCCCATACAGCACTTGCATTGACAAAAAAGGGACGAACGGCATTCAAAGAGTACCGAAAAAGAGTCAAACAATTCGTTGAAAAGCTACCCGAATAGAGATAGCCGTTAAGAAGTTAACGTTCAGCTGCAAATTATTGCCAACTTTTCCATCTAACAATTTAGCAAAAAAGGAGCTATTATAATCCTAAAAAAAGGGGGTGTTAGGTTTTGTTGTTCGCTATTTTTTCCAAATCTTTATCCGCTTTCGGAAACCGAAGGTTGCGATTATGACTGCAACGGAAGATAGCAGTATAACAGCTCCGAAGCTGAAGATTTCTGGGATTGCACTTCCATATACCGTGAAGTCGGTGGCTGCAAAGTTTCCTTCTTCATCTATTGCAGTAATGGGAACGGTACCATTTCCTAGCTCTGGAACAGTTATGTTGGTTGTGAAGGCACCATCGAGTCCACTGGTTAATCCTTCAGCAGGAGTCACATTCCATTCATAACGAATATAGGTTGCGCTGTAATTCTGCATATTACCTGTGAGGTCCACAGTTGAAGTGCGGCTCCATTCGCCTGTTGTATAGTTTACATCGCCATAAGCACCCTCAAATGAACCCGAGAGCGTTCCGTCTCCATTATCGGTATATGTTGACAATATGCCGCCAGACATAGTAGTGTCTACTTCTAAGACAAATGAGCCTGGTTTTATTGGCCACCAAGATGTCTTGCCATAGTATGGACCTACACCCGTTCCTGCCCATGACATGTCTTCGTCGGTTGTCCCTACTTCTACTCCTATTCCTATGCCGATAGGATTTGACGCTGCGAATTCTGTGCCTGTTACTTCAACGGAATCGAATGGCATACCGGATGTTGGGTTTACAACTATTTCAAGTACTGCGTTTGCGACTAAAACTGTTGCTAAAAGCATTGCAATCATCATAAAAACCATTATAGTTGTTGTGTAGACTTTTCGTCTCATTTGCATTCACCTATAGTTTAGTTGTCTTCGATTTATTAGTTCAAAAATCATATATTGTTTCCACATGCCTATAGATTTTTTGGATGTTTCTATTGTCACCAACTAATTTCGTATGTGCTTGTTTTCCTATTTCTCTCAAGATCAAGATTTAGGTGTTATGATATTAATGACATAAATCGTTAGTATTCGTTCGAAAAAAAATTATTGACCCTGCCTGAGAGATTCTTCAAAGAAAAGATGCAAAAGGAAAACGAAAAAAACGATTAGAAAAAACCCAAAAACTTTATGCGAAATTGAATGATTTAATATGACAAGTGGGAGAATTACGGTGTGATTGAAGTTTTAACAGGAGTTTTCTGCGGTTTCGTCTCAGGTCTTATTGCTGGAGCGTTGGGATATGTGAAACACGCTGGTAAACACTTCAATCTGTGGATTGTCGTTGTTGGCATTTTCATTGGATTATTAGCTGTTCAGTTGGGAGCTTCATTTTTCATTTGGCAAGAGTGGCTATTAACTGTTGGCGTTTTAGCGTTGTTTGAGTATGGCGGTGAAGCTATTTGGCGGAAATTGGATGTTCAAGTAAAAATTGACAGAATGAGTTTTTTCGTTGGAGCGCTGAATATTGGCACCGTCGTTTACATCGTGCTA
Organism: uncultured Candidatus Bathyarchaeia archaeon; assembly: GCA_964347245.1. Taxonomy (GTDB): domain Archaea; phylum Thermoproteota; class Bathyarchaeia; order Bathyarchaeales; family Bathycorpusculaceae; genus SG8-32-3. The sequence continues at coordinate 46,142 of CAYFXZ010000014.1, read as the reverse complement.
TTTCTTTTCTCGCTCTTTTTATGGTTTCTTCCAACGATTGGCACAGAGTTTGCGTTTTTTGAGTTAAACAATGATGGCGAACTTGTATGGAGATGGTTTGGGGAGAATGTTGCACAAATTGAGAGGGATGCCATCACTGCTTACATAATCTTTGGTTTTCCGTTGATGGCTGTTTTTTCATATTATGCGTTATCACACATAGTAGAAACTCGCAATGAGTGAAAAAGATTGGGTGATTAGCCAGCTTTGCAGAAATCTTTTTCTAATTTCTGTCTTTAAATTAAACAATTTTTAGAAACTTTTTTCTTTCATATTTAGATTAGACTTTAGAAAATTGGTTTCCAGCTGAAAGACCCAGCTTATAACAGTTAACTTTTCAATATTTGCATTCAGGAGTTAAACCCCTGTGATTTTCTTACCTTTACTCCATCTTTTCGACAATTAAAAGAAAGTTCACTTTAGCCCCCATTCCTCCTGGGGTAAACTTGGGATCAACACTTGGGATTATGGATACAATCTCACCCTTCAAACTGTTCAAGAATTGCTCCAACTTGTTTTGGTCTTTTGTCATGTTCATATAGAATCTATGCACTCTATATTTCATCTTCTTTTTCTCCTTTAATGCCAATTTATAGCATCAATCCTTAAAGATTTCATAGCTAAATATAATTCATTTATAAGATGTTCCATCTGTGTTAATGCTCCCGTAGCTACTTCAATACTCAGCTTGTACTCTTTTTAGCGGTAGGTCCACTTTTATATGCATCTGAGACCTTACCCGAAAAAATAGTTAGAAAAAGAAGATTCAAGGAACACTTAGAAAAGGTACAGAAAATCATTGAAGAGGAAGAGACTTCTTAGAAACATACTAAAGGTTGTAAAGTATTTTGTTGTTCCATACGGACAAAAATATTACAAAGAACCTCCTCTTGCGCAACCTCAAGCTTTTTTAGGAAAATTTTGCCGATTTTAGACTGTTGTATATCAAGAAAACAATACTAGCAATCCCATGCGCTTGTTTCTTGTAGTTTTGTGATGTTGTATTATGCAGTGAGATGGTCGCGGAAAAAGGAAGAGAGTGTATGTGAGTATGAGAAAAAGAAAAGAGTAAAGGCTTTGATCTAATAAGCTATTAGAATTTTCTTTCTTCCTTCTTGGGTTCAGGTATCCTGAAAATAATTAGCAGAATAATTGGAATAGCTATTGCAATTGTCACGTAGATTGGTAGCTGAGGAATCAGATTGTAAAACAAGTTCCCTAATAGCATTCCTATTCCAGTGAGAATGTAACCCATAAAGTTTAGACCTCCACTGATTTTTCCTCTGTTTTCTGGTTCTACCAAACATGCGGAGAGAGCCATCCCTGCCGACATCATAAGCATGTGAACCAAGCCGAACAGAGCCATGGAAATCATCACGCTTAGGATATTGCCATTGATATATAGCAGCAACGAGACGATGAGTAAACCGGGTGCGACTAATAGCGGAATTTTCATGCCTATTCTGTCAATCATTTTTCCTAGCGGATATGATGCTACAATCATGGTCAGTAGCATTGGTAGGTAGGTGAGGAACCATTCATTTTGCGGGATGCCTAGAATGTCTCTGGCGTAGATGGCGTTAATAACGTTGATCAAAGCCAAAGCAAACATGGTCATGACTTGTACAATGAAAAGGTAGAAGACCGTGCGGGGTACAACCATCCAGACTCTGAGACTTTCTTTGATGGCTTGTGGATAGTGTGATATGAAGTATCTGAAACGAATTTTTTCTGTTTTTTCCATTGTTTCTTTTAATCTCAGTCTCCAGATGGCTGCCACAATGAATAGGCTCATTACAGTTATGTAAACTGCTTGCATGCCTGCGACTAAACCCAGTGTGATGACAAGAATGCCTCCGATGATGGTCCCAGGGGTGTTCATTGTTCCATGAATCATGTTTATTATGGAGAATCCTACTCCCCGGTGTTCTTGCGGGAGGGAGTCTTGGATCATAGCAAACAAGGCTGGTTGGTAGATAAGGAAAAGGCTTTGGATGATTGTGCCAATTAATATTAGGTGCCATGATTGTGTGATCTGCCAAAATGGTGCAAGTGCAAAGAATAGGAAGGATAGTGCCCCACCGAAGGTCATGGTTGTTATAAGCCATCGTCTGCCGAATTTGTCTGCGAGAAAGCCTCCTGGTACGGCTACAAATGCCATGATGAAGAAGTTGGCTAAGCCTATTATTCCTAGAGCCATGGGAAAAACGTTTCCGCCTAGTGCGTAAACATATTGCTGGAAATATGGAACGGGCATTTCCATGCCTATGTCCATTAATATCCAGCTTACAATTAGAATTAGGTAATTGCCGCCTATGAATGAGAACTCATTTTTGAGAATGCTGCCTAATCCCATTTCTTTCTCTCTTTTCTCAGAGAGAACTTGAAGCGACAATTTAAATTTTAATGCGATATGCGATCAAAAGCCACGCGGAACGGGGCTTTTTCTAATTCTGTTTTTCAATAATAGCATTTTTCAAAAATCCATTATTCTATTTAGATAAGACTCAAGAATTATCAAAAAATAGTAAGCAATCAAAAGACTCAACATGTAAAAAAAGGAAATGCAATTGATTGCTCTGGTGCATAAATACACTTAAGGAAAGGAATTTTTTATGCATTTCCATACTTTTCAAACAATACTATTCCAACTAGAACTACTAGAATACTGACTATTGAAATGATTATGAAGTCAAACAAAATGTTTGTATTCACCCAATCTCCCTCAAAAATCATTTTTAAAGCATCAACTAGATAGTGACTCGGAATAAAGGACGCAATTTGCTGAGTTGTACTAGTTATTGGAATAAAAGTGCCAAAAAACATCATTGGAAGAATGAAAATAAATGAAATTCCGGTAGCAACTTCAGGAGTTTTTGATACTGTTGCAGTGATAAGTCCCAAACCAACTGAAGTTAAAGCAAAAATCGCAACTACAGGCAAAGCTAACAGTATTCCCCCAATACCACTATTCGGTTTGAATCCTAACAAATAAGCCAACACAATAACTACAACGACTTGCACAATAGATATCAGCATATGAGTTATGATTCGACTTCCCATGAACTCGCTTGACGTCATCGGGGTGGTTCTTAATCTCTTTAATAATCCTTCTTGTCTTTCTGAAGAAAATGATTGAGCTATTGTCATAATTAAGAAAATCACTGCGTAGACAATCAAACCGGGAACCACTGAATTTATATCCATTCCCATTTCTGGATCTGCGAAAGCAAATAGGAACACTATGGTTAGAACGGCAGGAAATAATAGATTCAAAAATAAATTTGCTGGTTGCCGAACAAGCTTTTTCAATTCCATCTTAACAAGAGCTGCCATTGCACGATATTTCATTTTACAATCCCTCCATTATTCTTCGTCCTGTAATTTTCAAAAAGACTTCTTCCAGATTTTTTGTTTTATGTCTTTCCATTAGCTCTTCAGGAGTTCCTAGTTCAACCAGTTTTCCATAATCAATAATACCCACTCTATCGCTCAATGCTTCAGCTTCTTCAATATAATGAGTTGTTAGGATTATTGTCTTCTTTTTGTCCTTAAGGGACCCAATAAATTCCCATGTCTTACGTCGAGCTCTAGCATCCATTCCAATTGTTGGCTCATCAAGAAAAGCAATCTCGGGATCATTAATCAACGCAATTATTAGATTTAATTTTCGAAGCATTCCCCCGCTATAACCTCCGGCTTTTCTTTTACTGGCTTCTGCTAATCCTAACAAGTCTAGAAGGGCATCTGTTCGTTCTTCCAATTTCTCCTTAGACACTGAATGTAGATTCCCAAAAAGCTCAATATTTTCACGTGCGCTGAGAAACTTGAAAACTGACGCTTCTTGGGGACATAACCCAATCATCTTTTTTATAGCGTCAATATTCATTGTCACATCAAAACCAGCAATTGTGACAGTTCCTTTTGTTGGTTTCATTATCCCATCAAGAATGTTTATTGTTGTGGTCTTTCCTGCCCCGTTTGGTCCTAATAGACTGAAAAGTTCGCCTTCCATGATCTCAAGATTTAGATTTTCAACAGCAGTAACATCCTCAAATTTTTTCACAAGGTCTTTTATTACAATTATTGGGACATTATCGGGTTCTATTCTGTGGGTCAATGGTTTTATTTCAGTTTTTGGGAAATCATTAATAGATACATTTAGAGCAAGAAGTTCCACAATAAGAGGCTTAGACCAGTTCTGGGGAATTCTAATTTTCCGCAGATTGGCCAATTCAACAAGTTCATTCTTGGTTAATCCTTCAAGTACAGTCTTAATGTCTGAGGACAATAAATCACTCCATTATGCCGTTTTAAAGTCTTGTTCCTCCAGAACCTTAATTAATTTTTGTTTTTGTGTTCTTGCTTTTTCTTCTGCACAACGTCAGGTTGCTTCATGACAACCATCAATTTCTGCTTTTTCTTTACAACAGCAAGACTTCATTTCGTCGATGTCATAAAAAGTTCTTATAAAGGAGTCTAGATGGGCTTCAAGAGCTTGACGACCTTTTTCTGTTAACGAATAACGTTTCCTTTCGTCTATGGTTAGAACGTTTGTTTCCTTTAGATGTTTTAAAACTGGATATATAGTGCCGGGACTTGGTTTCTTTCCTCGTCTCTTCTCCAATTCTAAGGCGATTTCTGCACCTGTCATGGCTTCTTCCCTCACAAGCCAAAGTATTAGAAAAGATAAGAATCCCTTGGAGCTGCAATGCATCATACGTATTCATATCGGATTATCAATATTAAAGCTTGTTGAATGACTGTCGGATTTACGATATGTTTATAAACCATATCGTATATCCAATATTGTAAATCCAATATTTGGCTTGGAGGTGACGAAAAACGCACAATGAAAAAAATATCTGTTGCTGCACTCCTCAATCTAGAATGTTTCTAACAAAAGAAGAAAAAATTGAACACTTAAACAAATACAAGCAATGGCTCGAAAACGAAGTTAAAGGTTTAGACGAGGCTATTGCAAAATTAAAAGAGAAGTAGTCGACACTCCTTCTAACAATCAGATTCAATCATAGCTTCCCTCCAAATTATTTCTTTTTATATTGTATAATAATACTTAGATTCAGTTTTTCAATTGCAACTTAACTATACTGCCAAAAAGGACAGAACGACGATCAAACCCTTATTTATCAACTAGAATTCTTTTTGCTAATTATTAATTAAATTCATTCACTCCGTCAAAAAAAATTGAATGAAAACCTTTTCCTCAAAGAATGGCTCTGATCCAAACCTTAATTTTTCTTGAAGTTGCCCCTTTAATATGTATTTTCAAGTCACAATTGTTAAGTCAATTCCAATTATATCTTCCTTTAGAAGTAAAGAATGCGTGCTAATGAAAGAGTGCGCCTTGGATATAGAAAAGAGAATCTTGAATTTAGATGAAACCTATTCAAAGAAAAAGCGGTGATATTTATTAAGAATAGTCTGGATAAGAAGTTGGCTCTTCTGATATTCGTGCTTCTTTTTTCAATCTTCTTCATAACAATAGCGAGTCGTCGACAAATATACTCTCTTGGTACTTCAACTCAACAGATTCAAGAATCTGAAAATGCAACTGAACAACAGGAAACAACAGAATGTTTTTCGATTATCGTGCTTCCCGATACTCAGCGTTACTCTCAGTATTACCCAGGAATCTTGATTAATCAGACACAATGGATAATTGATGAGGGATCCAATCTAAATGTGGTTTTTGTTTCCTCGTTGGGTGATTTGGTACAAAATGGGGACTCAATTTCTGAATGGGAGAATTTTGCTCGAAGCATGAAAATTCTCGATGAAGGCGGAATTGCTTGGGAGGTCTTGCCAGGGAATCACGATTTTGAGAGCGATGGTAGTCTATCTAATTATAATATTTTTTTTGGAATTGGCAATTTCAGTGGAAAGCGGTGGTTTGGCGGGAGTTACCCGAATGGAACTAATAATAACAACTTTGCCATGTTTTCGGAGGGAGATTATGATTATCTATTTTTCAGTTTTCAATATCATCCAAGTGATTTAGTTTTAGCCTGGGCAAATGATACAATAGCTCAATATCCTAACAGAAGAGTAATTGTGGCAACTCACGATTACTTAGATTTAAATGGAGAGAGGAGACATGAGGGTAACCACATCTGGGATGGATTTGTTGCTCCAAACGCCAATCAGGTCTTTCTGGTCCTCAGTGGTCATATGCATGGCGAAGCCCGCCGAGCTGATTATGTAAATGGTTATAAGGTGCACCAGCTGGTTGCAGATTATCAAGATAGGCCAAACGGAGGAAACGGATGGCTTCGCATACTTGAATTTCATCCATCTGAAGACAAGATTCTTGTTAAAACCTTTTCACCCTATCTACAAAACTACGAAACCGACTTTGACAGCCAGTTTTGGCTCGACTACGATGTAAAAAACTCAACAGTTACCTCTCCTACTCCTATACCTAATCAATCTCCTAAATCCACTGATTCGCCAACATTGTCTCCAATACCGACCGCTAAGCCTTCTCCCTACTTCCTTGAAACCGACGCATCAGAGCAACCGTTAATGCTTTTTATAATAGGAGGTGCAATTGCATTCCTATCAGTTGGGCTAATCTTCTTTATGATAAAGGGTTTCAACTAAATACAAAAGCCGTTCTCTAAATCGGCAAGGAACTCATCTTCAATCTAAATAAAACGTCAAGAGTCCCCATTTAGAGTTGGCTCAACTTATCAATTTTATTTCAATTGTTTCTTTAGATAATAAAACCATGGTTTCAAGTAGATTTGAAGTTCGAGAGATACCAGCGTTGATAGTTTTCAAAGATGTTAATGCGGTTACCTCATTAGTCGGGGCTTGCTCAACATCCCGCATCAAATCAAAATTTAGGCCTTATTTAGCGTAAGCCGATTTCTGACCCAAGATTGTCCTAGCTGGAAATATTAATCCGAGAGCAAAAAGTATTGCTCCGACAATAAATGTCATGCTGCTTGCTGACAGCTGGAAATATCCAATTATCACTTTATAGCCTATTAAGCTCCCCCATAGAATGCAACCAGATATTAGAAGAGCATACCACGACCATTTCTCTCCTTTTGCATAACTCCTAGCAATTATGAATATCATCAAAATGCTTATAGCGAGCAATTCAACACCCCAAAGCCTTTTAGTAGTAAGCCATAATTCTGCCATTCTAGACCCTGCAGCCAAAGCGTCAGAAAGCTCCTGACCAGTGTAGGCTAGAAAATCGCTCACAAACATCACTTCAGTTATGGTAACCCAAAGAAGGGAGATTACAAAAGCGAAAACCGCCATTGCCATCATGATAGAAGAGCCAATCTTTACAGATGTTTTTGCCAATCCCTCACCTCCCAAAAATTTGACATTAAAGAATAATACTTCTACTATGTTTAGAATTAAAAAATTTGCCAAGTTAAAACTAAAGAAATTAGAGAATTATCTGAAGCTTAAGTGCTTTCAATTTTGGATTAAACTTCAATCTCCAAACCCAAATGTTGGTTTTTGGTCTTTTTGAAGTTAAGTTTGTACGAAAAAAATTGCCAAATTCTTTTTCAAGGTTGAACCCTGCATTCTGCGCCCATCTCCTTTCAGTTTGTCTCCTAGGATAGTCAGGGTCTACTACTATTTCGCAGAGACTGACAATGCCATTTCGCCTTAGTATCCTATGACATTCGCGAAGAACTTGAACAGGATTTGGAATCTCGAGAAGACAAGACATTACCAGAATCCTCTATACTTTCGTCCGGAAAAGAAAAATTATGCGCATCCTCAATTCTTGGTATAATTCTCAATTTTTTCTCTGTGGATTTTTTCCTTCAAACGTTTTACGACTGATTGTTGAATATCCACAGCGTAAACTTTTCCGTCAGGCAAAATTCTGCTAGCAACCGCTTCAGTATAATTTCCTTTACTAGGACCAATCTCAACTACTTTCATTCCAGAATGTAGCTGCATCCTATTCGCGATAATATGAGGTTTTTGAATAAATTTTCTGCGAAATGGGTTGTCAATAAGTTGGGTGAGAAATGATGGAATAGAAAAATGATAGTAGTGTCGAACAATTCTGAGCACAACGAAAAATAATAAAATGAATATTCCAAACAAAAGGGCAGAATATTTTGCTACTTCAATGACAAATAGAAGCAAACAATTGATACCCTCAATTGTTCTAGACAAATATGATTAATTTATATTTCTTTGAAAGCGCTTTGAAAAAGATTAAAATTTTTTTAGAAAACCTAATGCTATTAATCTTGATAAAATTTAGCTAGATATTTTTTTCTCTTTCTTTTATTAAATTTCTCAATAGCATATCTTAGCATAGTTCTTGGCATTTGAAAAAAATGTTTGGTTAGGAAACGTTCTTCTAGATTTTGATCTTTTTTTCCGATTTCTCTAAGTGCCCAGCCAACTGCTTTATGAATCAAATCGTGTTCATCATGCAAAAGCAACTCTGCAATATTCAAAACATCTTCAAAATCGTTGTTATCAATAAACGTGAAAGCAGAAAGAATTGAGATCCTTCTCTCCCACAAACTATTCGATTTTGCCAGCTTATATAGAATAGATCTTTCTTTGTCGAGCAAGTAATCTCCAACAATTTTTGGTGCGCTCAAATCCACTAAATCCCAATTATTGATGTTCTCAGTATTTTTAATATAGAAATTAAAAATTTCTTCTTTAGCCCATTCTTCACCCTTTCGATATTTAGCAATCAATATTACCAAGGCAGTGAAGCGGTGCTCATGGATTTTGCTGTTAAGTAATTCTTGGATATCACTCAATGATAAATCAATATATTTTTTTGCTACTCTGCGCTGTTCTGGAACTGGAATTCCCAAAAAGACGTCGCCTTCACCGTATTGACCTTTTCCCGTCTTAAAAAACCTTGATAGATTTTTTGCTCTTTCTGGATCACTTAGTTGCGCCAGATCTCTTTTTATCTGATACAACATTGTCTCTCAAACCAACCTTGCTCGAAGTCTAAAAAATAGTTTTTGATTCAGCTAAATCTGGAAACTAATCAGCTTATACGCGCTGGAAAATTAGGTGTTCAAGATTTTTTGTTGAGTTGAAAATTTGCAATTTTAGAAAATTATAATTCACTGAAATTAGGTTATTTTGAAGTGGAAAATCTTGATTTGAGTTTTGGCTTAAACTTCAATGTCGTATTTTGATCTAATATGATTTTGAATAAGGTAAATTATTATTATTAGACTGTAGGGTATCTCCCCAATAGCCGCTGTCTTAATAATACCGAGAAATATGAGTAGATTAAACACAGTTAAAGTATCCGCGATAATCACAAATAGTGAGATGGCTACTGTTCCAATCCACCCTAAACGTTTACCCTTCCAAAACAAGTACGTGAAAAAGATTGTCAATAGTCCATAAATTAACGTATAGGAACTAAAAATCACTGGTGAATTTGTGGAAGAGGCAACTGGAACTATGCTACCCAAAAGTAAGGCGAAGCCAAAATATGTGTGAATAAATCCATTAATTAGTTGGACAACTACCAAAAAAACAACGCCAAGAAACCTGCCCTTAAAAGTGACATTCTTTTCTGTTTTCATGATGCAAAGTATCCATTATATCTATATTTAATCATAAGTGGGGATAAAAAAGAGAGATAAACTTTTTCCAAGGATATCTATATCCAATAATATCACAAGATGGAGCAAAGTCAGTACTTTCTTTTTTTATGCATTGGAGAAGAAACATCCTTATCTTATTGAGTCATACATGTCTCAAAGGGAGAGTTAGACTTGAGCAAGCAACATCCTCGGATTACAAGAGAGAAAAAAACCATAGACAAAATGATTCAAATATACTGCAGAGCTCACCACAAAACTAAAGGTGGTAAATTATGTCCTGAATGCACTGAGTTTTTGGAATACGCTTTCATTCGTCTAGACAAGTGTCCTTTTCAAAAAGAGAAACCTACCTGTGACAAATGTTTAGTGCACTGCTATCAACCTCAGATGAGAGAGAAAGCGAAGAAAATTATGAGATATTCTGGTCCACGGATGCTTCTACGTAGTCCAGGTTTGGCGCTGCGGCACGTGTTTGATGGACGAAAGAAACCTCTAACACTGAAAGAATTTAAGAAAAAAAGAATCAACGAAAAGTACAAGTCTTAGTTTGGACTTAGTCTAATTGTAGACCAAATTTGATAATGAGACGGGAATTCTTTTCAAAATACGATATAACATTATTTATTGATGAAAAAGGCAAGGCGAGATGGAAACACCTCTGAAAACAATTCGTTGAAAAGGGTTCAGAAAGGCACATATCAAGACAGAGATTATCTGATTATCTGAAAGAACTGGTTGATGAAGGCCTTGTAAACAAAACAATTGATCCGAAAGCATTAATGTTTAGAATGTACTGGCGAGTTTATCCCATCTATACTGTACCAAAAAACAGAAAGAAAAGAATGCAAGAAATAAGAGACAAAAAAAGAATTTATGAACTTGTTGATGCTGCTAATCCAAAAAAGATTGAGAGATTGAAGCAAGAAATAGAAAGATTAACAAAAACTCAAACCCCTGAATAATGAACCTCACATCGCATGCCCTTCGGTGCCTATTCACTTGAGAATGAAAAACTCCAGAAAACCTTACTCATATAACAGGCTTATATGGGGTGTTTTAGATAATAAAGAGGCTGAGAATTGTTAATTATCCCAATAGTGAAATTCACTTTATCGTTAAGGAACAAAAAGCTCTCGCAAATCCAAAACAAAAAAGACACAATGAGTCAGAAACTATAAGGATCAACAAAAAAGAAGCTTACAAGCCACTTCCTCTTCTACTTGAAGAATAACCTGCATGAAATCCTGCAATTATCCTCTATTAGGTTGATGCTAAACGTTTTAAATATAAACCTGTAATAACTATTAATCGGTGAATAATATATGTCCACTTCATGCGAATACATTGCTCGTAGTTATCTGCCACTCTACAGAGCTCTAGTGGCAAAAGAGCTCATCGAGAAGTATCGCTACACGCAAAAACAAGCAGCCAAAAAGCTTGGCACATCCCAACCAGCAATAAGCCAATACTTATCCTCTAAGCGCGGACGCAAGGGCGTCCCAAATTACGAAGAGGTCTTGCCAGTATTAGAAGAGACAGCTATTGGGATGGCTGAAAAGGCAGCAACAACGGAAATTAGTCCAAAGGAGTTGAGCGACTCTTTTTGTGATCTGTGTAAGATCTTACAAAAAGCGGGGAAAATTTAATAGATCAACAAAGATTTGGAAAAGAATAGCATCTAAAATTTGTTTTAATTGATTTCTGTAGTAAAGGATATATTTTTGTTAACATCGCTATTTGATGGTGATGAAAACGTCAAAAAAGAAGAAGGTAACCGAGAAAGCGACTTCTAGGAAGACGGAAGTACCAGTCGAAAAGAAAAAGAAGTCAATTGTTGCTCGAAGAAAAGAAAGTCCATTTTTTGTTGCACCAATCGGATCGGAACTATGGAGAGCATTTGACGACATCTTCGAAAGCTTCAGAAGTAATTTTGAAGACCTACTTTTTCCATCCCCTTGGACAAGTACTTATCCTGCATTCCCTGAAATTCGAGTCCCGTTGATAGATCTCGAAGATCGTGGCAAAGATTATATGCTTAAGGCTGAGATGCCAGGCTTTAAAAAAGAGGATATTGAAATCGAAGTTCAAGAAGACTCGGTGGAAATTACCGGTAGAGTAGGCTGGAAATATGATAAGAAAGCGAAAGGCTATGTTTGCAAAGAGAGAGCTTGTGAATCGTTTAATAGAATTGTGCAGCTACCTGAAGCAGTAGATACAAATGCTGTTACTGCCAACTTGACGGACGGAGTTCTGGAGATTTTGTTGCCCAAAAAGTCGCCAAAGAAGAAACGAAAGATAACCTTGGGATAACAACCCATCAAAGTCCTTTTCCAGTTTCCTCCATCTTTTTCTATTTTTCTTCTTACACATGACCTTGGGATTGAATTAAATCTTGGCCTAACAAACGAACTATGAATACTTCAAAAATTCTATTTTCTAAATTAGTTACAAATGCCGAGGATCGGACTTCCTATTGACTCTATTCCTCTTATACTAGTCTTTCCCCTTGGTGTAAATACCCTTGAGAAACGTACACCTACATTTAGAGTTATTACAAATATTTTAAAATAAAAAGGATTATCAAAAAACTACCCTCTTCTCAGAACGCAACGGGTGAGAAAATGCTGCGAATTATGAATTTCAACATTAAGGAGAACAGAGCCAAAGAATTTCAGGAATTCATAAGAAAAACGAGAAAACCAAAGCCGCCCACGCACCGAAAGGATGGAAATACCTAAAAACATGCTTCTACGTCTTGGGGTTTGGGCCCTATCATACAGCAGTCATGTGGAAATCACTGATTATGCAAATCTTGATACTCTCCGAACCCGTGATGATCCAGTTTTTTGGAATCTGATTGAACAGTTTCTGGGCTTGAGCGCTCACGAACCCACACCTGGTTGGTTGTTACGAGAAGTTGGAGACACACAAATAACTGAACCAAAAAACCATAATCGATGCAAACCTAGAGAACCTCAATTAGCTTCCCTTTTTTTAACTCAGATCTATACATTTGTCCAAGGAAATCAATTAGCCTCTTAAAAATTAAATTCAATTTTGTTTCGTGTTAAAATTTAAAATACATCCAGATTTAAGAAAGCATATGTTATGAAGGCTATAGGGAGAAGGCTAATGAACAAGAGCGTTTTTCCGATACTTTTCCTTATGAACATTTTCTTCCAACTCTTTAGCCATTAAAACAATGATTAAAAATATAACATGTACAGTCCCATTGCATGTGCGTGGGTATAATTTGTTTACTGTTTGGCTAGCCATGTTCCAATTTTTGTTGCTTTTATGAAGCTTGCCCAGGCGGTGATTGCTAATAGTTGATTTTTTTGAGAACAGTGTCTTTGAAATCTGTTTATGGTTTTTTTGTCTATTCGATAAGGATCATTTATGGTTAGAAGGGCAAGTGCGGTTGCGATTTTTGCTAAGGAATCCATTTTAGCTGTTTTTTCTCTTATCCATTGAATTTCATTTTGCTGGGCATCTGGGCTCCACTCATCTATGTGTTGGTTTATTGTTTTTCGGGTTATCATGGGGACATAAGTTTTTTCTATGTCTTCTATTACTGCTGCAAAACGGGCATATGCATCTGCTACGTGAGGAGAGTCTTCAGCCCACGTAAGGTCTTCAGGTAGGCTCCCTTCTGGTAGAAGGTATAGTGATGTTCCAGGTTTTTTTAGACGGTTTACAGCCTTCTTAAAGAGGCGGCTGGCAATTCTTTTCATAGGAGTCCTGAGGATTGGAAGGGGTAACGGCGTTTTTCCCAAGTATATTGTGACTAATGGGTTAATGTAGTGGTAGAAGACTGTTGTGCCGATTATTTCCGGGGCCTCTTCCGCTTTGAAAGGCGGATTGTTGATTATTTTTGAGTCTGGTGAGAGTGTTGCCAAAGTCCATTCTGCAATTTTTCTTGTTTTTGGGTTCCTTATGTTTTGGTATTGTTCTTTTGCTATTTGTTGTGCTGTTTGTTTGTCCCCTATTGCTGTTAGCATTATTGTGTGAGCATCTACACAGTATGGACACTGGTTGAGTTTAGATACACAGGCTGCGATTGCTTCTTTTGTTTCTCGGGGGACGTCTCCTACAAGCTCGGATTCTCTAGATGCCATCCAGACTCCTGCAAGAAGTTGAGGTATGGGTGAGTGCAGAGTAAATGGCTCTACAATTCTGCCAAAATCTTGTTTTATTTGGGAATAAACTTGGGCAACTAATCCTTCAGCCTCAGATGGTTTCACAGGAACTAGGTATTGCAACTGACACACTCGCATTTTCAAGATTTATTGTTCAGGAAATAAAGTTTGGGATAAAAGTCAATTTTTTCTTTTTGTTGGATTAGAATTTAGAAATTAGAAAATCAGAATTTAAGAACTATTAGAAATTGTAAGATTAGAAATTAGTGTAATGTCAAAAGACTAAACTCGTAGCCTATAAACTGCAATTATGCGTTCTTTAAAAAGAATGTAATTATGATCGAAGATATTCAGAAAAAATGCGCCGCTGAGTAGCCCTCATAATTTCGGAAAGTGTGGACACCGATATACCAAGTTTTTTCGCAAGTTCCACGCTACCCATTTTTCGAGGAAAATCAAAGAAACCGGAGGCAAGAGCAACTCGTACAAGCTCTTCCTGCCTCTCAGTCAAGATTCCCTTTCCACCAAAAGGGGTAACTCTTTCAATCTTGACGTCGCAAACACACTTCTCTAGGTCGTTAACAATCTTTCCGACAGTAGGATTATCATCTGTTATCAGTAGCCATTTCATCCGTCCTTTATGGATGCTCACTGGAAAGATCATGAACGCTTTGGCTTTCATCAAAACTTCACATGCCTTGCATTTTACTACCTCCACGATGAATGTTATAGAACCTGGCTGACTAGTCTTGATTGTGATGGCGCCAACTGAAGGGTGTTCTCTAATCATCAATTGCACTATCCAACATTTTGCGAGAGCCCTTCATAATCACGCTTCCCCACCCAGCTTTGCTTGAGTATCCTCCAATTTGGCAGGACACAACTACGTCATACTTTTCAGTTATTGGCGTAACCCAGAGCTCTGGAATTCGGATGTTCAACAAGGCTTCTATCAAATTGCGACTTCCTAGCTACATATATCCCGTAACCTAAATATTCATGGGCTTCTTTGAAAAGACTTGTGATTTGCTTCATTTTTTCTTTAACAGATTTATTACGGATGTATTTCATAGCAATTCTCAGAGAAGACCAAAGACCCTCGTTTCTCAACATTCCGCTGAAATCGAACTTGTGATCCAATAAATCCGAATAAACAACCCTGAAATTATGCTGTCTCATCAATCGTATCCAATCTTCATGGACTTCTGTGTTGACCGCTGCAGAACACAATGTTTCTCTTACTCGAGTGACAATTCTTTCAGTTGGAGGTTTTTTCCAAGCAAGTTCAATTACTCCGAGAAAACCTCCAAGACGAATCTTTTGACACACTGAGTTCAAAGCCTTTTTCTTATTGGTGAATATCAGAACCGCTTGAAAAATTGCGCCGTCAAAGGTCTGATTTTGGAAAGGAAGATCGTTTGCATTGGCAAGTTTGAAGGCTACTCGGTCACCTACACCATTTGAAACAGCTTCAGCTCGGGCTTTAATTAGACTTCCTATATCTATGTCTACACCAACTATTCTGCAGCCATAATTCCTTGCTAAAAAAACGTCGCTTAACCCACTTCCGCAACCAACATCGAGAATTGTGTTGTCTGGAGCGATTTTACTTTTTTCGGCCATTAGTCTAGTGGAGTCTAAACCTCCTGGATGTAATACCTTCATTTTCAAGGTTTTTGCCATGAATTGAAAAGTATCACAGGTATCAGGGTCACAAACTGTTGAACAAGTTTGTTTTTTCAAATCAAGTACCACCTCTAGATCGTATTGGTTTTGATTTGGGATAGGCGTTTTCCCGAAGACTATCGGGAATAAAATTAATTTTTTAGTTTTTAGAATAAGTTAGAATTTAGAAAATTAGAAAGTTCTACTAATTTACAAAAGGTTAGAAATTATGAGTTATGAAATTAGTATAAAAGCAAAAAGACCAAACTTATAACAAATAACTTCCCTTCACTTGCCCGCTGTTGCAAATGTACTTGATGGATAATCCAAGGCTCCCGTCCTTTTGTTAAGAAAACAAGAAAATAACCTCATGGCTAAGTTTTCAAAGTGCTTTTGATTGTTAAGTTCATTCTAATTACAGGAAATTTGGATATTTTTATGCTTTGAAACACAAAACGTATAAATGATGCTGACTAATATTGAAACAGTTCTCCCATTGAGAAATAGGAAATATGCTTTGACTTTGGAAAATAAGAGAGAGAAAAAGCGTAATTTAGTTGAAGAAGATTATTTGGCACTTAAAACAGTTCCAATGGTTCTATTCCATCCAGATCGAATGATAATAATGAAAGCGTTGTTTTATCATGGAAACGTTGAGTATCGGCAACTAAGACATAATATTCCGAAGATAACGGACGGCAGCCTTGCTAGTCATCTGAAAGTTCTTGAACGTTTGGATTTCATTAAAGTTTATAAAGAAATAATTGGCAGAAAGCTTCGGACTTCTTATGAAATAACGGAGTATGGAAGGGAAATCTTCAGGAAGTTTGAAGATTCTTTGAAAGCATTTATTAAGAGTGGCGGCAGTTTTTATGAATGAAACTGATAGATTATTTGCTTGTTTGAAAATGCTCGATATAAATCCAAAAATGGAAACATTTTCTGAAAGGAAGAGAATTCAAAAAATTGTGTACCTCTTGGACAAGGTTTTCCATTTGAATTTTGGTTTTTCCTATAATTGGTATTTACACGGACCATATAGTCCGGAATTAACAAAAATAATCTTCGATGTAATTGAAAAAGAACGAGAATATGTTGCTAAGCCAGTAAAACTATCGGCGGAGGATAGGGCCAAGATAAGGCGACTCAAACTCTTTCTTTATGATGACATAGAATCGACTGATGCATTAGAACTTCTAGTATCGCTTCATTATTTATTGCAGTGTTCGCCAGATTCGGATTCGAAAGTTGAAGACGCTGTGAATTTTCTGAAATCCAAGAAACCTTACTTCAGCGATGAAGAAATATCAAACGCTCTCAAGAGACTCCAGGATTTGGAAAACCAATAATTTCCCTCTCTTTTTTCGCAGTTGTCTTCCAATTCTTAATCCCCGTAAAATTCCAGGATCATTAATGAGTGACTTCATATAGGCTCTTGGGGGTTCATTTATCCCCTTCTTCATTAGTGTAGTTATGTTAGCGGCAGCTTTTCTAATAGATTGCAGAGTATACAGTGCATGCAAGTTACTCAAGTAAAGAATTTTAGTTATGCTCTATGGATCGTCTTTAGATGAGCGCGCGTTTTAATCCAACAAACTATTCAGCATTTTCTAAATTCTATTTTTTAAATAAATTAAATTCTTAGAAAATCTTTTCTCTATTTTGAATACCATGCTAGAATTTAGAAATTAGAAAATAATTGGCTTTCTAAAAGAACCAAATATATAAAAGAATTTCCTTTCAGATGCCATAAAGATATCAATAAAAGAAATGGAAAGAGTAGCACTAGTTTTCTAAGCGTAAATACGTAAAGAAAACGGATTAAACTTGTTTTTCCGCAAGCGGCTGTTTCTAGAAGATTGGAGGTATTCTCCTTTGTTCTTCTTCCAAGATAGGAAGCATTTGTTTGAGTTCCCTAAAGTATTTGAGTACCATCAAGCCTTTTTGAGTAACCGAATATACAATCCGGCTTTTTCCCATTGGTCTTTCTTCAATAAGTTCCTGTTTTATTAGAAAATCCAGATATTCCTTAAGCACACTGCAATTAACGTTAGCCTTATACATGACATGGGTAAGCTTAAGCGGGCCTCGATGAGATAATACCGAAAGAATGTCTACGTACATTTCAAGTTTGGACCGTCGCACAACTAACCCTCTCTGCAATTTCCAGCTTCACATTTGATTGTGCTTTATTAAGCACAATTAGTCTGTTTTCAAAAGCTGAAACCAGGTCATCTAGCAATATTTCCTGCAGTTCCGTTGAAAGCGTCTGGAGTTTTTCACTAAAAACGGTTGCCATTTTGAGCTTAAGTTTGTTTCTTTCTTTGGAGCTGTATTGATGTTTCATGATTTTTCATCTGAAGCTGAAATTAAGATTACAGTATTTAACTGCTTTATGATTTTAAAATATGAATTTAAGATCTACTTTTACAAAAGAATAGCGCAACTGCTTCTCCAGGTCCTTTGCCATATTCGTCTCCTTCGTCTTCTCCACAAGCTACTCCAACTCCTTCTCAGTTACCTACTCCTACGTCAGAACAAAAAAGCACAGATATTCCTGTAGAATTTATTTTCGTAATAGCAGGTGTGGCGATTTTCCTAGTTGTTGTTTTGGTTATCATATTATTAAGAAAGAGAAAGTAGAAACTACCATTTTTTTCTATGTTAGAATTTAGAAATCAGAAAATCAACTTGAATACAGTTACGATTTCTCCAATATCATCGAGAATAAGCACATACTTTTTAAAAATCATAATTTTGGGAGTAATTTCAAGAGTCGGTTGTTTGAGCTTTGCTTTTTGTGATTGCCTCTTTGATAACGTTCTTCATGTTTTCGCACCCTATCTCTCTAGTTTCTAATATTTTGAGACCCGTGTTTAATTCTTCCACTTCGGTCTTTAATCGAGCTGCGCTTCCCAAGGTATCCAGTAGTACAATGCCTCTAATTCCTTTAAAGAGCTGCTTAAAGGCATCTTCATCGTAGCCTTCTTTGTGCATAGTTTCTTTTGCATGTTTGAAGAAGTCCGTCATGCTAGGCGTCAGAAAGATCAGGTCTTGGTGTGGATCTGCTTGGGCGGATTTTCCTTTTCCCCCTAGGTGGCAGTCAATGCAGTTCAAAGCTTCAATCTTAACGACACCATATTCCTCCGATAGCTTCTTCATCTCGTTGTCCATGCCTAAGCATAGGTCGCCATAGACGAGGATAACATTTCCTAGATATCGCTCAATTGCTCTTTTGAGTACTGGTCGAAGATTCTTCTCTATCTGGGCATAATCTACATGAAAATATTTGCTCACAAAGACCAATTCGACATCTAATTCACCCTGTTCAATGAGTTGCTCGATTTCTTCTCTTAGAACGCTACAAGCGACTAAACATGGTTTTGACTTATTATTCATTATTGCCACTTCAAAGCTGTCTTTATCATGAGTTAGGACGGCAATTTGTATTTTACTTTTCTATTATTAGAATTTAGAAATTAGTAAATTAAGAAAATAGTATAGAAACAAAAGACCAAACATATAACATAGAAAGTGACCAAACATATAACATAGAAAGTGCCTGTACGCGTCCTCGGGTGTAAATATACTTGAGACAAAAACACAATCTAGTTCTCTAAATCGATAAAGAATTAATTAAAAAGTCGAAAGCTCTCGGCTTTAATCTTGTAAAAAGAGAAAGCGAAAAAACTGAAACTAAGGACGGTTATATTTTCTTCTGTTTTTTAGTATATCGCGTATCTCGCGGAGAGTGATTAATATCTCGTCGTCAAGGCCTTCCATTCTGGGTACAGGTTCCTCGGTCGGATGAACTACTTCAGTCCCAGTTACGTAGGGTTCTTTGAATTTTCGTAGCTCTTTTAAAATGAAGTCGCGGACTTCTTCATAGAATACTATACCACTTATTTTCTCTTCTGGGCCTTTTTGATTAGCTCCTGAGTATCCTGCGGTTTCTATGTGTACTGAGCCAATTTTGAATAGCCGATCGAATGGGCCGGCTCGGCTGGAGATGTTTGTTATGGTTCTGAATGGAACGTGTTTGCGGGTTATGGTTATTATGCCTCTTTTTGAGTAGATTTCTGGCATTATATCTCCGGATTCAGCTTTTACGGAATATTCTATACTCCTTATATATGGAGGTATTGCAATCAGAGCGGGCACAAACCATATGAGGTTGATTCCTAAGGTCCATAAGTTCACTGGTAAGAAATAGGTGTCGATTACTGTAGCTGCACTCGTAAATATGCCAGGTTCTTCTGCAGCAATTAAGGGGGAAAAACCCACAAAGCATAGAATCGTGAAGAGCCATATCAACGCGTAGACAGAGGTAGCTTGAAAAAGTTGCTAATAAAGAAACGCTTGCGAGGGTTTGAATATCTTTCCGCTAGTGATTTGTTTGACGGGCGGTTTGATGATTTTTTCTTCAACTTCTCTCCCCAAGGTTAATCACCTCCTTGCCTCTTGTATCGTGGTGTTTCCTTTGCAGCGAGTTTGTTGAAGATCGCGATTGACTGCTCTGTCATATATAGCTGTTTTTCGTCATTTCTCAGTTGGATGTTATGTTCATTGGATATGTTATCTAGCGTCTCTCTGCATTCTTCCTCCTTGGGGCAATTTGGACACAATTTGCCTGCGTAAGAATCATGTTTGTACCAAACTACTATTCCATTTTTCTCTGTGAATAATATGTATACTTGGGTATTTGTCTGATAATCGAATCCGATTAGGAGGCCTTTGTAGTCTAAGAGGGTTTCAATGTCTAGGCGGTGGCTATTGGCGTGGTCTTTGAGTTTTTTCGCAATCTTTTTTCGTGCTCTGTTGAGAACTCTGGAAACGTATGCAGGACTCAATGAATCTTTTTTATGTGTTGCTGCTATGGTGCTTGTGTTTTTTCCTTTTTGAAATTCGTGCCATACAATTGATTCATGTGTGGAAAGTAATCCCATGCACTGGATCTCCAAGATAATATTTACCAAAATATAGTAAAGATTTACTTAAAAATGTTTCGATCAGCCTTTAGATGCAAATTTGCCATAATGTTTTTGGCTTAAATCCTAATCTAATTAACGCATTTTCCAGCATTTTCTAATTCTAATTTCTAAATCAAACAAATTTTTAGAAAATCAATTTTCAATTTTAAATACCCGTTTAGAATTTAGGAATTAGAAAATTCTGCATCTCATGTTTTATTAAACATCAGCTGATGTCGAGATTCTTAGATAGGCTATTATAGCGTGTTAAAATATCACTCTGATGACCCAAGCATTCTCCTCATTAAAAGCGAGCTCATAATGAGGACTTTGCAGAAACAAATTCGCATCATAATTGTTTCTCCATTCTTCAACTTGAACGCTATAATTATTGCTTAGATATATGTATGATACTTCATATTTTTTCAAGATAGATAATGCCTCTGTTGAGTTAGGGTTTCTAGCGACGATAATACTTTCGTCTTGTCTTGTAAACATTATATCTGTCCATCCAACCTCGGATATGCTTAATAATGGCATAACAATGCGTCTATGGCTGATTATAGGTATCCAAATGCTTGGAGTTCCAACCCAATGATCGTTGAATATTACAGAATCTTCTGGTGTGTTATTCGAAATCCATTGTATTGCATTGTAGTCGGCTGTAGATATTCGGTTTTTTTGAAGACTCCTTAAATTATTGTTGCTTGATGTATTCCAGAATTTTAATACTGTTGCTGCGAAAATAACTGCAAGTACAGGAACTACTACAATTAGCAAGTTTCGACGCTCAATCTTCATCATTTTGCGTGAAAAATTTCGAAGTCTTTCTTTCAAGAAATCATAGGCTCTAACCAGAGTAATTCCTGCTAGCACCGAAAAAGGAAGTGCCAAAAGAGGATTGAGAAAATTCCATGATTGAAGATAATACCAACCTGGGAACTGAAATCGGAATATCTCGTTTGACATTAATAGGCATATACTGAGAAACCAAGCTAGAAGAAAACTGCCGATTCTCTTTCTTGCCATGATTATGAGCAAACCAATAATTCCGAGCAGAAAAAGCCAATAGCCATAATACATGAAGATGTTTGTTGAGCCAATATTGTTTTGCAGCGAATATGTATTATACCAGTATACAAGTGCTTCGTATTCTCTTGTCGGAACTTCGATCGTTAGTCTATTGAAAATATTAAAAATCCAGGGGAACGCAAGTAGGACTGCCAGAATAATGATTGTTGCACCTCCTAAAAGGCTCTCTCTCTTTTTTCTAAAAAAGAACAATCCAAATGAAAAGAACAGAATTACAAAAAATGCGGCAATTATGAATGAAGTGCTATAGACTAAAAACAGACTTGCTAATGTAATGCCTGCTAGTAACAGCAGTTTGCGTTTTCCAATAAGTGAATAAAGATATGAGAAAATTAGAAGATTTACAGTTAAGGTAACTCCAACGAGTGCTGGGAATCGACCAAAAATTACCATTTGATAGAAACCAAATGACGGCAAAGCAAGGAAAGCTGCTGAAAAAAGCGCAACCCTAAGGTCGCTCCTTAGTCTACGGGTGAGAACAAATATTTGACAAGGTATCAAGGCGAACAACACCGCGAAAAGAACAGCAAGAACTGGTATGGAGTTTGATGTGTCTAGAAGATAGAGAAAAGCTAGGACGGAAGGGTATCCTGGGGGGTATGTGAATGAAGTTAGTTCAGCAAAATATGGTGCCCATGATTGGGGGATTTTACCCTGCTGAACAATCATAGTGGCGACCAAAGTGGAGGTGGCTGGGTCATCACCAGTAGGAATTAAGATTCCATTTTCTGGGATTGGCAGGGCCATAATAATAATTGATATAGTGACAAGAAGTGTTAGCACTGAAATTGTGGTTGGCGTGAGTGATGACTTGAAATTTGTTCTCTTGAGTTTTCCCAGTTTCCATGAATATGCTAGTAGAGGAATTGATAGAAAAAGAACAGCCATGACGACTGTTGTTTCATTTATTGGAATATTTAACAAGGACAAGTAAAGTGCTAGCAATGACGTAAATGCTATTCCAATTATTGGTGAGAGAAATAGTTTTTCTAAGAAGTCAAATTCTTCTGAGACCGTCACTTGCAGGATTGAAAAACCTGGTAGAACTAAAACGAACGATATTCTAGCAGCGAGTGAGAGAGAAGAAAAGCCTCCAACTAAGAACAATACAATAGCTGGAAAGATGCCCATAATTATGGGAGTAAACATTCGAAGCTGCTTGTTATTGAGGAGCATTGAATATGCCTCTATAATTCTCTAATTCTAATCATCTGAATTTCTAAATAAATGCCTCGTCTTTTTGAGGAAACACTTGATAAATGTCCGAATTGTGTTGCTCCAAACTAGTCTGGCTTTATCGTAATTTTTCTAAATTCTATTTTCTAAATAGAAAAAAATCTTGGAAATTTTATTTTAATTTTAATTAATAGAAAACACATATTTTTACTGTCAGCAAAAAATCACTGTTGGGGTAACGATTTTATTGGTTATAGAGAAAATTGCCTATTATCAAAATCGACGTGACGAAGTGCCCAATAAGGAACTTGCTAAGGAACTTGCAGAAACCAAAAATCTAGTTGGCATTGACGCGATTGCTAAAAACCTTTGGCATAAAAACAAGAGTGTTTCGAGTGATTGCTTTAAAGTTCTCTACGAGATTGGTTACATCAATCCTGACCTAATTTCTGAATATGTAGATGAATTCCTGAAGTTGTTAAGGAATAAAATTAATCGAATGGTTTGGGGGGCGATGATTGCATTAGCTACAATTGCAGAAAAGAAATCAGCAGTGATTTGGGCAAATATCAATGATGTCATTAGTGCGGTAGAAAATGGAACTTTGATTACAGTTGTGTGGGGCATAAAAACTCTGGCGAGAGTGGCATCAACAGACAAGAAATACAATGAATATATCTTTCCATTTTTGATTGAACATCTTAAGAAATCCATCCCTCGCGATCTTCTCTTGCATGCAGAGAGCATTTTGCCGGCAGTTAATTCGGAGAACAGAAAAGAGGTGCTGGCAGTGCTAGATTCGAGGAAAAGCGAACTTAAGCCTTCGCAGAGTGCGAGATTTAAGAAGTTGCTTAGAAACTTGGAAGCCAAAGAATCTTGACAATGAGAGACATTCCTTTTTCTGCAAGTAATCACGTTCAGTTTTGGGAAAAAATTTTAATACGCTTTTATCGCTTCGGCAGAAGGATCAAACATATAACTCAGAAAGTGCCATTACGAGCCCTAAGGTGTAAATACACTTGAGAAAGTTACACATTATAACTCCAAAGCATAATTTTTCACAAATTGCATTTTCGCAAAGCTGGTAAAAAAGCCTTTAAGTTAAAGCTACTGATAAACGGATATGATTCAAATACGCTACCGGTTGAAGCCTTGTTGGCAACGAGACATTCCAATACTTTAATAACCTTAAAATGTCGGCGGACGTGCACTGGGTGTTTCTCATTCACTTGGGCTTCGTGAGAAGGTTTCGGGCAGAAGGTTGGTTTGATGATTAGAGAGATTGGGTTTGATACAGATAAGTATCTGGATGCGCAGGTGGAAAGGATTCTTGAGCGAGTTTCATTCTTCGACAAGTTATATCTGGAGTTCGGTGGGAAATTGTGTTATGATAATCATGCTTCACGGGTTCTTCCGGGTTTCGAACTGGATACTAAGTTACGGATGCTTAAGCGTTTAGGAGGAGAAGTGGAGATTGTCCACTGTATAAGCGCCAAGGACATTGAGGGAAGGAAGATTAGAAGAGACTTTGGGTTAACCTATGATGATCAGATAGTCAAGGACATAAGCGATCTTCATGAAACAGGACTGGATGTTTCCGCCGTTGTGATAAATAGGTTTAGCAACGAATTGACGGCTAGAAGATTTAAGCAGAAACTCGACAATATGGGAATACAAGTTTTAGTTCATTATGAGTTGCCAAACTACCCGAAGGATATTGAAAGTCTTCTCAGCGATAAAGGATATGGGCGGCAGAATTACGTAGCTAACAAGAGAAAGATAATTGTCGTTACTGCTCCTGGGCCAGGCAGCGGCAAGTTTTCATTCTGTATGGCTCAACTTTACAATGACAGAAAGCGAGGCATTATGTCTGGCTTTTCGAAGTTTGAGACTTTTCCGGTGTGGAATCTAAGTCTTGACCATCCCTTAAATGTCGCTTACGAAGCGGCAACTGCGGATATAGGGGATTTTAATGTTATTGACCCGTTCCATGATAAGTCACATGGGGTAGAGGCAGTCAATTACAATCGAGATGTGGAGAATTTTGCAATTACAAAGAAAATAATCGAAAGGATGACCGGTGAGGATGATCCGATGGCAGAAATTAGATCACCGACAGACATGGGGGTTAACATGATCAAAAAAGGAATAGTTGATGACGAGGTGGTGCGTGAGGCAAGTAAACAGGAAATTGTTAGAAGATATTTTAGGTATCGTAGAGACTTCGTTGAGGGATGCACCCTTCACGATACTCTTGCCAGAATGAATAAGATTATCACGAAAGTTTGCGTCAAACCTGAGGATCGTTCAGTTGTAATACCGGCTAGAGAAGCAGCAGAAGAAGCTAGAAGAAAGCAGGCTGACGGAAAAGGGTATAAGGGCGTATTTTGCGGAGCAGCGATCGAAGTTTTTCTGGATTCAGGAGAGACTTTTATTGTTGCTGGAAAGAACTCTCCGCTACTTCACGCTGAGTCAGCAGCACTTTTGAATGCAGTCAAGAGAGTGGCCGGGATACCGGATGAAGTTGATATAATTTCTCCGAGTGTTATCCACAGTGTCAAAGAGTTGAAGAAAACAATTGGTCTAAACAGCACATCGTTGGATCCGAAGGAGATACTAAACGCACTGGCGTCAAGCGCAGTGTTGGAGAAGAGCGCACTTAGATGCTTGAAGGCCTTGAACAAACTTAGAGGTTGTGAGATGCACACAACGCATCTAATGACTGAAGGCAACGAGAAGACAGTAATTCAGATGGGTCTGGTTTTGACAACAGATGCAAAACTGCCATTCCCTGATTATCGGCTTATCTGAGGCTGCTGAAACTACGTCAATCTGAGAAATATCTGAACTGATGTAGGGTGTGCAAGCAGAAAGGACCAAAACATATAACAATGAACTTTCCCCGATGCCCTCGGATGCAAATACACTTGATAAACAAACACAATATCGTTCTCTGAATCATTTATCTTTAAAAAATTGGAAGCTTAGCAAGCTAGCAAAAGAAATAGGATGAAATTACACTTCTCAGGAACTATTTCACAAGTAAAGATTTCAATAGGTCTCGGAACTTACTTCGAAGCTCATTTCTTATAGCAAATTCTTCATCAGACATTGAAAGTATTCCAACATATTCCTGCACGTTTTGCTTAGTCAAGAAATCTATCTCGTCGAGTTTCGAAACAGCCTCCTCATATTCCTTAGCGCCACAACAATCCTTCTGCTCCATTATAAGGTCAACTAATTCCGAGATTAACTTTTGATTATATTTTAGTTTGAAACCAATGCGCTTTAAAGCTTTAAGCGCAGCTTCTGTTTCTTCTCGCAAAACCTCTCTGCTTCGAGAGCTTTTCCCAATTGTGAAATGAAAAACTTCAGCTGTGGCTCGATAATAGCTCTCGATTAAGTGGTCTACGCGCACTTCACGGGTAACTTCCACTAGGTTGCCTTCGACCAGTTTTTTTATATGATGGTAGATTGTTTGGGGGGTAATGTTTAGTTCGTGAGCAATTTGACTGACAGTCAATTCCTTTGCACGGAGGAGGAATACAATTTTTCTTCTAGTTTCGTCTGCCATAAGCTTAAAGGCTTCAGGATCGCAAATACTCTTAAAATGTTTCATAGTTTTAGACTCAGTTATACCACTGTATGTTAAGTATAAAAGCATTTTCCCATTTAAACAGAAATCTTTTTAAGCGACATATATTTTTATAGTAAAACATAGGTCTTAATATTAAGATGGTTGTGGGAAAACAAAATGAAGATTAAAATTGAAAGAACTCTCAAGAAACCAAGAAATAAAATCCCAAGATGGTTTAGCAGCTTGACACAAAAACTAAGACGTAGAAATAATTTTGCCCATTTCTTAACCGGTAATCATCTTCCAATAAGAGAATTGAATTCAATGCGAACACTTTCAAATCCAGCAACACGTACAGAACTAGAGCTACAGCAGTGTAATGGTCTAATATACTCAAATATTGCTAAGTTCAGATAAGGATCAGCAGTTTTCAACTAAATTTAGGAAATCAGTGATACCAAAAACCAAACGCATAATAAAGATCTTCCCCTCCCATGCCCTCGGATGCGAATGCAATAAGAACTGAGATGCATTACATTTTTTCTGATTGATTTTTGTTGAGAATATTTTTGCTAACGACCGCTAGTTTTAAATACTAGACTAACTATCGTTAGTTAGCAAGCGATAAAAATGAACAAAACTAAACAAAAAATATTCGACTTAGCAGTAGAATTATTTTCCAAAAAAGGATTCAGCGGCGCTTCAGTTCGAGAAATAGCAAGAGCCGTTGGCATAAAAGAAAGCTCAATTTACAATCACTACAAGAACAAAGACGATATTTTAGCCACGATCTTAGATTACTACGAAACTGAAATCGAAAAAGCAACTCCTACTGAAGAGTATCTTGCTGAAAGAATCAACACTCTATCCGTGAGCGAATTTTGGGAGAAAGGATTAAAAAACTTTCAAAGTGCAACCCAGAAACCCATGATGCAAAAAATTTCCAAAATTGTTCTGTTGGAAATGTTTCAGAATAAAAGAGCTAGGGACATTGCTTTAAACGAGTTCTTCACAAGACAACAAAGGCTCACAGAAACCATCTTCAGTTTAATGCAGAAAAGAAAACTAGTAGACCAAGATAAAGATCCAAAATTCCTAGCAACAGAGTACGCCTACGGTCTGTTGGCGATGCAATTTGAATACAATATTTTGAGCAACTGGTGCCTTGCTATTGACGAAGTCATGAAAAAGATGGTTGATCACATTAAATTTATTTCGGAATACGCAAAAAGTGCAAAGGTTGGTGAAGACAGATGAGGGATCAAAATTTTGTGAAACGTCATTCCCTGATAATCTATTTTGTCTTAGCTTTCGCAATCGCCTGGATCGGTAGTTTTGTTTCGGTTGGACCAAAATTCTTAGCTGGTGAAACTATCGAATTCAGTGATGGTGGACTAATGGCTTTAGCAATGCTAGGTGCTCCTTTCATAGCCGGTATATTGATGACTTATCTTGCGGATGGAAAAGCTGGACTCACAGAATTGTTTGCTAGAATGAAGAAATACAAGGTTGCTGGACGCTGGTATCTTCCACTATTAATCTTTCCTGCACTCTTGCTTTTGGTTTCAGTGCTGCTAGGTGTTTTTGTTTCTCCAGAAATGGTCCCCGTATTCGCTATTTTCGGTGTGTTCGCAGGTCCGCTAGGAGGGTTCTTTGAAGAGCCGGGGTGGACAGGTTTTGCCTATCCAAAAATGAGAGGAAAAGCAAGTGCGCTCAGCACGGCAATTTACTTGGGGATAATTCATGGGATTTGGCACGCGATGGTTTGGTTTCTGAGTCAGTCCAGTGCTTTGGGAGGGTATTGGTGGCCCTATTTCTTTGGGTTTTGTCTGCATCTAGTGGCTTTGCGAGTGTTAATCGTTTGGGTTTTCGAAAATACAGGTAGTGTGTTCTTGTCGATTTTGATGCATGCCAGCTCGACAGGTTTCTTTGCGATTCTAATCTCAACAACAATGTCACCGGTGAATTGGGTAATTTTCTACAATGTCTACGGAGTAGTTTTGTGCTCAGCAGCGGCAGTTGTTGCCCTAAAATACGGTAAAACCCTGAAAGCTAAATCCACTTAATCTACAAAACGCAGCTCTATGCCCTCCAGTATCCTTTTTCTTTTTTGCTAAAATTTATAAATTAGAAAATCATTTTCTCAACTTCAGGTGATATTTCTTTTTCTTGGCTGTTGAATCTAACAAAGAGTGAAGAACTTTGGATTTCTCCTTCATCTCCAAAGTTTTTGACTGTTCTTTTCCCTTATCCAAGATCTTTTTTAACTCGTCAATCTCGAAAAGGGTTGCTGCAATACAATAGTATCTCTTTGAACGTCCTTCATTGAAATCTTGTAGCATCACTTTTAGCAATTTTTCTCTTATCTTCTGCAACTTCTCAAACTCATGAACTCCATTCTTTTGAACGAAAGCTATGTTGTCTTCAAGTTTTTGGTAACATTTGAATGAATCATGTTTCTTCCCAGCTTCTCTATGTTTGCTCCATTTTTCACAAATCTCATGTTCAATGCAATCCCAACAAAACTCGATGTGTTTTTTCTTAACTGCACAGTTGATAAAGGGGCATCCAACAGCTATTCTGAACTCGCTTTTACATCCTCCACATTTGCTATTTCCTTCGGTATGATACATTGGACAAAGTCGGCAGGAAAGTCCACAAACGCCAATTTCAGAATATTTAATCTTCATATTTTTCTCCTGCAAGATATAGGAATCTACTTATTCATCATTTAAATCTTTGATTGGGAGAACGGAAAAGAAACTCAACCTTAAACTTACTTGGCATTGCCGCAGACTTTGCAGGAAATAGTCATGAGAAAGATTTCAGAAAATATTTTTTCTCTTTTGACTATGGCTTGGCTTAAGCAACGTATATACCCGGACATATTTAGATAATCATTAACTTCTAAAAAGACTAAACATATAACAGAGAACTTCCCCTCGCATGCCCTCGGATGCGAATGCAATGGGAACTAAAGGAAATATCAATTAATATTTGGATGATAACTCATTGAAGAGCGATTTGCCCCAGTAGTTACAAGTTTTCTTGCCCATAATCTCTTCAAATTGACTTCCACCTAAATTATTAAGTACCAAATAACAGATTAACTTGAATTTAAAGCTACATTATAGGTTGCTTAACTTATGTGGACGAGCAGAGATGTTACTCTGGTCATTATGCTTTCGGTTGGAGGTTTTGTCTATTCCGCATTAGTAGGCCAAATAGGTTTGCTATTGACAGGGATACCAGGAGTTAATTATTTCTTTACAGTGGGTCACGCTATTTTCGTTAGTTTGGGGTTGCTTTTTTTTGAAGGCAGAAGATGGAGGTTCTCCCTCCAAACAACTATATTCTCTATTCTCACGCTACCCACTTACTTAATGGGCACACCTTATGATATTCTGACAAGAATGCCGCTAATTCTGACAGGTTTTCAGGCAGATCTATTATTCAACAGCGTGTACAAGGCTTTTAAAAAACGAAAGAAGATTGTTCTTTGGGCTATTATGGGTCCTATAGAATTTTTTATTCTTGACCCATTCTTGAGAATACTTACTTACCCTCTTTTCTTGCCCCAGCAATACACATCGACTTTTACTTATGTTACCCTGATATTGTTACCAATTATAATAATTGAAGCGGCAATAGGTGGATATATCGGATGGAAAATCCATCAACGCCTAAGAAAGTTTGGTTAAGAATAGAAGCGACTGCAGTGTGCTTACATCTTTAGCCATTTCTCTGAGATTCTTTGGCCAATTTCCTCAAATCTATCCCGTGCACAATTTTCAAGTGGGCCTTCTCTTCCTATGACCAATGCTGATTTTCGTGGAGCAATCAAATTGAAACCTATTCTCATAATTGTTTTCTCTATTCTCTTTGCAGCGCTATTCAAATCAAAATGATTGAATCTGGATTGTACTCTTGTGTCAAAACAGAATCCCTGTTTTCCACTACCGTCAACAGCTTCTAGTCTCTTTAGAAAATCCTTCATTCTATCAGAAATTCCTAGCATGTGAGTGGGCCCGCCGATCGCCAGCAAACCATAATCGTCAATTTTGCTAATATCGACCTCGTCAACATTCAAATAGTCAACCGCAATTCCTTGTTTGTTCATACCTTTGGCTAAAGCCGCAGCTATCTCCCTCGTATTGCCAAATCTTGTATCATAAACTACTAGTGCTTTCTTCATTTAATATCCACCTCCTATGAAAGCCAAACCCGCCAAACCCATAAAATCTGTTAGTATATGAGCTATTGTTGTGTAACGAATTGAATTCGTCTTTTTGCTCACCCACCCAAAAGTGAGACCCATAAAAATTGACACGGTAGCGAAGGCAAACGCTCCTCCAGGCATACTGCTAGGGAATACTGTTTGAGGTGACAGATGCCAATAACCAAACCAGATAGATGGATAGAGGTAGCTCCATATCCAACTTTTTGGAAAGGTTTTAATGAAAGCACCGCGCCAGAGAACTTCTTCCATCGTACCATTTATTATTGCAAAGAGAGCTGATGTCAAAACTATCCCCCATGTCGCATTCACAACTCTTGGCAAAAACATCGTAAAAAATGGCGATACCAAAGGTCCAACCAAAAAAAGTATTCCTACCCATTTAGGTTTCCCGAATCGGTTATCAGGGTCATTGAACAAGGTTCCTAACGCTTCTGAACCAACTGCTAAAAAAGGAATTAAACCGCACCAGATTAACCAGTAAAATAGAAACCCACCCAAATAACCATTCACTCTTCCCAGCAAATCAGCGAGCAATCTGAAGGTGACGTACATAGTTACAAGAAGGAAGGGAGGAATAGCTATCAGCAGTCTCTGTTTTTTAGTGAATGAAATTTTATAAGTGAACTTTGAGGCAAGAACATTTGCGGAAGAGAGTTGATGGCTCCCCTCTGACAAACGAGCTTTATGTCTTTTCTTTGATCCTGTTGGAATTGGCATAAACAATCCTCATTTGAACGTTAGATAGCCCCATTTTCTGGCAATCAAATATGTTATGACAGCTCCGATGATTGATATTATCGTGCTATATGGAGTGAAAGAGCAATGTGCTTTGTATCCCAAGTAGCTTTCTTTGCTGGCAGTGGAATCAGGCATAACTGTCAATGCGGCAGAAGAAATCCATGCGACTATCATTATTGCAAGAATTACAGAAATAAAGAATCGAACTATTCTCATTTCTTCACCTCCTTCACCTTGTACTGATGTATTTTTTTCAAATCATCCGCGCCCAAATCAATCCTAAGGATCCCATTGGACCCTTTTATCTCAAGGAGAGCATTTTCAACAAAGTCAAGTTCCTTTATCTTCCCAAGAAAACCCTCTATCAAGACTCCATCTCGATTATTATCCGTAATTGTAACAAGCTTGACGTTGTCTTTAGAATTCAACTCAACTGAAAACGCGCTCTCATTTTTGTCGCTCATTGCATTAAACTTCCAACACTGGCATTAATGACAACGATTTGACAAAAAGTCTCTGAAAGAGAAACCCTGAAATTTAACTATTGATACTTAATTTTTCATGATGAAATTCAGGTTGTGATTCTGTCGGAAAGGCTCTGCAATTTACTTTTTGAGTTGTCAAACGAAGATAGGCTTAGAATTCTCTTGAAGCTTAGTGAGAAAGATAGCAAGCTCACGCACATATCCAGAACGTTGAATCTTGGACTGCAAGAAACATCTAGACATCTTTCGAGACTCAGCGAAGAAAAGCTAATCTCAAAGAATGCAAATGGAGGATACTGCTTAACTCCTTATGGAAAAGGAGCAATCCGAATGCTTCCAAGCCTCAATTTTTTATCAAAGCACAGAGATTATTTTCAAAGACATACTATTCGCTACTTGCCAGATCAATTCGCACAGAGGATAGGTGATCTGGAGAGGTGCAGTTTTACCGATGACATCATGATAACGTTCCATTTTGTGGAGAGCATGATAAATGAAGCAGAGGAGTATGTGTGGATTCTTTCGGATCAAATCCTTATGAGTACTCAACCGCTTTTGGAGAAGGCTGTTAATCGGGGTGTAGAATTTAGGCTTATACTTCCGGAGAGTATGGTGCCTCCAGCTGATTTTCGGCCACTGCCGGCAATAGATAAAGTTATTAAGCGACGGATTTTGGACCAAGTTAGCTTAATTGTTGCGGTAACTGAGAAAAAGGCTCGGTTGTCTTTCTCGACAGTCGATGAAAAACTTGATCATATAGGTTTTCAAACAAGCGATGACAAGGCTCGTAAATGGTGTAAAGACATATTTGAGTATTACTGGGCAATAGCGAAGAGTGGAGTTCCACGAAGCTATCTCCAGGGAGTGGAATGAGAAAATTCGACTAACTTTCCTAGGATTAGAATTTTAAAAAACAGAAAATTAGTGTCCAGCTAAAAGACTAAAAATATAATATAAAACTTCCCTTCGCATGCCCACGTATGCATTTACAATGGTTTAGGATTTTAAATATTCAGCTATTATACCAATTCCGCCGGCAAACAAGAAAATTAATCCTATGCTAAAAGTTTGTTTTCAAAAATGCCCTCTCCTCTATATGGAGTACCAAACAAGAAACCAACTATCGACCAAGACCCACCCATGAGAAGAAATGCGTGTATTTTTATAAATTCTGGGAATTAGATGTGTATTGAGTTGAGATGTGTTGACGTTAACTAGAAGTATCGGACTTTTTGGAGCTGTCGCTTACGGTGTAGGGATAATTCTTGGAGCAGGCGTGTATGTTTTGATTGGACCAGCATCTGGACTTGCTGGCAATTCTGTGTGGTTATCTTTTGTGATTGGCGCATTGATCAGTTCTTTTACTGGGCTAAGTTATGCCGAACTTTCCACTATGTTTCCCAAGGCAGCTGCAGAGTATGTCTATGTTAAAAACGCGTTTAGAAGCGAGTTATTGGCTTTTCTCACTGGCTGGCTAATTATATTTTCTGGTATAGTTTCGATGTCCACGGTGGCTCTGGGATTTTCTAGCTATTTCAAGGCATTGTTTTCTTTTCCAATGGTGTTTGCAGCGGCGGTTTTGGTGGTTTTGGTATCGATTTTAAATTTTGTGGGAATGAAGCAGTCGTCTCAAGTGAATATCGTGTTCACTGCAGTGGAGATCGGGGGATTGATATTGGTGATAGTTTTGGGGTTTGGAAATTTTGTAGGAGTGAACTATCTTGAATTTCCAAGCATTTCTGGTGTTTTTGGGGCTGCGGCTCTAATGTTTTTCGCTTATTTAGGGTTTGAAGATGTGGTTAATATTGCTGAGGAAACGAAGGATCCTTATCGGAATCTTCCACGGGCTTTGATTATTTCCATTTTGGTTACTACTGTGTTTTATGTTCTTTTAGCTTTGGCTGTGGTTAATTTGGCAAGTTGGGATGTGTTAGGGACTTCTGATGCACCTTTAGCATTTGCGGTATCAACGGTTTTAGGTTCCAATGGGTTTTTGGTGATTTCTTACGTTGCTCTTTTTGCCACAGCGAATACAGTATTAATTGCTTCTATTGTGGGGTCTAGGATGATTTATGGGATGGCGAAGGATGCTGCTTTGCCCAAGGGGCTTTCCAGAATTAGCAATAGAACAAGAACACCATGGGTAGCTATAGCGCTCATGATGTTGTTTTCATTGGTTTTTGTGTTTGTTGGCGACATAGAAGTAGTTGCAAACATGACTAGTCTGGGAGTTTTCTTTACCTTTGCTCTTGTCAATCTTTCTATGATTTGGTTGCGTTATAAAAAACCGGAGCTTAAGAGACCTTTTAGAGTGCCCCTTAATATTGGAAGATTTCCGGTTATATCTTTCCTAGGTTTTATGTCTTGTCTACTTATGGTAACCCAGTTTGACTTTTATGTTGTTTTAATCGGTTTGCTGCTCTTGGGTTTGGGAACCATTTTCTTTGCTCTTTTCAAGAGAAAAATTGGAAAGTAAACTTGAATAAGCTTAAGCTGAATTCCTTGGCTTTATAATTAGAGTTTTCCATTGAGGCGTAGGTTTTCTAATTTCTATTTTCTAAACTAATTCTTTTTTTAGAATTTTATTTTTATATTTTGTATAGCCGTTAGGAATTTAGAAATTAGATCTCTAGGCTTCAATCTCAGTAAAACATTTGAAAACCACTTAAAACACCTAATAACTCAGTTTTCAAAAGTCAATTCAAATAAC
Organism: uncultured Candidatus Bathyarchaeia archaeon; assembly: GCA_964347245.1. Classification (GTDB taxonomy): domain Archaea; phylum Thermoproteota; class Bathyarchaeia; order Bathyarchaeales; family Bathycorpusculaceae; genus SG8-32-3. Next base: position 11,712 of record CAYFXZ010000014.1, on the reverse strand, counting down.
TTCAATTCAACATTGAAAAATGAAGTTGAGTGGGTCGGGCCGGACTTGAAGCGGAGACCTTTGGCTCGTAAAGCGCCAGAATTACAGTTTGAAGATCAGGAGGGGATGCTTGAGAGGTTTTATGATTTTCAGATTGTGGATTTGAGGAGAGCAAGGAGGGCTGCGTATGAGAAAGTGTGGTTTATCAGGAAACTGCTGAAAACAGCAAAGAAGAATGTAAACGATATTACAAGAGAAGATCTAAGAACATTCTTGAAGACACTGGAGGATTACAGTCCAGCCTACTACAAAAATGCGTTGATGGCTCTCAAGGTGTTCTTCAGAGACTACATGGAAAAACCAGAGCTTGTGGAGAGCTTCAGGTTTCCTCGTCAAGTGTACAAGCCAAAACATATTGTGAGCAAAGAAGATCTGCGAAGGTTCTATGAGGCAATTGAAACACCGAAAGATAAAGCTCTATTCCTATTGTACGCAACTAGTGGCTTGAGAAGACAAGAAATACTATCGCTAGAGCCAGATGATATTGATTTTGAAAAGAGAATGATTATACCTAATAATCATTTGGTAGAGACGAAGAAGTCTTGGTGTAGTTTCTACAATGAAGAAGCAGAACAAGCGCTTAATGAATATTTGGCACCAAAGAAGCAGTCTAGAAGCAAGAGGATTTTTCCAATGCAGAGGCATGAAGTTGTGGAATTTTGGAAATCTGCTAAGGAGAAGACTGGATTGAATATTACTCCTCAGAAGTTGAGGCAGTGGTTTGCTCAGAAATGCTGAGACTTGGAGTCTCTGAGACTTATGTTGATGCGTTTTGCGGAAGAGTTCCCAAATCTGTGTCAGCGAGGCATTATACTGACTATTCGGCTGAAAAACTGAAGCGAGTCTATGAGCGAGTCAAACTGCCGATTCTTTATTATTGAAATATTTCTGTTGTATTGTTTATAATCAATTTTCATATTTTCGCAGTGTTTGACTATTGATGGCTACAATAACTGTGCTCAACGACATCAACAATGCTCCAATTGCAGGATTTATAATGACCCCATAACTATATAGCACTCCTGCTGCAAGTGGAATAGCTATAATGTTGTAACCTGCTGCCCACCACAAATTCTGAACCATTTTTGAGTAAGTCTTCTTTGAAAGCGAAGAAAGCTTAGTTACATCCCGAGGGTCATTTTTTACCAGAATTACATCTGCACTTTCAATAGCAACATCAGTTCCTGCTCCAATCGCAATTCCTACATCAGCAGTAACCAAAGCAGGAGCATCATTTACGCCGTCACCAACCATGGCTACCTTAAGTCCTTTTCCTTGAAGCAATTTTATCTTCTCTGACTTCTGATCTGGCAAAACTTCAGCAAAAAAATCATCAATTCCCAACTCTCTTGAAACTGAAGCAGCAACCTCCTTCGAATCGCCAGTAAGCATATACACTTTTATTCCATTTTCTTTAAGCTGTTTCACGGCCCGCTTTGACTCTTCTCTTACTTTGTCTGATAATGCAAAGGCACCCGCCAACTGGCTCTCAACAATCATGAAAACAACAGTTTTTCCCTGCTTTTGCAAATCAATTATTCTCTCATCACTTGTGATTATGTTCAATTCTTCCAATAGCTTTGGACTCCCAACAAAGACTTGCTTGTTGTGTACGATGCCTTTGGCGCCTTTTCCGGGAATAGCCTTGAAATTCCTGATTTTTAGTATCTTCACATCTTTCTTTTTTGCGTATTCCACAATTGCCTTAGCAATGATATGCTCAGAGTTTAGCTCAATTGAAGCTGCATATTCTAAGAGTTCTTTTTCAGGCAAAAATGATACAACATCGCTGACTCCGAATTTGCCCTCAGTTAAGGTTCCTGTTTTGTCAAAAACGACAACATCAACATCCTTAGTTGTTTCGAAAGCTTTTCTATCTCTTATCAAAATTCCACTCTTTGCAGTAATTGAAGTTGACAGAGCAACCACTAACGGTATTGCCAGTCCTAAGGCATGAGGACACGCGATAACCAATACTGTTACAGCTCTCTCAAGAGCTACATCCAATACTCCCAGTAAGAACCACGCAGAATATGTTAGTACTCCGGAGAATAAAGCAACATAGAATAGGAGAGCAGCAGCACGATTTGCTAGATCTTGTGTTTTAGACTTACTTGCTTGTGCTTGTCTAACTAATGCAATAACTTGGGAAAGGTACGTTTCTTCTCCCGTTTTTTGGATCCTTATCTTAAGAATTCCATCTCCGTTAATTGAGCCGCCGATTGCTTTGCTGTTTACTTCTTTGTAAATTGGTTTTGACTCGCCTGTTAGTAAAGCCTCGTTGACAAATGATTCTCCTTCAAAGATGATGCCATCTGAGGGAATTTTTTCTCCGGGTTTAACTAATACTAGATCATCTCTTTTCAGTTCTGATATTGGAACATCTACAGCTTGATCTTTCTTGATTAAGTGGGCTGTTGTTGGCATGATTTTAACCAGTTCTTCGAGCGCTCTTGAAGCGCCAAGCACGCTTTTGGCTTCGATCCAATGACCGAGAAGCATAACATCCACAAGTGTGGCGAGTTCCCAAAAGAAGTCTTTTCCACTAATTATAAAAACAGTCGCTGATGAATAAAAGAAAGCTACAGAGATTGCAACGCCGATTAATGTCATCATTCCTGGTTGGCGTTTTCTTAGTTCTTCTATCATTCCTTTAAGAAAAGGGAGACCGCAATAGCCATACACGATAAGAGACAGGAGAAATATGATTTCTCTTTGGTATGGTATTGTCAGATTGAAGTTGAACCAGGTTTGAATAAGCTCTGAGAGTAACAATATTGGAATTGTTAGGATAAGGGATATCCAGAATTTTCTTTTAAACACTTCAATATGGTGCGCGTGAGTACCCATGTCATGTTTTTTGTGTTTAGTGTGATCCATCTTTTTTTGGTCCATCATTTGATTTTTGTTGTGGTTTTGGTGATCCAATAACCATCACTTCCAAAACAGTGTTATATTTTCAAATTCTAACAGTTTATCTGAAATAATAAGGATATCTGAATTTTTTTCAGACTAAAACTGTTTCAAAACCGTTTCAGTTTTGTTTCAGCCAACCTACTTATGACATGATGAGAAAGGTATTGCTGGTGATGAAAAAATGAAAACTCTGAAAATCGCATTAGCACTTGCAGCCATTACAGGTATAGCAACCCTCGCCATTGGTTTATCGCTTGCACATTACACCAACACACCGTTTGATTATATGCATGGTTACATCCCTGAAACTGAGAATGAGGACTGGTGGACTGAAATGCGCGAGCACATGGAAGCTAGGTGGACTGGTATGGAAGATGAAGAATGGTTCGATGACATGATTCAGTACATGGAAGAGCATTGGAACGAAGTTCAAAGTCAAGAATGGTTCAATCAAATGTTAGAATACATGGAAGAACATGGTTACCATCCCAACTACAGAAACTATGGAGACGATTACTACGGTCCTGGAGGCTATCGTCGAGGAGGCTTTGGTTGCTGAGGCTGGTAAGCCCCTCCCTTTGATTTGTTGTATGAGATGAAGTAGAATATGTATGTTTTGTGGTTTTGGGTGGTTTCCCTTGATTACCCTTTCAAGTTGCAATAACACTCATGACCACTACTATGAACGTTCCAGCAGAGAAGGAAGAGCGATTGAGATATTAGAAGAAAGGTATGCTAGAGGAGAAATAAGCAAGGAAGAGTATGTGCAAACTCGGAAAGAACTGGAAAGATAAAACTTTGGAATAATCAGTTTCTTTGAGCCTCCCCTTTTCATTTTTTCAATGTTGAGAGGTTTAAGATGTTTATTTATTGTAGAACTAAGGATTCGCCAAAAAATGTTGGAGAAGCAATTTGCAGAGCTAACTTTGTTGAAGAGGACAAACACGTCTGGAAAGTAAAAGACGCAGGTGAATATTTCACTATTGAAACTAATTTCAAAGAGGGTTGTGTTGCAGTCGTTTACAGGATTGGCTCTTTTGTAGTTGGGATTGAAGTTGACGATAACTGTGCTTCGAAGATTGTTGAAGCTTTAATCGAGATTTACGGTTTTGAAAAAGTAAAATGGCTTTCGGCTATGTGAGCCATTCCTCAAGTTTTACTTCATTAGTGTTTCCTTTCTTTTCCAAAGTTACTATTCCTCTTTCTGCAAATCTAGCAAGGATTCTATGGGTCTTTAGTCTGCTTAATCCTGCTTCTTTTCCTAAGTATTTCTGCAAATATTTTCCATCATGCTTTTCTAAGACTTCAAGAATTTTTTGTTCATCCGAATTTAAAGTTCGTCTAATCGTTTCTACCGCATCTGTTTTTTTAGAGTTCTCTAATATGTCTCTTTGAGTTCCAGGTTGGCCAGTTTTAAGTTCTGGAAAAAGAAGGAAATAAACTATTCCTGCTAAACTCACAGCAACCACTGCTATTAGAACTACAAATAAGGCTCCGAAGTACCCGAGGTAGGGATCGTTTGTTCCTCCCATCATCCCCCCTCCCATATGACTCCACATGTCTGACATCCAATCAGGATACTCTGAAGAAGGATAACTGTTAACCATAAACACGAAGAGACCAATCAGAGAGGCTAGTGAAACGAAAAACAGAATTATGAAAAAAATTGTTTTTCTCATTAATATCACTGATTCTAATCATATGGCAAAATTTAAACATGGTGCAAAAGCCACTCTGCTCTTAGAGATCAATAACTGAAGAAGACGAAGAGAAAAGCTGATGCCTTCGAGACTGAAGCATTTTGTTCTTTAATTATAATTTACTTTTATTCTGTTAATTATTTGTTCTTGCATTAGTTTAAATGAGTTTAGTCCTAAATCCGGAAATAGAGTTACGACATTCAGATTCTTGTATTTTCTAGCAATCATTTTTGATGCAATGTAATTTAATCCTGAAGATGTTCCAACAAAAAAACCCTTGCGCCATAAATATTCAGTTGTCCTAAAAGCTTCTTTGTCACTTACTTCAATCCATTCATCAATTAATTTTCGGTTCTTTTGTATTATTTCCGGTTCTAAGGATTCATTATAATTTCTTAATCCTTGAACATGATGATTTTCTTGAGGCTGTACTGCTACACATTTGATTTTTGGATTCATTTGTTTTAGATACTTTGAAATTCCAATAATTGAACCCCCTGTTCCAGCTCCTAAAACTACTGCTTCTACTTTTCCATTTGTTTGATTCCAAATCTCAGGACCTGTGGTTTCATAATGTGCTCTAATATTGTTGGGATTGTTATACTGATTCAAATACTCCATTTTTGGATTTTGAAGCCACAAATCCTTGACTTTTACTATTGCTCCGTCTCTTTCATTTCTGCGAGGACAATATCCATCTGGAGTTTTTTCAACCATAGCTCCAGTTTTTTTTATTCTATCATAGGTTGTTTTTCCTACAACACTTGGTATTACAATAATCGTTTTAAGTCCAAGAAACCTGCCCGCGAGTCCATAAGCAATTCCAAAATTTCCAGAAGACGCTTCAATAAAAATAGAATCTTTTATTTCAATTATCCTTTTTTTTATTGCGTTTTCAAACATATAGACCGCTGGGCGGTCTTTAACTGAGTGGCTTAAAGGATTGTAATATTCCAGTTTTGTGAAAATGGCATTTCCATTTGTTTTATCTATTTCTATTAATGGGGTGTTGCCAACTATACTTCTTAAAAAAGAAATTTTTTCTGATATTGAGTTAGTTGCAAGTTTTCCCGATTGAATTTGAGCTAATTTTTTTGTTTGAACAAAAACGTTCACCAACCAACATTCAAACCTCATAACATTGTTATATCCAACTATTGAGCGACAAAACAATTAATAAACTTTCTTGTAAAATTCAACAAAAAAGCTATACAAAATTCGGAGTCTACCCGGACAACAATAGTAGTAGCCTCCAAAGGAGCAGTTGCTATTGTTAGTCTATGACTACTGTTCTATTTCAAGACACGTAAACATTTAAATGTAGTTTTTCTAAATTCTATTTTCTAAATCAATTTAATTTTTTAGAATTTTAATTTCTATTTTGGATAGCCGGTTAGAATTTTAAAAATTAGAAAATCACTGAAGCTTTGTCAAGAAATCTCGAGTAAGAACGCTTTGGCATCTTGCCTTGTCTAGCGACGAAGTTTAGGGAAGAACTTAGGAACTTTCTTCTTGTATTCCCTGTATTGTTTTCCGAACCTCTCTATTAGCTCACGATCTTCCAACTCTGTTGTTATGAAATACGTTATTGTCAAGTCTATTAACGCAATTACGCCGACTGTGATTATACCCGTAATCAGAAAGGTTCCTGCTAGGATTGATGTGTGCGCCCAGTATGAGGGATGGCGAACCACAGAAAAAGGTCCGGAAGTAATCAAACTCTCAGTTTTCTCATCATTTGTTGGCTTTAATTCAGTGTAACCAATTGTGGCTTTGATTCCAAGAATCTTCGCTGTCCATAAGTGCAGAACGATGCCTGCGGCTATGGCTGCAGCTCCTAGAATGCGCAAGGGCAAGGCTATTGCAATTTCGTATTGTAGAATTACTGTTTGTATTGAATACAAGATGTAGGCTATGGGTAACCATTCCAAGAAAATTATGAAATACGTCCAGATGCCTAATCTTCTCCAAAAATTAGTTGCATAGTGAATTTCGATTAGGAACATTGGAATAAACGGCCACATCATCGTCATCATTAGTGCAAAATCGTTGGACATGAGCTACCTACGTAGATATAGTTTTGATTGACCGATTTAAGTGCGCTGCCGATAAGAATCTGATTTACGTTAAGACCAAACATATAACAAAGAAACTTCCAATATGCGCCTTCGGATGTAAATACACTTGCGAAACAAACACAATCTGATTCTCTACACCGCGCGCACGAATGAAAGAATGAACATTTTTTCAACATATTGTAATAAGCAAAGAATACGAGAAGATGTACCTATTGTGAAAAAAGGGGATTATTGTAACCAAAGAAAGCATTTGTGCTTACCCATGTTCGAACAAAGAATCCTCAGGTTCAGGATTTACGATGATATCATAAACATGGAAGGTGTCTTCGCCAGATGTGTAGTCATAGTTTCCATTTCCTGACCAGTTCGCTGCAAGTTCAGTCTTGTAGTCATTGAATGCTGTATATCCGATTATCTCGCTGTTCGTGCCGGACCAATAGGAATCAAAATCAGTAGAAACGTCCGTCCAGGCACCAGCAAAACTTGCCCACACGGTCTCTTCTGCTTGATTGAATACATAAGTAAAACTAGTGCCCTGAGCATCTACTTCATCAACCCGAAGCAGTATACTAGAAGTTCCAAGGTTCTTTGCTGTGAATGCATAAAACTCGCCATAGGCGTCTACCTTAAATCCTAGACTAGTTGCGGTATCAATGTTGTTTGAAGGTGTTGGTGTAGGTGTTGGAGTAGGAGTTGGTTCGCCGGTATTGGTAAGACCCCAATAGGCTACGACTCCTACGATTACCACGGCAACGATGATGACTATTATAAGCATTGCTGAGATACCTTTTTCGTTCATTTTTGCATTTTCACCTCCCTTCCATTTCTCTCTTTCGCTCCTTAAAAGAGCAAAAAAGAACTCAGTTTTTGCCCACCATCTAATGCAGTATATTTAATAAACGATTTGGTTTTACATGTTTTATTCCAATATTTTCTTAATTAGTTCTGTTCATTTTCTAAAATAGATGACTTTTTGGAAATTCCATTTTATATTTTGGGTAACCGGTTAGAAATTTAGAAATTAGAAAATCATTGCTTTACAAAAGACTAAACATATAACAGAGAACTTCCCCTCTCATGCCCTCGGATGCACTCTGTAAAAAGAATACATTGTTTATTAGGTTTTAGGTAAGATTGGGTATCTATGCACTACGCCTTCTATCGAACGTAGCAATTGATAGCCAAAAAGAATGGCTGCAAGATAAGTGGGCCACAGAATCACGGGCCAATTTCCCGGAGTATAAGACCACAGATTGAAGGATACAGCGAAAAATTCCATTAATACTAAAGTAAATAAACCACTCAAAGCCAAGAAGATCTGTTCCTTAATTTCTCTCCGATTATTAGATTGACGACGAATAGTCATTAGAATGAGCCAAGAGATTAAGAAGGCTATAAAGAGTATGTACCAAGCCGAATTAAACTCAAATAGGACATTCATTTCCCAGTTCAAATGTCTAACGAAAATAAAAATGTTCCTTTCTAAAATCTTGATATTGTTTTTCCGTCAAGATTTTTCCAAAATTCCATTTTTTCTATTTTGATTGCCCTGTTAGAATTTAGAAAATTAGAAAATATCGGCGGTTTAATCAAGATTCTTCTCCGAGTTATAACCTAGGAATTTAGAAAAAACATCTAAATCGAAAGGGGAACTGGAGCTACTTGTCTACCCGCCCCAGCAACCATGTCTGCCTCTATAATAGCCATTATTACCGCTGTAAAATCTGCCGAAATGGTTCTCTTCCATGTACTCTCGCATTTCATTGAACCACTCTTGGTCTTGAACCTCGTTCCAATGCTCCTCCATGTAGGTGAGCATGTCGATACTCTTAAGAAAAGGCTGAAATGCATTCAAAACTGAATAAACATCACCACGTGGAAAGTCAGACGTTTATATTACCTCTCAAAAAGCATTATGAATCTAACAACTAAAAGTTTTTCTTTTGAACACGCACACTGCTTTCAGCTCAGTGTTTGCGTTTCTTGAAGTAGACAAGCAAACCTACACTAATAACAGCTACTGTGATTACGGAAGCTATTACTAAGGTTGTTGGGAAAGGTACATCTATGCTAAAAGTGATTATTTGGGAGACTCCTACGTTATCAAACTCGTCTCTCGCATAAACAGAAACACTATGCACCCCGTTGGACAGCCCGCTTATGGTAGTGTTTCCCTTGAAGGTTACGTTTTCTTCTCCGTCAAGACTGTAACCCATCCAGTTAACTGGCTTATTTAAGGTGAAAACCAAAGAAACACTGGACGCGTTATATGTCTGGTTTACAGGCGAAACAACCTTGATTTCTGGCGGAACACCATAACCAATGGGTATGTACTGCTCATTCACCGCGGTTGGAGTTACATGACGAGACCCACGGAGATAACCTCCAATTACATATAAAATGTCATCTACGACTGCAACACCAAAATCCGAACGGTTTGCCAGCATGGTGGTGGCTGTCGCCCAAGTGTCCGTCTTGGGGTCGTAAACTTGATTAACCACTGTTGGAAGAAGCGCCTCAACTATCAGACCTAAGACATAAACCTTTTGAGGAGCTTTCACGCCAGTTGTTGCTCCAGCCGCACCCTGAACGACAGCAATTGCACCAGATTTGCCTTCGTTCCAAGTGTCAGTCTCCGTGTCATAAACCAGAATCTTCTGCTCGGGAGAACCCCAAAGCGGTGAATATTCGCCCGAGACAATCAGCCTGTTGTCCACAACAACCGGCCATGGATGAGATACAGGCGCCTGTTTTTTGAGCATCCATGAATCATTTTCTGGGTCATAAACATAAGTGGAAGCTCCGCCCACAACGTAAATCTTCCCGTCTACTACTTGGGCTTGGATTTTCAATTGGGGATAAGGCATGGATTTTTTGGTTTCCCACGTGTTTGTGGTTGTATCATATACCTCGTTAACTCCAGACGTAACATACGAATAGAACCCTGTATTCTCGTCAATGGTAAAACCGACCGCTCCTCCAATACAGTAAATCTTGTTCTGGTAAGTCGCTGTAGCAAAATAGGCTCTTGCTGTCGGCATAGAAGCCCTAAAAATCCATGCATCAATTTCTGTGTCGTACTCCTCGTTTGTCCCCACAAATTCGCCTGCGAAAGCATCGGGAGGGTAGGACCCACTTGCGGTAGAGCCTCCGATAGCGTAAATCTTGCCATCTACCGCCGCAACGCCCAAACCTCCTCTTGCTTGTTGCATTGGAGTTAGAGTTTTCCAAGTATTCTCTTGAGGCTGAGCTTTAGAGATGGAGGGTAGCATTGAGCTTGCTGAAAAAACAGCTAAGAGAAAAAGAGCCTTCACTAGTATACTCTTACTCAACACTTACCCCTTTTATGTTAGCCTTTTTCCGTTGTAAAAGCGTTTTTATCAAGGTTTCTTGACAAAAACAGCCATTAGAGAAGATTTTTAGTCAAGGTTTCTTGACAAACTCTTGCATAACCCTTAGCCTGCTTCTCCACTTTGTCTTCATATCTGCCAAATCTTCAAACAGAGCTTTTGGAAAGTACATAGCTGAAAGTTTTGGGGAACAATAATAAATTAGCACTTTTGGACTAATTTCGTATATAAACAAATTTTTTAATACTAAATTTTATGTTGTTTTTGTGGTTTGTAACTTTACCATATTTAGAAATTAGAAAATTAGAAAATTAGTTTATAGAAAATATTATTTGCAATACTCCCTATTCAATACAGCGAGAAATTACTAATGTCAGATCAATTACCTGAAATATTCTGGGAAATACACAACGGTCTTCCAAGAGCAGGTCCTGGTGATAATGATTCAACTCGTAGAGCATATTTGATGCTTAAGGACTTGCCAAAAAATCCGCGCATATTAGATATTGGTTGTGGTCCAGGTATGCAAACTATTGAATTGGCAAAACTATCTAAAGGTCAGATCGATGCTTTGGATAATCATCAGCCTTTTTTAGATCAATTAGACTTTAAAATAAAAAAAGAGGGTTTAACCACCAAAATTAAGCCTGTAAAGGGTGATATGTTAAAATTAACCTACGATAGTAACACTTTTGATTTAATCTGGTCTGAAGGTGCAATATTCATTATTGGTTTTGAAAAAGGTTTGCGAGAATGGAAACGATTGTTAACTGATAAGGGATATCTTGTTGTTTCAGATCTTTCATGGCTAAAAAATAATGTACCTGCAGAAGTCAAAGAATACTTGGATCAATTTGATCCGACTATTAAAACAATACAAGGGAATTTGGATATTGTTAAAAAAGTTGGATATCGTTTAGTTGGGTTTTTTGTTCTTCCATCTGAAAGTTGGTGGACTAACTATTATGATCCAATATTGGCTAAACTTCCAAGCTTGAAGGAAAAATACAAGAGTGATAAGGAAAAACTGCGGGATATTGCTTGTCGTGAAGTAGAAATTGAGATGTTTCGTACATATTCAGATTATTATGGTTATGTTTTCTATGTAGTTCAATGTTGAACATGACCAAACATATAACAAAGAAACTTCCAATATGCGCCTTCGGATGTAAATACACTTGAGAAACAAACATAACTTAGTTTGCTACAATCCTGAAGAATTAGTTTAAAATATATTTGCATAAATAGAACTATTGAAAATTGTTGTTCTCAGATAAGTAAAAAAGTTGGGTTGAAATGGTTAAGACCGAGTTTGACAAACAATATTTAGCCAAACTTCTTGATAACTTTCTTAAAACAGGTTATGAAAAAGGACTAACTGAATATCTAGTTTCCAAAAGCAATCTTCCCGGTCCTAGAGGAAATTTAGAATTGGCAGCAGCATTTGCTGATTTGATAGAAGTTAATTTTTCGAAAAATCCTGAGAGATTATGGGATTTATGTATTAAAGCAATTAGCATTTCCTCTGATGAGGCGCCGGTCAATGATCCAAGGGAATTTATCACTTTCTGCGGAGCTATTGGTCTTGGAGCAATAGGCTCCCTTTCCTCATTGCTCTTTGATAAGGCT